>NZ_JBHNYL010000002.1:0-518038 GCF_054960735.1 Pseudoalteromonas sp. RWi3
AACTGACTCAAGTAGTGTGAGTCAAGGCTATGTTTAGCTATGCTTTTCAAGCATTGATAATGCAAGTGCTTCGGCTGCTTTGATGCCATCAATACCCGCCGATAGAATACCACCTGCATAACCCGCACCTTCACCTGCAGGGTACAAACCTTGGGTATTAATACTCTGCATGGTTTTATCGCGTTTGATACAAATAGGTGAAGAGGTCCGTGTTTCCACACCAGTTAACAGGCCATCATTGGTAGAAAACCCACGAATTTGTTTGTTAAATGCAGGGATGGCTTCTCGAATTGCTGCAATAGCAAATTTAGGCAAAACGTTTCCTAAATCAGTGAGCTTAATGCCGGGAGTATAAGAGGGCTTCACATCACCGATATCACTTGAATCTTTTCCTTTTAAGAAATCGCCAATTAATTGCGCTGGTGCATCGTAGTTACTTCCGCCAAGTTCATAAGCTTGCTCTTCTAATTTACGCTGCAAATCTATGCCTGCAAGTGGATGACCTGGAAAATCTTTTTCAGGCGAAATACCAACAACAATTGCGCTGTTTGCATTTCGTTCATTACGCGAGTATTGACTCATACCATTGGTTACAACGCGACCTTCTTCTGAGGTTGCAGCAACTACAGTGCCGCCTGGGCACATACAAAAACTATAAACGGTGCGGCCATTATCACAGTGATGAACAAGTTTATAATCAGCTGCGCCTAAAATTGGGTTTCCGGCATTATCACCAAAACGGCATTCGTCAATCATTGACTGCTTATGTTCGATTCTAAAACCGACAGAAAAAGGCTTAGCTTCAACATAAATACCTTTGTCATGGACCATTTTAAATGTATCACGTGCACTGTGACCCACAGCAAGTACAACATACTGGGTGTCAATTTGTTCACCCGAAGAGAGTTTTAAACCTGTAACTTGTCCTTCATCGAGTAAGATATCGTCAACGCGAGTGCTAAAACGTATTTCACCGCCAAGCTCTTCAATACGAGCACGCATTTTTTCAATCATAGTGACTAATTTAAAGGTCCCGATATGGGGCTTGCTGACATACATAATTTCTTCGGGTGCACCGGCTTCAACAAACTCGGTAATAACTTTACGGCCATAGTGTTTAGGATCTTTAACTTGGCTGTATAATTTACCATCTGAAAAAGTACCAGCGCCGCCTTCACCAAACTGAACATTTGATTCTGTATTTAAGGTACGTTTTCGCCAAAAACCAAAGGTATCTTTTGTTCGCTCCCTTACTTCTTTGCCACGCTCTAAAATGATGGGTTTAAAGCCCATTTGTGCTAGTACTAATCCAGCAAATAAACCACACGGGCCAAAACCAATAACTACTGGTCTTTGGTTTAAACTGGCTGGTGCTTGAGCAACAAACTTGTAGCGTGTATCGGGGGCTGTTTTTACATGTTGGTCTTTACTGAATTTTTCGAGCAAAATGGCTTCATTTTCAACATCAATATCTAGGGTATATATTAGTAAGATAGCGGTTTTCTTTCTTGCATCATAACCACGTTTAAATACATTAAAGCTATTTAACTGCGCTTTTTCTATGCCTAGTTTGGTTAAAATTGCCTGTTGTAGGGCATTCTCGTCATGATCAAGCGGTAGCTTTATTTCGGTTAAACGTATCATATTTAATCTCTGTTAGGTGTCTTAGCAATAACTCTTCAGCTATGCTCACAATATATAAGTATTTTACGTTAATTTAAGCGCTGATGGCAGTGATTATTTATTGTATTTTTGCTGTGGTTGGGTATGATCTTGCGATTAAATTTTATTAACCTTGAGCACACTGAATATGGCATTTGTAGTCACAGAAAATTGTATAAAGTGTAAATACACTGACTGTGTGGCTGTGTGTCCTGCTGATGCTTTTTATGAAGGCCCTAATTTTCTGGCTATTAGCCCAATTGATTGTATTGATTGTGGTTTATGTGTTCCTGAATGCCCAGCAGAGGCTATATATCAGGAAGATGAGTTACCGAAAGATCAAATCGAGTTTACAGAACTTAATGCTGAGCTTGCCCTTATTTGGCCACGTATTACTGAGGTGAAGTCTGCCCCGAGTGATGCTGACAATTGGAATGGTGTCCAAAACAAGCTTAAGCTTATTGAAACATAACCGATTAAAAAATATCTGCGAATTTATTATTATATTTAACATTTTACCCATAAAAATGTTAACAAATGTACCTCGCTCAATTACAATCCACGCGTTAAGTTACTTATTCTGAGTAATCGAATCTAAATGGATGTTTATGCAGTACTATAATCAAATAATAAAAACTCTTCTGATCATCTGCGTGTTGATTTTTAGCGCGGATTCAATAGCCCAGAAACAACACTTCACTTTAGCCCACATTGAACAGTCTATAGACCTAGATGGTGAACTTGATGAGCCGCATTGGCAAAGGGCCACTTTGATCCCATTAATTTATCAAAATGAACCTAACGAAAAAGGGGTTCCTCCAGTTAAAACTGATGCGTATTTATATGAAGATGGACAATATTTATATGTTGCGTTTATGGCTTATGACGATAACCCTGAGAATATAAGAGCAGCATTACGTGACCGAGACACGTTATGGGCAGATGATAACGTTGCCTTAATGATAGATACATTTAATGATGAAAGAACAGGCTATGAGTTCTATGTTAACCCATTAGGTGCGCAGGGAGATATGCGCATGACGGATACCGATGGCTGGAGTGAAGATCCATCTTGGAATGCGATTTGGGATAGTGCTGGGCAAGTAACCGACGAGGGGTATGTAGTTGAAATGCGTATTCCTTTTACAGCATTGCGATTTCCAAAAAACAAAGCGGACATGACATGGAGTATTGCTGTGTGGCGTAACTATCCGCGCGATGTAATGTACCAATTAGCGAATGTGGGCTTTGACCGTGATGTAAAATGCAGCTTCTGTCAATTTGACAAAATAACTGGTTTTAATGCCATGGAGCCAAGTAAAAATATTCAGTTAACACCAACGGTTACAGCACTTAGACATGATGTGAAAGATACCGTACCTGGGGATTGGAGCAATGGTGACATTGATACCGAGGCTGGGTTAGACCTACGTTGGGGTATCAGCCAAGACGCCGTTATCAATGCAACAATTAATCCTGATTTTTCACAAGTAGAAGCTGATAGTTTAGAGCTTGATGTTAATACCACTTATTCAATCTATTATGCTGAAAAACGTCCATTTTTTCTTGATGGTGCGTCATATTTTAAAAGTAGCTTATTTGAGCTACTTTATACCCGTACAATTGCACAGCCGAAAGTCGGCGCAAAAATAACAGGTAAGTCAGACGCTCATAGTTATGCATTTATGTATGCGGATGATGAAAATACCAGTATTTTGTTACCTACCAATCAGGGCTCTGGTTTTGCAAACTTAGCTGAAAAATCTAAATCTGCCGTGGGTCGTTATCAATATGATATAGGTGATAAAGGCACAATAGGTTTTACAACAACACACCGTGAAGCTGATAATTACAAAAATAGTGTGGTTTCGCTTGATGGTAGTTATTGGTTTAATCAAACCGACAGCATACTTTATCAAATAGCCAGTTCTGACAGCCAAAACTCGAAATACCTCGTTGATTTTTATGGATTAGAAGACGAGCAGTCTGATCAAGCGTATAAAGTAGAGTTTACCCGTGAAAAGCGTGATTATAAATTATTTGCAAGTTATGAAGACATTGGCGAAGACTACCGCACTGATTTAGGCTATCAAGCAAAAGTTGATTATAAGAAAGCATTAGTGGGTGGTGGTCAATCATGGTACTTGGATGCGAATAATCTAGTTACGGAATATTCATATAACTTAGATTGGGATAAAACGTGGGCGCAAGACGGCACTTTACTAGAAGAAGAGTATGAAGGGTATATTTACTTAAAAGGTCAAATGCAATCATTTTTAGAGTTTGGCTTTATCCACCGTAAAGAAAATTACTATGATACTTTTTACAATCAAAATATTGGCTATGCTTGGAGCGGGTTTAAACCAACTAAAGACATAACGCTTAATTTATACAGTGAGTTTGGCAGTAAAATTGACTACAGTAACGAACAACTGGGTGATCAGTTTATTATTGAGCCTGAAATGACATGGGATATAAATGACCACTGGCAGGTGCAAATTGAGCATAGCTATAACCGTCTAGATAATTCTCAAGGTGAAAACGTATTCACTGCGAACTTAACCGATCTGAGGGTATATTATAAATTCAATATGCGCTCTATGCTCAAACTGATCTTACAGTTTGAAGATATAGATAGAAACCCAGATGCGTATTACTCTGGCGTAAGCCAGTTAAATAAAGAGTATGGAAGCCAACTAGTGTATTCATATAAGATAAATGCGCAGACCTTATTTTTCCTCGGTTATTCTGATAAAGGTTTCCAAAATGATGGGTTAAAAAACCTAGAAAGAGACCAACGAACATTCTTCACAAAATTAAGCTACGCATGGCAGCTTTAGTTAACCTGAACTCTGGTTAAGAGATGTACTAATGTATTGATATTAAATCACAATTATATTTATTAGTCTCCAGCAGGAGACTTTTAGCGATAACAAGGCGAATTTACGCGTCAATAGCTAGCCTATTGCAAGTAAATTTAACGCAGTTAGCGTTGAAAGTAGCCGCTGGAGATAGATTTATTATCCAGAGTTCAGGTTAGTTATAAATAATGCAAATAAAAACGAGCCTTCTTAGGCTCGTTTTTATTGATGCAAGTTATTACAAATTCCTAAAATAGGCTTCTACAAACTGGACTTGGTTTGGCTCTTTTGGAGCTGTTTTGAAGTTAATAGTGTTTTGAGTGTGACGTAATTTCAGCTCGTCGCTAAAAGTACAATCAACAGATTTAAATGGTTTTATTTTTGACTTAAATAGTGCTGATTTTTGACATTGCTTTACCAATACATTTGCTACTTGAGCACAGTATGCTCCTACAGCATAGGTTTGTAAGGTACTATTATCCAACTCATGCCAGTTAACTTTAGTTTTGATATTTTGGCCACAATGCTTGGCTAGTTCTTCATCTGCATCTGTTAAAGCAGATGCGAGGTTTTCAATTGCTCGTTCTCTATCAAATAATGCAAGCTGAGCTTGAACACCTTTTTCTAATTGCATTTTGTATTGAGCGTATGTGTCTTCACTGATCGCTTTATTACGTTTGTCTTTTAATTCAGATAAATAGATAGCTTTACTGGTATCCGGTAAATATAACGAATAACTACAACAGCTGTAACCTTGCTCACGGGTAACCAACGCACGCTGCTGACCATCGTAGGTGTATTTATACGCTTGAATACTACCATGTGGGAGTAGATCAGTTAAAAACACCACTTCATCAATGGGGTGGTTTACCCCTACAACTTTGACTAAAGCTTGTGTTTTATCGTGATTTTCGACAATAGTCACTTGCTCACCAAGCGGCGATTCTAACACTATAGGGTACTTTTGTAGCTCTAGGGCAAACACGTTTGAGCTAATTAGGCATAAAAGAAAAAGTGCATTTTTCATTAGTAAAGTCCATTTTATTAATAAGTTTAGTATGCATAGTGTAACAATCCTTGTTTACAATATGAATACACTTAGTTGAATTTAATGTGCACTAAAGCTTATAACATGCTGCACTAATATTTGAACAACATAACAAATTAAATCACTTTACACCGCCGTTAAAAATTTTATTTAAAACAACAAGAGATAAATTTGAATCTCATTAAAGCGCAATCTTCTTGAAATTAAATAGACCTCTTATCTGTGCAGTTTGCCATTAGAGGAATAACCAGCCCTTTATATATGGTCAGTGTAATTGGTTGTAACTGTATGAATGTGCAGCATACGACATGCTAGGTTGAATGTGGGTGTTATCCGTGAGAAGTGAGGTTAGGCTCAGTTATTTTTAAACATCAGTAAACAAAAGAATACCAGCCTAGGCTGGTATTCTTTTATCGGTATTAAGGCGTGTAATAAATAGGGGAGCCTGGGCCAACCGGTAGCCCTAAAACAAATACCCATAAATAAAACAATACAACCCAACCAACAAAGAAGAGCATGCTGTAAGGCAGCATTGTTGCAACGAGTGTACCTATACCCATGTCTTTTTTATATTTAGTTGCAACAGCGAGAATGAGGCCAAAGTAACTCATCATTGGAGTAATTAAGTTTGTTACAGAGTCACCAATTCTGTAAGCCGCTTGAATTGTTTCAGGCGCGTAACCAATCAACATTAGCATTGGAACAAATATTGGTGCAGTAACAGCCCATTGAGCAGAGGAAGAGCCTAGGCTTAAGTTTACAAGTGCACACATAAATATGAACAATACAAACACCTCAGGACCAGTTAAATTAAGCGCTTGTAATAATGCAGCGCCATTAATTGCCAGAATAGTGCCGAGATTTGTCCATTTAAAGAATGCAACAAACTGTGCAGCAAAGAATACAAGTACGATGTACATACCCATTGAACTCATGCTCTTACTCATAGCATCAATGACATCTTTATCGTTTTTCATGGTGCCGACTACACGGCCATAGACAAAACCAGGGATACCAAACGTAACGAATATAAAGACTACAATGCCTTTTAAAAATGGAGAGTGAGCAACAAGGCCTGTTTCTGGGTTACGTAAAATTCCATCAGCAGGTACGATAGTCCAAGCCAATAGAAGAGAGACTAAAAGTAAAGAAACCCCAGCCCATTTCAAGCCTGTTTTTTCTAATGTTGTTAAACCTTCAATATTGTTATCAGCTAGATCGGCGCTGGCGTCATCAGGGTTATATTTTCCTAAACGTGGTTCGACAATTTTTTCAGTAACAAAGGTGCCTAAAAGCGCAATAAGCAGTACCGATATCATCATAAAATACCAGTTGGCCTCAGCGCCTACTTGATATGTAGGGTCAATCATTTGTGCGGCTGGTGTGGTTATACCTGCAAGAAGTGGATCGATAGTTCCGAGTAATAAGTTTGCACTATACCCCCCCGATACACCTGCAAATGCGGCAGCTAAGCCAGCAAGAGGGTGGCGGCCAAGGCTGTGGAAGATCATTGCTGCTAGTGGTATTAATACAACATAGCCAAGCTCAGATGCTGTATTTGACAAAATAGCTGCAAAGACCACCATAAATGTTACTAAACGCTTAGATGCGCCCATAACCATGCCACGCATTGCTGCAGATAAAAGGCCTGAATGCTCAGCAACACTAACGCCAAGTAATGCAACTAGTACGGTGCCTAGAGGAGCAAAACTTGTGAAGTTCGTTACTAAACCTGTGACGATACGCTGAAGACCTTCGGCGCTTAATAAACTTACAACTTCAATAACACCATCAGGATCACGGCCTGCAGAACCAACGGGACGAGGGTCTATAGCGCTTAAGCCAAACCAATCAGCTATACCGCTGAAGACGATGATCGCCACACAAAACATGGCAAATAAAGTGATAGGGTGGGGCAACATATTCCCCAAAAACTCAACAGTTGATAAAAATCGGTTAAATAAGCCCGATTCTTTTTTTGTTTCCGTTGAGTTTGCAGTGTCAACTGCTTTAGACATAGCAAATTACTCAAAATTATAAAAATTGCCGCAATTTACCATTTTTAAGCTGAGGTATCACCTATAAACGATAGCTTACTTGTTAGGTACGTTGAATGTATGTTTAATTAACCACCCCTTTAAATAAAAGGGGGTAACGCCTTAACCTATTGCCTATATAATCATCAGCCAATATTTGTTCACAAATCTGGTTAACATCATTACTTGCTTCAAAAACCCAATCAAATCGTTCAATTGCTAATAGGAAACCGCGTTTTAAAAATTGTTGTTGCCTATACTCATCAAGGTTACGACGAATAATGTTGAGCTTACTAGGATCAGCTTTTAAGTTAACAACAACTTGATTGATAAAAAGAGAGTGTCTGCGCGATGTTGGGCGTTGTCTTCGCTTTACTCTAGGCACTTAACCTCCTAGGCATCATTGAGTATGTTTGAAAGCTTTTTGAGAAAGTCATCTTTATGTTTATCGTGCTCATAATCTAAGTGATATGTGTTATGAAAACCAAAGCGCAATAACACGCCACTGCCTTTAAGATAAATTGTATATCCATCAATATCGGAGTAAGCAGTTAACCCCATGTACAGCTTGCCTTCTTGTGTATTCTCGCCGTGTTGAATGATTTGTTCATAAACAGCTAATATTTGTTTACCTTCAATTTCGTTTTTCACGAGCCCTCCTTTTCTGACATATACGTTAAAAAAGTCAATCTGGTTTAATAATGGCTATCATAATGCTTTTTATAGTAAATAAAATATAGGTGATTATTTTTTAAATATCTTGTTTAGAATGCTTAATATCACTTTGAAATTTAAATAGACGAATCTAAATTTGTGTCATTACACTTCAAAGATTTACGGGGTATTGTTGCATGGCTTAGTTTAGGTCGATTTATTGGTAACATATCTTTTAAGTAATTGGAAAATAAAGATAGGCCTTAATCTTTATAGTATTATTCTATCCAACTCTTTTGGACCGATATACGTATAAAAACCTTACAAAAAGTGAGGTTTTTATGTCGCTATTTGAGTGCTGTGTTAACGTGCGTTCGTGCTTTCAAATATCTTATCTGCAGAAGCGGCAACGAAACCAGTATAAAGCTCACCATCTGGTTTGTTATAACGAAGGGCAAACTCATAAAAACAGCTTGGTACACTCATTTTTGTGTCGCTAAATTGAACTGCAAAGTCATCAGCCAGCGTTGATGACTGTTCAAGCAATACCTCAGGTGAACCTTTAACTTCGCCGCCAGAAGTATTTAATGCAAAGCCAGCATCTTTAAGGGCTGTATTTACGGCTTCAATATTATCAAACTGGGCAAGTTCATTAATGCTAACTGTAAAATGGTTTGCACGGTAACCCCAGGCAGACATCCATGCTGCGTACTCACTTTCTGCAAGTAGCTTTTTGTAGGTGTCAGAGCTGACTTGCCAATGTGTACCTGAATATAAGAAGTTTTCTGCCGTAACAGCACTTTCATCAATGCTGTCAACCATATCATTAACGATAGCTTGTAGCTCTGGTGAGCATTTTTCTACCAGCAACTCAGAGATAAACACTTTTGGTTGCGTGGTGTCTGGGTGCTCATAGTGCTTTGCATAGAGTTTTTTAGCTTCAAAATGATATTCACCACATTCTTTATATCCTATCGCTAAAAAATGAGCAGCTAATTTTTCAAGGCCAATTTTTTCATGGTTAAAAGTACGCAGTGCGATGTGATCATTTAGGATGTCATCTTTTTGCGTAGAACCAAGTAACTCGTGAACTTTTACCGCTGATGGAGTAACAGCTAAGTAGTTTTGCCATAAGTTTTCAAATAATGTATTTACGTTTGTGTGCATTATAATTCCTTAATTTTTTGAGTATAGCGTCTGCTAATTATTCGATGATTAAGCCCGGCGCAAGGGTCGAAGGTAAATTAACGTGTTCAGCTTCCACGGATGCAACAGGGTATGCGCAATAATCAGCAGCATAATATGCGCTTGCTCTATGGTTACCACTTGCTCCTATACCACCAAAAGGTGCAGCACTTGAAGCGCCAGTGATAGGTCGGTTCCAGTTAACAATACCGGCACGAATACGTTTTAAAAAGTGTTGATAGTCAGTGTGTGAATCACTTAATAAGCCTGCAGATAAACCAAACGAGGTGTTGTTTGCTTGTGCTATCGCATTATCAAAATCGTCATAACGATATACCTTTATGAGCGGGCCAAAGTGTTCCTCGTCTGGTAATTCACTAATGTCAGTGACATCAATAATACCAGGGCTTACAAATCCAGTGCCTGCTTTCAAGTGTGTTAATTGAACTAATGATTTTGCTCCTAAATCAATTAAAGCTTGCTGTGCCGACACCATGCCTAAAGCAGCTTGCTCGCTGATCATTGCGCCCATAAATGGTTGAGGCTCAGCAAAACTTTCATCGACAACAATGTCCCTTGTTGCGCTAATAAGCTTAGCTAAAATAGCATCACCATTTGCTCCATTTTCAATGAATAGCCTACGTGCACAAGTACATCGTTGACCGGATGTTATGAAACTTGATTGGATAATATCGTGAACAGCAGCATTTACATCAGCAACATCTTTGACGATTAATGGGTTATTCCCTCCCATTTCGAGTGCAAGAATTTTCCCCGGGTGGCCTGCAAACTGTTTATGCAATATATGCCCGGTGTTTGAGCTACCCGTGAAGAATAACCCATCAATATCTTGATGACTTGCAAGTGCTTTTCCTGTATCGACTTCACCTTGAACTAAGTTAATTACGCCAGCAGGTAAGCCTGCTTTTAGCCACAATTCAAGCGTAAACTGTGCAACATAAGGAGTCAGCTCGGAAGGCTTAAACACCACCGTATTGCCAGCTAAAATTGCCGGTACAATATGACCATTTGGTAAATGACCTGGGAAGTTATAAGGGCCAAATATTGCAACAACGCCATGGGGTTTATGGCGAATGAAGGCTTTAGCACCAGGCATAGGGTTTTCAGTGGTGCCGGTACGTTCGTTATAGGCTCTAACTGAAATAGCAACTTTACCTGTCATAGCACCTACTTCAGTGCGGGTTTCCCAAATTGGCTTGCCAGTTTCTTTGGCTATAATTGTGGCGAATTCTTCACTGTGTTTCTTTAACAAAGCGGCAAAATTTTCAAGTATACTGATGCGTTCAGCAATGGGCGTATCAGCCCAGCTAATCTGTGCGTTACGTGCGGCTTTAATTGCGTTATCAACTTGCTCTGGACTTGCGCTTAAGCCTTGCCAAAGTAGTTCGCCATTACTTGGGTTTATCGAGCTAAAGCTGTGACCCAGACCTATTTGCCATTGATTATTTATTAGTTGGTTGTTTTGAGATTCAGGACTCATAAAATTCCTACTTTGTTTACAGGCGAAAAAATCTCGCTGCGTCGCCTTGTTTTAGTTCGAGGGCGTGTGCAACGTCTTTGCTCACGATTAGAGTATGCTTAGCGTGATTGTAATGCGCATGCTTGGTAAACGTTGCTCTAAAATCCGCTACCCCTTGATTACAAATTGCCAAGGTATCAGAGCTTTGTTCATCTACATAATCAAGCTCGCCGATAGAAATCGGGCACACTATTGAATCCCTTACACTGCGAATATTCCCAAGTTTTGCTTCTACAGTGGGGCCTGCATCAAACAAGTCGACGTAGCCTCTGTGTTCAAACCCTTCTTTTTCTAGTAATTTAAGTGCAGGTTTAGTTTTCTCATGCACTTTACCAATCACGTCTTGAGCTTTTTTACTCAGCAAATTCGCATAGATAGGGTATTTAGGCATTAATTCACTGATAAAAACTTTATCCCCCAAGCCTACTAAGTGATCTGCCTGTGGAAATTCGATACTAAAAAAATGCTCTTCTAGCCACTGCCAAAATGGAGAATGGCCGTTTTCATCGCTTACCCCACGCATTTCAGCGATAATTGTGTCAGCAAAGCGTTCACTGTGTTGTGCCATAAATAGAAAACGTGAACGAGATAAGAAACGTCCAGCTAGCCCTTTACGACTATCCTCACGTAAGAATAACGTACAGATTTCAGAGCATCCGGTGTAGTCATTACACATACTCAGAATATCGACTGTGTTATAAACGTTTAAAGTAGGTGAATGATGGACTGTTTTACCTAAATGGTAATGATACAAAGGGACGTTAAGACCCACAGCAGCCTCAATAGCTGTTGTACCAATGACCTCTCCGGTGTCAGTGTCCTCAAGGACAAAGAAATAGCTCTCATCAAGCGGTTGGCTGATGTCTTTAGAAAAGCTACTTTCTGCGCGGGCAATTTTCTCAAGTAACAATGTATCGTCAACGGGTAGCGACGTGAAACCATGACCAGATTCGATGGCAATTTGTTTTAACGCTTCAAAATCAGTGTTCTTAATAGGGCGTAATACATGCATTTATTAAAGCTCCATTAGCGCTCTTAAAAGAGCGCTAAACTAAATTAACCGTTTACTACATCAGCTACGGCTTTTTCAAAACGCGAAAGGCCTTCTTTTATATCTTCAAGCGGTATCACTAATGATGGTGTGAAACGAATTACATTTGTGCCAGCTACTAAGCTCATTAAGCCATGTTCAATACTGGTAACTAAAAAATCTTTAGCTCGACCTTCAAATTTACTATTAAGTACAGCGCCTAATAATAGTCCTTTACCGCGAACTTCACTAAACACGTCATACATTTCGTTGATCGCGGCAAAACCGTCACGGAATAACTGTTCACGCTCTTTAACGCCTGCCAAAACACCTTGATTATTTACAGTATCAAATGCAGCTTCAGCAACGGCGCATGCCAAAGGATTGCCGCCGTATGTTGAGCCATGAGTACCTATTTTAAGATGAGCTGCTATTTCCGTTGTTGTTATCATGGCGCCAATTGGAAAACCACCGCCAAGCGCTTTTGCTGTTGTTAAAATATCTGGTGTAACACCTAAATCTTGATAAGCGTACAAAGAGCCAGTACGGCCTACGCCTGTTTGCACTTCATCAAATATTAATAATGCATTGTGTTTATCACATAATTCACGAACGCCTTTAATAAACTCATTAGTCGGGGAAATGATACCGCCTTCACCTTGCAGTGGCTCCATCATCACGGCACAGGTTTTATCACTAATTAGCTGTTCAAAAGCAGCAAGGTCATTATAGTCACAATGATCGATAGCCGCAGGTTTAGGGCCAAAGCCATCTGAATAGGCCTCTTGACCACCTACAGTGACAGTAAAGAAAGTGCGACCATGGAACCCTTTGTTAAAAGCAATAATTTGTGTTTTTTCTTCACCGTGCACATCCAGTGCAAAACGACGAGCAAGCTTAAGAGCGGCCTCATTTGCTTCTGCGCCAGAGTTAGCAAAATAAACTTTATCTGCAAATGTTGCATCAGTAATTTTTTTTGCTAATCGTAAGGCTGGCTCATTCGTCATTACATTTGATAAATGCCAAATCTTCTCGCCTTGTTCTTTAAGCGCACTAACAAGTGCTGGGTGGCAATGACCAAGGCAGTTAACCGCAATTCCACCTGCAAAATCGATAAACTCTTTACCTGTTTGATCCCATACGCGAGAGCCTTCACCACGCACAGGGATTACAGCAGAGGGATTATAATTTGGGACCATGACATCGTTGAATAAATCTCGAGAAACTTGCATTTGACGCACCTTAAATAGCGAATAGAAAAATGAATAAACGTGTTACTAAATATCATTTAGCTGCTAGAAACAGCATTTAATTGTTATTAATCTATTATCTAGCTTCGTTAGTTAAATTTGCAGTGCTAAATTGTTAAAAATGACTATAATAAAAGTCATATTAACGATTAGGGTTGGCAAAGTGATAGGAAAGCAAGATGAAAAGCTACTTGCAATTTTGAGAACGAACGCCCGTGCAAGTATTTCTGATTTAGCAAGAGCGCTGAATTTATCCCGTTCAACTGTACAAAGTAGAATGCTTAAGTTAGAAGAAACGGGTGTTATAAAAGGCTACAGTGTTGACTATGGAGAGGCATACCTCAATGCGATGGTTGCTGCTCATGTATCAATTAAAGTTAAGCAAAAACTAACAACGAAAACAAATTTAGAGCTTAAGCAAATTGATGCTATTTCGCAGTTATATGCGATCAGTGGGGAATTTGATTTAATTGCTGTCGTACAGGCACAAAATTTAGAAAAGTTAAGTCATTTACTGGACGATATTGGCAATTTAGATGGCGTTGAGCGCACTACATCTTCAGTAATTCTAGAAACTAAATTTAATCGTTAGAGTAATAGTAAATAAATCACTATACTAAGTCTAAAACTAGTCATTAAAATTTAGTGTAAATAGCTTTAAAGGAACTACACTTAGTTCCAATAAAGCTTAATAATATTAGTGTCAAATAGTGTTTTGCACAAAGATTTGGCTTTTGAGGGCTTATGCAAGTCGGTTTACTAAATTCAATTATTAAGATTACGAAAAACAAAGACGTAGACTCACTCGAGTATACTATAATCTCTACGATTCAAGAGTTCGTTAAGTGCGAAGAAATATCGATATATAAAGATTTAGAAGTCGCTGGAGAATTGCGGATTGAACGAAGTGCTTCTTTAAAGTTTTTATCTCAAAGTGATTTTATTTGGCAAGATAAAGATGTCATTAAAGAGCCCGATGCTGAACTAGTTTCATGTATCAGTTCCTCTTGCATTATCACTGTTAAATCAGATAACAATAAAGAACGTCGGTGGCTACCTATCAATGTGCGTGATAAACCCGTTGCTGTTATTGCTATTTTATCACAGCATTTAGAAAGTGAAGACCAAGTGTTGCTGAATGCTTTTTGTCGTATCTTTGAAAATTACTTAGCAATTTTACATGAAAGTGAAACGGATAAACTGACAGGGCTATTGAATCGTCAAACGTTTGATAAGAAGATCAAGCTACTGATAGAAAAGCAAATGGCGAAGCAGCACCAAGTTATCAAAACAGATGAAAAACGTTCTAAGCATTCAGGTTCTTCCTCATGGCTCGCGATTGTTGATATTGATCACTTTAAGCAAGTCAATGATGAGTACGGCCATGTTTGTGGTGATGAAGTTTTATTACTGTTAGCACAAAAAATGAAAAGCTATTTTCGCTCATCAGATTTGATATTTCGATTTGGGGGAGAGGAGTTTGTATTGGTATTCGAACCAACAAATTATGATTTTATCCAAGCTAAGTTAAATACATTTTTAGATTTAGTGAGAAATACAAAATTTCCATTCGTTTCAAACCTATCTTTGAGTATTGGCTTATCTAGAATCAGCCCCTATGACTTTCCAATTTCTGTTGTAGAAAATGCGGACAAAGCACTATATTACGCTAAACGAAATGGGCGTGATCAATTATGTTTTTATGATGAATTAGTCACAAAAAACTTAATAGATACCAAAGAAAAACAATCTGATATTGATTTATTTTAACTGAAGAGGTGATTTTTTAATTACCTTTTTTGTTGCTTCGTCCAGCTTAATGACATAGGCGTTACCTCCTATGCCCTTAAATTCCTCATCAGTAAATACTAGCGTATTTTCATCGTAAAAGGTTATTGCTTCTTTTTGAGTCACAATCCCTAAGTCAATTTGAGATACGTCACCAGAGAAAAATTTATCTCCTTCAAAGTTTTCGAATAGCCAGATACTAGTTGAGTCGAGTAAGACGAGTTTTTTTCGGCTTGGGCTTAAAGCCGCCGATGTTATCCAGCACAGTTTTTCCATTGTGGTACACGTTTGAAATGAATCAATTAATTGTGCATTAAAGTTAGCTGCATGGTCGCCCACTTTATAAACATTAGTTATGCCATCAAATGGTTTAGTTCTGTTTTTTGTAAAAAGGTACAAATGTCTACCAAATGCAACAAAAGCCTCTAAGTCATAATTTCGTTTATTAGGTGCAACTGGCTGGTCATTGAGCTCAGGATACGTAAATTTAATAATTTCAGCTTGCGTAGAATTACCTTTTATATCAATGGGGTTTTCAATTTTATAAATAGTCAGCCATCGACGCTCTTGCTTGTTATTGCCAAAATCACCTAAGAAAAAATGGCCAAAGTCATTTTGGGTTAAGTCTTCCCAATCAATATTTTTAGCGTTGGTAACAAGTACTTCTTTTGAGATAGAGCCATCTTCACTTAGACGGTAAAGTTTTGCATCATCGCCGCCATCATTGATGGCCCAAAGTTGATTGGATTTATCAAATTCGATACCTGATATTTCTTTAAGACGCGCATCTACAGTAAGTTTCTTTTTACTGTAAAGGGTATAAATAGATGAACCAATAGTAATAGCTGTAATCAGTACGGCAAAAATGATGAGAGAAAAGAAACTTTTTTTGAGCATTGGTTTTATAAAAAGATATTAATATCCCGCTATTATGCTGTATTTACGTAATAATTACTACTTGGAGGCTCAACCATTAGAGTCAATTTGCCATACCCCCGTGCCTGTAGCAGCTACGTGGTTAACGTTGCCTTGTAAAACTTTGTTGCCAACATTAATAGAAGACTCTGGTCGGCTGACTAAATACCCTTGCACACTGCTGATCCCTAAGCGTTTAACAAGGTCAAATTGTGCCAGTTCTTCAACACCTTCAGCCACTATCTTCAGCCCTAATTTAGTACCTAGTTCGCTGATTGAGTTTAAAATTTCATTATATTTTGGATTTTCATTTGCTTGAGCAATAAAGAGCCTATCTATTTTTAAAACATCGATAGGTAAATCAGCCAATGTACTTAAAGAACTAAATCCGGTACCAAAGTCATCAATCGCGATAGTGACACCTTTTGTTCTGAGTTTTTCTAATTCTCTGATTATACTATTGCTAGCTGTAATCAGTGTTGATTCAGTTATTTCGAGCATAAGTGCAGAAGGTGGTAAGCCTGTTTTATCAAGTTTTTGCATTACCCAGTCATGCAGTGGTCGGTGTTTTAGTTGAATTCCCGAGACATTGACTGAGATTTTTACTTTACGCATACCTGCATTATGCCAAGCTGACATTTGTCTACATGATTCAAGCATAATCCAATCACCGAGCTCTAATATGAGGTTAGACTCTTCAGCAATAGGAATGAATTCGACGGGAGATATCATTCCTTCTACCGGGTGATCCCAGCGAACCAATGCTTCGAAATAGTCTATAGCACAATCTTCAACATGAACGATTGGCTGAAATGAAAGGTGAAAGTTTTGACAAGCAATAGCTAATCGCAACTCTTCAAGCAGGTAGTGATAGCGGCGCATTTTATTACCCATTTCAGGTGAGTAAACTTTAAAAATTCCACGCCCGTCAGTTTTTGCTCTATACATTGCAACATCAGCCATTTGCAATAAGGCATGAGGAGTAGATGCACTGTCAGGGTAAACTGCCACACCCACGCTAGCACTTATTTTTATCAGTTTATTACCTAAAACAAAATCACGTTCTATTTCACTCAATACATTTTGCGCAACGTCTAATGTCTTACTTTCACTATCAATGTTATTGATAAAAATAGAAAATTCATCTCCCCCCAAACGTGCTAGGTTTTGCTCTAGCATACTGGTTGGATTAATATCATTTAGTTTGTGATTGCGTAATACGCTGGCCAGTCGCTCAGCAACTTGGATTAAAACTTCATCACCAAAGCTATGTCCAAAAGAATCATTAACTTGTTTAAAGCCATCTAAATCAATAAACAACAAGGCACAGTGCATATTTTCAAGTTCGGCACTATTTAATTGTCGATCAAGATGTTCAATGTAAGCATGGCGGTCAATTAGCTGTGTTAGTTTATCTTGGCTAATACTAGTTTGTGTTTCTCTGGTATAAGTTGCGATATGTGTGTTTAAGGCTGATAAACCCTGACTTAACCGAGTCACAGGGTTAACAATTTCTAAAGACGGTAACTGAATCTTAAACGAACTCAATAATTTATCAGTTTGAATGTTTAATTGATCGATCACTTTTTGTTCACGACGAGCGCGTTGTAGACTCCCCAAATACCAAGTTAACCAAAAGCCCATCAGAATTAAAATAATAAGGTTGGCTGGAGAAAGAATAGTGGCTAGTAGTAACGACGAATATTGCACAGTAACAAATTCAGAATCCGTGATTTTTATCAGTAAATAATCATGTTCGTTGGTTGATATAACGCTGTGTCCACTTAAAACAGGGTTATACCAAGAGGGTATTTCTAAATGAGTTTGCGATATGGGAAACGTTCGAATAGCGACATTCGACTGTTTTGGATTAATACTATTAACTTGTTTTGTCAGCAAAATATTCAAGCCGTAACAAAAGACAATTAAAGTAATTAAAGCAATACTGATTATACGGAAAAATTTAGTCATTATATTAAGCCATTATGACCCCCTATTTTATTATGGTTATAGCTAAGGGAGTTGGTACTTTTTTTTCAGTATATAGTGTGTGAGTTCAAGAGACAAACTTTTCACAAGCACGGTATTAAAAAAAATAATTTTATGAATTAGAGTACTTAATCTACTGTGTTTGTTGAATTTTTCGCTTGTTTCAAATTTAGTTTATTTCACTTTACGAATCTATATATGTTATCTACTTTGTTTACTGTTAGTTGTTTGATAAGTGAACTATGGTTTAGTTCTTGCAGATTTCAATTTAACGTAAAAGATAGCCTCATATAGAGCTATTTTGCACCATACTTGTGCGGTGGATTTTTTAATGCACTGTCATAAAGCATAAATATAAGTTTGATTAACTTATAACCACCCCCCCGGCATATGTTGAGTAGTTGAACTGGCACGGTGGCAAGGATAAATAAACACAAAGTTTAGCTGGAGCCCGCTATGTTGAGTAAACGTTTTTTTAAAACTAAAGAAGAAGCTGAAGTAACGTTCGAATTTAGTCACCCTGACGCACAAGATGTGCAACTTGTTGCTGAATTTACAGATTGGCAGCCTGTTACAATGAAATTTAATAAGAAGCAGCGCTGTTTTAAATTAAAGCAACGCTTACCTAATAATCAACAATTTCACTTTAGATACCTTATAGACGGTACTATTTGGGATAATGATCATCAAGCAGATGGTTACGCTGCTAATAATTACGGTTCTGAAAACAGCATTGTAAATACTCAACGTGTGTAAGGTAATATAATGGATTTACTTACGCAGTTGTTTTATCTGCATGGTATTGGTTATGAATACACTAAATATACAGGGGAACAGGTATTTTTTGAACACGACACACGTTCAGCGGCACTTCGCTGTTGTGGCGTAGATACTGAAAACCTTCAGCAAATAGAGCATTTAAATATCTCATTGGATGCTGCAAAGTGGTTAGAATATGTGCCTAGCTGCAGCCTTGTTCAAAGCGATGCACCAGCTTTAAAAGTGAGGATTGATAAACGGTTAATACATCATGCTTGCACTATTTCTTTTGAAAGTTTAGATATTGAGCCAATAGTGTCTGATTTAAACACTCTTACGTGTACTGGAAATTATACGTTTAATGATGTCGTTTATGTTGAGTTGCAGGTTTGCTTGCCTGCACTCCCTGTTGGTTATCATGATGCTAAAGTTTCTATTAATAGCAAAACAGTCTTGACTGAAATTTGGGCAACCCCTAAACAAAGTTATCAAATTCCTGATAAAAAACGCACAGGCTTATCAATTCAGTTGTATAGCTTAAAAAATAAAGCTGGGTTGGGGATTGGTGATTTTGCCGATTTAATGGAATTGACTTGCCACAGTGCTGCTTTGCAACTTGATTATATATTGCTTAATCCATTGCATTTACTTTTTGCCGACGAACCCGAAAGAGCAAGCCCTTACAGTCCAAACAATCGGGCTTTACTTAATCCATTATATATTGCGGTTTCACTTAGCGAAGATGCACATGCTAACGCTTCGTTAAATCAGCTTCTCAAAGAATCTGAACATCTTAATACCGATAGTCAATATATTGATTATACCTTGGTGACTCAATACAAATACCAACTACTTAAATGTTTGCATAACAAGTTTATAGCTGATGGAAGTGATGAGCGAAAAGCTCAATACGCACTATTTTGCCAAGAACACCGCACAACATTAACAACCCTTGAACAACAAGATTTCGAGTTTGCTTGCTATCTACAATGGCAAGCGCATACTCAGTTAAAGCAATGTCAAAACGTAGCGAGAGACAGCGGGATGGCAATTGGTTTAATCAATGACTTGGCCGTAGGATGTGCCGGCGATGGTGGTGAGTTTTCAACCCAACAGCAGCTATTTGCTAAAGATGCACATGTAGGTGCTCCGCCAGATCCGTGGGCTGAGCAAGGTCAAAATTGGGGTTTACCTGCGCTGAACCCAGTTAAAGTAGGTGACAATAATTTCGCATTTTACCGCGCACTTATTAAATCTAACATGGAAGATGTGGGTGGGTTGCGTATTGATCATGTAATGGCCATACGAAGATTATGGTGGTGCTTTGAGAATAATGGACAACAAGAAGGGTGTTACGTGTATTACCCTTTTGAATACTTACTGGCAATTGTAAGCATCGAATCACACTTGAATGAATGTATTGTAATTGGTGAAGATTTAGGGGTTGTACCTCAGGAAGTAAAAACAGCACTGGCAGAGAAAGCAATTTTTTCAAATAGCTTATTTTACTTTGAGAAAGATCAACATGGTGAGTTTTTACCTGCCGACGCTTTTGACCCCCATTGTTTATTAATGATTGCTAATCATGATGTACCGCCATTTTTCGCTTGGTGGGACGGCCGCGATTTAGATTTAAAGGTTCAATATCAATTAATAGATGAACCGCAGCAAGTGAAAGATTTAGAAATCCGTCAAGTTGAAAAACAACGAATGTTACGATTTTTAGAGCAAAGTGGTCATCATGGTTACACGCTTAATACGCAAACTAAAGATATATATACCGCATTGACATTAAGTCTAGCACAGTCACCAGCTCAACTTTTCGCAATTCAATTAGATGACTTGGATCAGCAAATACTCCCTGTAAATATTCCAGGTACAGATAAAGAGTACCCCAATTGGCGTAGAGTACTTTCTAAGCCATGTACAGAAATACTAAAACAACATGCTAATTTGCTTAGTGAAATAAATTCAATAAGGACGTATTAAATGAACAGTTCTGTTCAAATTAAATCAGTATCCGATCAGTATAATCAGCAAGTATCTGCGCTTGAGCGTGGTTGTTTTAAAGACCCATTTAGTTTTTTAGGCTTACATACAGATTCAAATTCTAAGCAAAGTATCCGCTGCTTTTTACCCGGAGCACAAAGCGTATGTGTTAAATCAAAAGGTACGCTAATTAATTGTTCTCGGTACATGGATTCGGATCTATTTATTGCACACGTAGCATCATCACTGAGCGATGACTATGAACTCATAATTGAGTACCCTAATTGTACTGTTCAGCAACGTGATGTATACAACTTCCCAAGTGCGCTAGATTCGCATGCAATGTATTTATTTAATGAAGGTACGCTTGAGCATGCGTATCGTCATTTAGGCGCTCATTTTATTACTCTTAATGAGACTGATGGAGTTCGCTTTAGTGTATGGGCCCCAAATGCAAGCAGTGTTTCAGTCATTGGCGAATTTAATCACTGGCAGCGAAATCACCACTTTATGCGTTTTAACCCAGGTTCAGGGGTATGGGATATTTTTATTCCAGCCCTTACAGCAGGGCAGTGCTATAAGTTTGCTATTACAACAACGAGTGGCGATGTACTCGAAAAAGCCGATCCATTTGCATTTAAAATGCAACAAGCGCCCGGTACCGCCTCTGTATTGCAACCACAATTAGGTGCCATCAAGTTAACTGACAAAATGCTAAAGCAAAAAGCGAAGCGAAATGCTATTGATGCACCCATCAGCATTTATGAAGTTCATTTAGGTTCTTGGCAACGAAAGATTGATAATTGCTACTTAAACTATACTGAATTTGCTGAACATCTCATCTGTTATGTTAAAGAAACGGGGTTTACTCACATTCAATTAATGCCGATAAGTGAGTATCCGTTTGACGGTTCTTGGGGTTATCAACCTGTTGGTCTATTTTCGCCAACAAGTCGTTTTGGCAGTGTTGATGACTTTAGATATTTCGTGCAGCGCTGCCACGAAGAAAATATTGGGTTGTTAGTTGACTGGGTTCCGGGACACTTTCCAAGTGATCCGCACGGATTGCATTGTTTCGATGGCACACACCTATACGAACATGCTGATGCAAGACAGGGATTTCATCCTGATTGGAACACGTATATTTATAATTATGACAGGCCTGAAGTACGCAGCTTCTTAGTTGCAAACGCGATGTTTTGGCTTGAGGAATTTGCTATAGATGGTTTGCGTGTTGATGCCGTTGCCTCGATGTTATACCTAGACTACAGCCGTGAAGAAGGGCAGTGGGTTCCCAATTGTTATGGTGGCAGAGAAAACCTTGGCGCAATCGAGTGTTTAAAACAAGTTAACCTTCGCAGTTATGCAAATAACCCCGGCATTATGATGGTTGCAGAAGAGTCAACTGCGTGGCCAGGGGTGACCCGCCAAGTGGATCATGATGGTTTAGGCTTTGGCTACAAGTGGAATATGGGCTGGATGAATGACAGTTTGCATTACATGCAACGAGACCCACTTTACAGACAACACCATCACCATGAAATGACATTTTCAATGGTCTATGCATTTAGTGAAAACTACATTTTACCATTAAGTCATGACGAAGTGGTGCACGGCAAAGGTTCACTGATTGAAAAAATGCCTGGAGATGATTGGCAAAAGTTTGCAAATTTACGCGCATATTATGCCTTTATGTGGGCACACCCGGGTAAAAAGTTACTCTTTATGGGCGGAGAGTTTGCACAGCGCAAAGAATGGAATCATGACCAATCCCTTGATTGGCACCTATTAGAACACCAAAGCCATAATGGTATTCAAAACACTGTCAAAACATTAAACGATGTTTATACGTCTACACCTGCTTTGTATGAATTAGATTCAGAGCCAGCGGGCTTCAGTTGGATTGATAACCAAAACGCACAACAAAGTATTTTTAGTTTTGTTCGTTATGCTAAAAAAGCCTCAGATTATGTTGTGGTGGTGTGTAACTTAACACCTAATGTATACCAAGGGTATCAAATCGGTGTGCCGTCAAAAGGGCAGTTTGAAGTGCTGCTTAATACCGATGATGAGTTATTTTTTGGCTCTGGGGTTAAGGTTAATGACGGTTTAATTGCAACTGAAGCATCACCAAGTCATGGCTATCAAAATAGTATATTAATAACGTTACCACCGCTTGCGACAGTTTATATGAAAAAGGTATGCAATGAGTCTATCAATTGAGTTAAGCCTAGGGGAAATTACCTCTTTAGGTGCATCAATTAAAGGTAATGGCGTTAATTTTGCTGTTTATGCCCCATTGGCAAAGCAATTGTATCTGTGTTTATTTGATGCCAGCGGGCATACCGAAGTGCTTAAATTAGCGATGAACAAAAATGAAGGCGGAGTGTGGAGCTTATTTATTAGCCCACTCCCTGTCGGCACGTTGTATGGGTATCGTGCTGAAGGTGAGTATCAGCCTAGTAAAGGCCTGCATTTTAACAGTCAAAAACTTTTAATAGACCCATATGCAAAAGACTTATTTGGTGAATTTACTTGGAGTGAACGTCATTACAGCCAAATGCCCATTGGTACATTAAGCGCGGTAAATAACGCTATTGATATGCCAAAGTCAAAAGTGACGCAGTTAATGCCATACCAAGGTGTTAAACCTAATCATAGTTGGGGCAAAACAATCATTTATGAGTGCCATGTCAAAGGTGCAACTGCGCGTCACCCGAGTATACCTGAGCATTTAAGAGGAAAATATTTAGGATTAAGTCACGCTGTATTTATTGAACATTTGCGAGAGCTGGGCGTAACAACACTTGAATTGTTACCAGTGCATAGTTTTATCAGTGAACAATTTTTAACTGGGAAAGGCTTGCAAAACTATTGGGGCTACAACAGCCTAAACTTTTTTACCCCTCATAAAGATTACCTTGTTAATGATGAAATAGCTGAATTTCAGCAAATGGTCACCGAGTTACACAGTGCTGGGATCGAAGTCATACTTGATGTGGTTTATAACCACACTGCTGAAGCTGGAATCGACGGTCCCTTGTTATCATGGCGCGGTTTAAATAATCCTGGTTACTATCGCGCTGTTGAAGGTGATCCTAAAGTCTATATTAATGACACAGGCTGCGGTAACACACTCAATATCGATAATCCCTACAGCTTAAAAATGGTCCTAGATAGCTTACGTTATTGGGTAGAAATTATGGGTGTTGATGGCTTTAGGTTCGACTTAGCTTCAATTTTAGCTAGAACCGCACACGGCTTTAATCAGCAACATACATTTTTACAAGCAATCAACCAAGACCCTGTTTTATCAAAAGTTAAGCTGATTGCCGAGCCATGGGATATTGGCCCAGGAGGTTACCAGCTTGGGGCTTTCCCAGCGCCATGGCGTGAATGGAATGATAAATATCGTGATGTTGTAAGGCGTTTTTGGTGTGGTGAACAAAATATGTTGCCTAAATTGGCTAAGCGATTACATGGTTCGTGTGACTTGTTTGATCATAACTTAAGAGGCCCGCTCAATAGCATTAATTTTATTACTAGCCATGATGGTTTTACGCTTGCTGACTCGGTCAGTTATGAAGAAAAACATAATGAAGCCAATGGTGAGCAAAATCGAGATGGGCACAGTGCTAATTATTCCTTTAATTGCGGTGTTGAAGGGTTTAGTAATGACCCTGAAATAACAGCTCTTCGTTTGCAGCAACAAAAAAATATGTTGCTCACATTGTTATTATCTAAAGGCGTGCCAATGCTTGCATCAGGCAGTGAAATGGGCCACTCACAAGGGGGTAACAATAACGCTTATTGTCAAAATAATCGCACGAGTTGGCTTGCTTGGAAAGACTCGCAGCGTCGACACCCGCTAACACGATTTATTGATGACGTTTTACGGTTACGTAAACAACATTGCGTATTTAAACACCGCGTATTTTTGCATGACACAGATAAAAGATTTGCAGTGCATTGGTTTAATGAGCTCGGCATGCCAATGCAAGAGAATGATTGGCATGATGGCAGCAAACAATTTTTGATGTATAGCTTGCACGATGAACAATTAAAATCTGCATTACTAATTATATTAAATGCCAGTGACGTAACGGTAGCTTGTACGCTACCAGAGGCCGAAGAAGGTGACTGGCAGCTAAATATAACAAGTGTTGAAGAAGGTGTTTTAAAAGACACAAAACAATTTGAAGTTGCTGCGCATAGCAGTTGGGTATTTTCAGCTAATTTAGAAGGCGAATGTCATGGCTAAGAACAGTGAGCAAATATGTGTTGCAAAGGGCTGGCAAGATGCCCCTTTGATTGATGAAAGTACATTAGAAGACGATTTATCGCGGCACTTTTATTACACTTTAGGGCGTGACAAAGTGGGTAAGTCTCAGTTGTATTTATACAACGCACTGGCGTTTACTATTCGTGACCGATTGGTTGCTCGGTGTCGTGCTACCAAACAGCAAATGAACAGTGAAAAGCGTCGTAAAACTGCCTACATCTCGCTTGAGTTTTTAATGGGGCGAGCAATGGGCAATGCGATTTTAAATCTAGATTTAGACGACCAAGTAAGCCAAGCATTGCAACAATATTGTACTAATATTGAAGATGTCGCCCAAGCAGAGCATGATGCAGGGCTAGGTAATGGTGGCTTAGGGCGCCTAGCCGCTTGCTTTTTAGATAGTTGCGCAAGCCTTGCATTACCTGTGGTGGGTTATGGTATACGTTATGAGTACGGTATGTTTAATCAAGCCATTGAAAACGGTCACCAAGTTGAGCAACCAGATAACTGGCTGCGCGAAGGGCACCCATGGGAATTAAGCGCGCCAGAGCAATCTAAACGGGTAAAATTCTTTGGTCACGTTGAATGTTATACCGATAAAAATGGTCGTGAACACCGTCAATGGTTAGATACGCATGATGTACTCGCTGTCCCTTACGACGTTCCTATCCCTGGTTATAAAAACGATATTGTAAATACCTTACGTTTATGGAAATCTGAGGCCACCGACGAATTTGATTTAAGTGAGTTCAACGCAGGTAGTTATTCTGAAGCTGTTGCCCACAAAAACTTAGCCGAACAAATTACAATGGTGTTGTACCCTAATGACAGTAGTGAAAATGGTAAGGAGTTAAGGTTACGCCAACAATACTTCTTATCGTCTGCGAGTCTGCAAGACACAATTGCAAGTTGGGTATCACAGCATGGTGAAGACTTTAGTGATTTTGCTGATTATCATGTTTTTCAGCTTAATGATACACACCCTAGTATTGCTGTTGCAGAACTGATGCGTTTACTTATTGATGAATATGAGCTTGATTGGGACAAAGCGTGGCAAATTACAACAGCTACAATGGCGTACACAAACCATACTTTATTACCCGAAGCGCTTGAAAAGTGGTCAGTATCGTTATTTGCTCGTTTATTGCCGCGCATTTTAGAAATCATTTATGAAATAAACGCCCGTTTCCTAGCTCAAGTGGCGCAAGCATGGCCTGGGGACGTAGCTAAACAACAAGCACTTTCACTCATTGAAGAAGGCCCTGAGCCACAAATTCGCATGGCGTATTTAGCTATTGTTGGTAGTTATTCTGTTAATGGTGTCGCCGCGTTGCACACAGAACTATTAAAAGAGGGGTTATTTAAATCATTCTTCGAGTTATGGCCAGATAAGTTTAATAATAAAACCAATGGTGTAACACCTAGGCGTTGGCTTGCTCATTGTAACCCAAAATTGACTCAGCTTATTTGTGACAAAATTGGCAGTGAGTGGGTGGGTGAGCTTGCTCAAATTAGTCAATTACGCCGCTACTTTGATGATGAACAATTTCATACGCAATGGCAGCAAGTGAAGCTTGAGAATAAACAGCGTTTAGTTGACTTAGTAAAAGAGCGTTGTGACGTCGAGTTTGATAAACATATGTTGTTTGATGTGCAAGTAAAGCGTATTCATGAATACAAACGCCAACTATTAAATGTGCTTCATGTAATTCATCTTTATGATCGTATTCGCCGCGGTGACACTGAAAACTTAGTGCCTCGTTGTGTACTGTTAGGTGGTAAAGCTGCACCGGGTTATTACATGGCAAAACGCATTATTAAGTTAATAAACAATGTGGCAGAAGTCATTAATAAAGACCCATTAGCCCAACCTTATTTACGTGTTGCGTTTTTACCTAATTATAATGTGACAGCAATGGAAACTATTTGTCCTGCAACGGATTTATCAGAACAAATATCCACGGCTGGTAAAGAAGCATCAGGAACAGGCAATATGAAGTTCATGATGAATGGTGCGTTGACGATAGGTACCTTAGATGGTGCTAATATCGAAATCAGGGATGCGGTGGGCAAAGACAACTTTTTCTTATTTGGTGCCAAAGCACAAGAAATTGAATCTATTAAGCAAAACTATAACCCTTTGCATATTATTCACTCTACACCTGATCTACTTAATGTAATGCAACTACTTGAAAGTGGGCACTTTAACTTATTTGAACCAAGCTTGTTTGATGACATTATCGGCGCGATTAAAAGCCCGCACGATCCTTGGTTAGTCGCTCATGATTTTGAGAGCTTTGTAAAAGCCCAGCGTGACGTGGAGAGCGCGTATCAAAACCAACCACATTGGACACAAATGAGTATATTAAATACGGCCGCCAGCGGGGTATTTTCAAGTGATAGAACAATTAGCCAATACAGCGATGAAATTTGGCATTTGACACCTTTAACAGCAAATAAAACGAACATCAGCACAGATTAATACGGAGATAAATTATGCCAAGTTATGCAAATCGTTACATAAGTAGTTTAACAAGAGAAACCTACGCCCTTATCTTAGCAGGAGGGCGAGGGTCGCGACTCCATGAATTAACTAATTGGCGTGCTAAACCCGCTGTTTACTTTGGTGGCAAGCATCGAATTATAGACTTTCCGTTGTCCAATTGTATTAATTCAGGCATCAGGCGAGTGGGTATTGCGACACAATATAAATCGCATTCATTAATTCGCCATGTTAATCGTGCCTGGGGCCACTTCAAAAAAGAACTGGGTGAATCGGTAGAGATATTACCAGCATCACAGCGTTATGGTGACGAATGGTACTGCGGAACTGCTGATGCTGTATTTCAAAATATGGATATTATCCGTCATGAATTACCAAAATATGTGATGATTCTGTCAGGCGATCACGTTTACCGTATGGATTACGGTGCATTATTGGCCAAGCATGTTGAAACTGGCGCTGATATGACGGTGTGCTGTATCGAAGTTGATTGTGAAGAGGCGGCAGATACCTTTGGAGTGATGACAGTTGACGAAGAAAAACGTGTAAAACGTTTTGATGAAAAGCCGGCTTCTCCAAGTTCTATTCCGGGTAAACCTGGTACGTGTTTAGCGTCAATGGGTAATTATGTTTTTAATACCGACTTTCTATTTGAGCAATTAAAAAAAGATGCTGAAAATGAAGGGTCAGGTCGTGACTTTGGTCATGATATCATTCCTTCAATTATTGAAGAGCATAACGTTTTTGCATTCCCATTTAGAGATCCCGCACATGAAGGCCAACCTTACTGGCGTGATGTAGGTACGATAGATTCATTTTGGGAAGCTAATATGGAACTTGTTATGCCAGAACCACAATTAGATCTATATGATCCAACGTGGCCAATCTGGACTTATCAAGAGCAATTACCGCCAGCTAAATTTATTTTTGATAACGACGATAGAAGAGGTATGGCTGTTGATTCAACCGTATCAGGTGGCTGCATAATTTCAGGATCAGTAGTCAGAAAGTCCTTATTGTTTTCTAATGTTCATATTCGTTCCTATTGTGAAATTGAAGAGTCAGTGATTTTACCAGGGGCAATTATTCATCGTAACTGTAGAATACGCCGTGCCATAATTGACCGTGGGTGTGAAATTCCTGAAGGTGTTGAAATTGGTTTTGACAAAAAAGCCGATAAAGAAAATGGCTTTAGGGTGTCTAATAAAGGTATTGTGCTTGTTACCAGAGACATGTTAACTGAGCTTGGCAAAAAAATTGAATGCCAAGAGCAAGAAAAGAAACGTTTAGCTTAAGCTGTAGGAAGTAAATAAATAATGCATGTATTGATGGTTGCGGCCGAAAATGACGCGTTACCTAATGCCAAAGTTGGGGGCGTTGCTGATGTAATACGCGATTGCCCAAACGCATTAAGTAATAAAGGGATTTCTGTAGATGTTATAATTCCTGACTACGGATTTAGTCACTTAGACAGAGAACGGTTAGGGACACTGAACGTGGCGTTTGCAGGCCATAGCCATCAAGTTGATGTATGGCAAGTGCATATTACTAACTCAACATCAAGACAACTTGTTTTGTCACATCATTATTTTAGCCAGCACAATGGCAATGTGTATTGTAATGATGAACCAGGTAGACCCTTTGCAACAGATGCCACTAAATTTGCTTTGTTTGGTGCAGCTGTGTGTGAAGGCTTACTGCAGGGGGTTATTCCATCTCCCGATGTTATTCATTTACATGACTGGCATAGTGCATGTGTTGCTTTACTATTAAAGTTTGATAAACGTTTTGAAACTTTGCTCAATACAAAACTTGTGTTCACTGTGCATAATATTGCATTGCAAGGGATCAGGCCGTTTAAAGGTGATGAATCAAGCCTAGAGGCTTGGTTTCCATCGCTTAGTTATGATGGTCATGTGTTATGCGACCCTCGTTACCCGCATTGTTTTAACCCGATGCGCAGTGCTATTAATCTCGCTGATAAAGTGCATTTAGTATCACCCAGTTACGCCAAAGAGGTGTTGTTACCGAGTGAATCAGACAAAGGATTCTTTGGTGGCGAGGGGTTGGAAAAAGATTTACAAAATGCAGCAACTATGGGCAAAGTCGTGGGTGTGCTTAATGGCTGCGAATATACAGTAAGTAACGAAAAGAAGCCGGTTTCGCTCGGCGCTTTGTATGATGAAATAGAGGCCGAGCTATTCACATGGATGGCCAAAAGTAAGCAATTAGAGTCAGGTTATTATATTGCACATCAACGTTTATTATCGTTTATTAAACATGAGAAAAAAGGGCCACTGCTGACAAGTGTAGGGCGTTTAACGGATCAGAAAGTATTATTATTACGCCAACCATATAACAACAAACTACTTGTAGATGAACTATGTAAAGAGTTGTCAAAGTTTAATGGCAAGATCATTATTCTAGGATCTGGTGACAGTGCATTAGAAGATGTGTTTACTCAAGCCATGGCAAGAAATACTAATCTTTTATTTTTAAAAGGTTATGGGCAGAAGATTGGCGAATTACTTTATCAACTAGGGGATTTGTTTTTAATGCCTAGTTCATTTGAGCCGTGTGGTATTAGCCAAATGTTAGCTATGCGTGCTGGGCAGCCATGTTTAGTGCATCAGGTTGGTGGACTGAATGACACGGTGACGCATTTAGAAAATGGATTTTGTTTTACAGGCAACACGCTAGAGCTGCAATGTGAAAACCTCCTAAATTGCGTTATTGAGACTCTTACACTATATAGTAAAGAGCCACAGAAATGGCGGCAAATTGTTAATAATGCGCGCAATGCCCGATTTACCTGGGATGATGTCGCACAACAATACATAGAGACTATGTACAAATAAGCTAAAAAGATTACTTTTTATAATTTTACTAGTTATAATGTTGTGATACACAAAGCGGTTTAATGATTTTTTACTACTTATAAAATAAGTAGTAAAAAATCCAGAAGAAGGGCAATCTAGTGCAAGTATTTGTTGCGCGTCAAGCAATATTCAATCGTCGCCAACATGTTGTTGCGTATGAATTGTTGTTTCGTAATAGTACAGACAATTATTTTCCTAATATCGACGAAAGTGTCGCTACTGCAAAGCTTATTATGGAAAATCAGCTTAACTTTGGCACCCGTCACATTACCTCAGGCAAGAAAGCATTAATCAATATAGGTCCCGATTCATTAAAAATGGATTTATGCACATTTTTACCTTCCAACGATGTTGTTCTTGAGCTATTAGAAGATATAGAGCCGACAGAAGAGAACTATCAACTTTGTCGCAATCTTTTCCATAAAAACTACGTTTTAGCACTTGATGATTTTGTTTATGAGCCTAAGTGGGATCGCTTCCTTAAGTTTATAAAACTAATTAAATTTGATATTCAGATTACCCCGCTTAAACAATTAAGTGGTTTAATAGCAGAGCTGAAAAAACATAGAAAAATTAAATTATTGGCAGAAAAAATTGAAACCACAGAGGACTTCCAATTAGCACATAAAATGGGGTTTGATTATTTTCAAGGCTACTTTTTTGCTAAACCTAAAGTAATTGAACAAAAAGATATCGATATGAATCATGCGCTGGCTTTATCAATTTATGCGCAAGCGATGAAAGAAAACCCAAATATCAACACAATTGCAAGCTTATTTCAGTTAGACACAGCCCTTGCGTTTAAGCTGTTAAGGTTGATAAATAGCGGTGTTTTTCCGGTGCAAAAAGAAATCGAATCAATAAGGCAGGCTTTGGTTTACTTAGGGCAAGAGCATATTAGAAAATTTGTTAGTTTAATAATTACCGCGCATGTGTCTAAATCTAAACCTGCTGAATTGGTAAAAATGTGTATAATCCGCGCGCGATTTTGTGAATTGCTCGCGCAAAAAGTGGCCCCGAGCCAAGCTAATAGTGCATTTTTAACCGGGTTATTTTCACTACTGGACGCTATTTTAGATAGGCCTATGGCGCAACTATTGGATAAATTACCCTTCCCAGATGATATTAAATCGGCACTGATGACGGAAAAAAATACACTTTTCTATATATTGGAAACAGTAAAAGCGTATGAGTCTGGTAGCTGGTGGGCATTGGAAAAAGCAGTGGTATTGTTAAATACTTCAAGCGATGGGTTACCTAAATTATATGAAAATGCGTTAAGCTGGTCGAATACTCAAAAATATCACTAGAGCCCTGTAATGCGAAATAAAAACATGGACGTAATTCGTGGCATAGCCGTTTTAGGCTTAATGTACATGAACGTTTATTTCTTTGGTTTATTTGAATTTGGCTATGTAGCACAACCAGTTCCCCCTTTATCCGATTATGTAATTCAGACTGTAAACCTCTTTTTTATTGATGGCCGTTTTCGTAGCTTGTTCTGCATACTGTTTGGTGCGGGGCTATATATACAATGGCAGCGACATCGAAATATCAAAACTCTTAAGAAGCGTTTAAACGTTTTGGCGGTACTTGGCTTACTGCATGGTTTTTTGCTTTGGGCGGGTGATATTCTGTTTATATATGCCTGCGCAGGTTGGTTGACGTGTAGATATTTAAACGCAGACAATTCACTCATTATAAGGCGTGCGTGGCAGTTTTTTCTCATAGGCGCATTGATGAGCGTGGTATTAATGTTAATGGAGCCCCATATTGTTATCAATCGCACTGATAGTGCATTTTTGCAAAGTTATGAGCAAACATTTTCGAGTTTAGGGGACATACTGGGCACAAATGCTCTGATGTTTGTCATTATGATCATTGCAGTACCTTTAATTACGCTATGGATGAGTGCAGCTGTAATGCTGGTGGGCGTATATACTTATAAATTAAAAATATTTGATAATGGCTTACCTACTACCTCATTGCAATCGGTCGGTTTTTTAGCTCTTCTACTATCGTGTTTAAGAATGCTATTGGAATATCAACATTTTCAATTGGCGTTGGTGCTCAAAGAGCCATTAAATTGGCTAGCCGCTCTATTTACCGCTTTACTGTTAATTCACATCATTGTAAAAGCAGCTAATAAAAATAATTGGATCATAATCGGCTTTATGCGGTTAGGTCGAATGTCTCTAACCGCTTATATTTCTCAAACGGTATGCTTATTTTTGCTATTTAAAATAGTGTATCCACATTGGATATTAAGTTTTAATCGGATTGATTATTTGTATCTAGTGACAGTACTTACATTGATCCAATATTTTAGTTTTTGGCTTTATAGTTGTTATTTTAAAAAAGGGCCACTTGAATTAGTGTGGCGAAAACTGTCAAGGTAAAGCTAGTAGGCTATGCTTAAATTCTGGCATATAAGATTAGGTCACGATATGAAAATTCTGCTTGTAGTACTGTGTTTAATTGTGAGCTCACAAGCCGCAGCAAGTAATGCAATTTCAGTTTTATTTGTTAATCCATCAATTGAAGGCGAACCATTTTGGGCCAAGGTTCAGGCTGTAATGGAAGTCGCAGCAAAGCAAAATAATGTAAAGCTGGATGTTATTTATGGTGAAGGGAATCGTTATATCCAATTAGCCGAACTTAAAAAATATCTTCAGTACAGAGCCACTCCAGATTACGTTGTACTATTAAATTACCCTGGTGGCGCTGAGCAATCCATGTCACTGCTTGAAAAATTTAATGTAAAATTTATTACCTTAGAGCAAACAATTACAGGCGAAGAGCGGGCAGCTATTTTAGGCCCTCAAGAGCAATTTAAATTTTGGCTTGGTGAAATTTACCACGATAACTACACCGCAGGCTTTATGTTAGCAAAGGCACTGCTAGAAAAAGCAACAGCGAAGGCGCTTATACCTCATGTGGTAGCTATAAATGGTCATTATGGCACTGAGTCGGATGCGCGAAGCGATGGGCTAAAAGCCTATTTGAAGCAGAATAACTTAACTCTTAACCAAACAGTATATGCTGGTTGGTCTAAACCTGAGGCGATGGATAAAACTAAAAAGTTACTTAAAAGATACCCTGAAACCAATATCATTTGGAGTGCATCTGATTTAATGGCATTAGGTTCTTATACCGCAGTAAAAGAGAATAACGAACACTCTTATTTAATTGGCGGGTTTGATTGGCTCAGAGATAATTTAAATTTAATAAAGCAAAATAAACTCACTGCCAGTGTAGGGGGCCATTATATGATGGGAGGTTGGGCACTCACTACTTTGGTTGATTATCATAACGGGCACCCTTTTTGGCATAATAACACCAAGGTTGAGTTTGATCTTGGGGTGATAACGCAGGACAATATTAAAAAGTATGAATACCTTATAGATATTGACGATTGGTCTTTTTTAAATTTTAAACAACTTTCCTTATTTCACACTAAACAGGCTAATTATGTATTTGATGTGTCTCAATTACGTAAAGACAAAAGTCAAAATGAAAATTAACCGCGCAAAAACTTTAGCCCTAGCTTATGACCAACCCAAGATGCTTAGCTCAGCGTTTCACAGGGGATGATATCAAGGCGTAATTTTGCAACAATGTTAGTTCCTTTTAATAATTAACAACGATAAAGTAAGTGTCTGTGAAACGCCCTCAGGGTTGGTTTAAAAGCGATGTATATTGCGTCTTGATTTTAACAATAGAGCCACTGTCATTTGCAATCAATGCCTTGTCTAAATTGCTTTTAATTCCAACTGTAACTCGCATCTTAGGGTGGTTTGGGTATACAATATCGGCCTTTAAAATTAAAACGAATTGACCATGACAGATTTAAAACGATTAAATAAATTTATAAGTGACACTGGTTTTTGCTCGCGACGTGAAGCTGATAAGTATATTGAAGACGGTCGTGTCACTGTTAACGGTCAACGCCCTGAAATGGGTGTAAAAGTTGCGGTCACTGATAATGTATTAGTTGACGGTAAACCACTTAAAAAAGTGCCTAAACGCGCGTACATTGCTTACAACAAACCCGTTGGCATTACCTGTACTACTGAGCGTAAAATTCAAAGTAATATTGTTAAAGCAGTTAATTATCCTGACAGAATTTTCCCTATTGGTCGTCTAGACCGTCCCTCTGAAGGGCTTATCTTTTTAACCAACGAAGGCGACATCGTTAATAAAATCCTTCGTGCCGGTAATAATCATGAAAAAGAATACGTAGTGACTGTTGATAAACCCCTCAACCGTCAGTTTGTAAATAAGATGGCCGGTGGCATTCCCATCCTCGATACAGTGACAAAAAAATGCAAAGTCACTCAAACCGGCGCTAAAGAGTTCACCATTATTTTGACCCAAGGGTTGAACCGACAAATACGTAGAATGTGCGAATACCTTGGCTATGAAGTAGTCACATTAAAGCGCACGCGTATTATGAACGTGACGCTAAAAGGATTAAAAGTAGGGCAATGGCGTCATTTAACACAGCAAGAAATGGCGTTAATCAATGACTCAATTGCAGACTCTGGTAAAACAGAAGAACGCTCACTTGATGAAAACAAACAGGGCACAGCGGATGTTAAAAAACGTGACTTTCAAAAGCATGTTGAAAAAGCTAAGTCACAACAGCCAGCAATTGCTAATAAGTCCTTTAATAAACCTCGTGCAACGGCAAAACGCAGAACAGGCACACTCAGTTTAAAAAAGTAACGTGCTAAACTTTGAAAAGGCCAAGTAATGTGAATTACTTGGCCTTTTTTTTGTTAGTTTTTCTTCGGTACTTTAATTCTAAATAGTACGGTATAAAGCACTGGCACCACGATTAACGTGAGTATGGTGGCAAAGCCTAAACCAAACATGATGGTGACCGCCATTGACTGGAAGAACACATCAAATAACAGTGGGATCATGCCTAAAATAGTAGTGATAGCAGCCATAGCCACAGGACGGACACGGCTTACACCGGAATCAAATACAGCTTGGTAGGGGGCTTTCCCTTCGCTGAGTTCGAGGTTTATTTGATCGACTAACACAATGCCATTTTTGATCAGCATGCCGCTTAAGCTCAGTAAGCCAAGCAAGGCCATAAAACTAAATGCTGCATTCATCAATAATAAACCCGCGCTAACACCAATGATGGCCAATGGCACAGTGGCCCAAATAACGAGTGGCTTTTTAACTGAGTTAAATAACAACACAGTTACTGCAAACATGGCGAGGTAGCCAAGAGGCAGTGAACCAAATATGGCTTTTTGTGCCTTTGTTGCTGACTCATATTCGCCGCCCCATTGCAGCTCATAGCCGTGAGGGAGTTTTATAGCTTCAATACCACCTCTTACGCGAGCAAACAGTTTAGCAGGCGTTTCATCACCAATGACGTCGTGGTCGGCCATAACGGTGATGGTGCGCTTGCGGTCGCGGCGCATTATTAGGCTGTCTTCCCATTCAACAACAAAGTCATCAACCACTTGGGTAACGGGCACAAACACGCCAAGTACCGGGCTATATATTTGTAAGTCGCGTAGGCTTTCTACATTCAAACGTTCTTCTGCAGGGGAGCGGGCAATGATCGGTAATTGCTGGGTACCGTCTTTATAAACGCCAACTTTCTTGCCTGACAAACTAGTTAGTAATAACTGATCTAAGTCTGTTTTAGCAATACCTAAGCGGCGTGCTTTTTGCTCGTTTAGCTGAGGACGAATTAGTTTTGAACGCTCTCGCCAATCATCACGAATATTAAACGCGCCAGCATCTTGGCTTAAGACTTCTTTCGCTTTTTTTGCAAGTTTTCGAAGCACGACGGGGTCTGCACCAGAGAAGCGTGCTTCTATTTTTGCGTCGGTCGATGGGCCAATTTCCATCCGCTTGATTTTAAGTTTGGCATCAAACACATGGCTATACTCATAGTCACGAACTTTGGCAATCATAGTGGAGACGGCTTCTCGGTCTTTTACCCGAATAATTAATTGTCCATAAGCTGGGTATGATTTTTCAGGTGCATAGGTCAACATAAAACGTGGCGCGCCTTGGCCTATGGTTGAGGTAACTTCTTCTACCAGTTCATCTTTTTGTAAAAAGGCTTCAAGTTTTGCTACTCCATCCATTGTCGCATGAATATCAGCGCCTTGTGTGTGCCAATAATCTACGTAGAACATGGGGGTGTTTGATGCAGGAAAGAATGCTTGTTTAATGAATTTAAAGCCAAATACCGAGCCTACCAGTAATACCACCATTAATAGCAAGGTCGTTTTACGAAAGCGCATTGCATTGCCTAATAGGCTTTTATAAATATTAAAGATAAAGCCTTGGTAAGGGTCTTCTTCGGTATTTTGGTTTTTAAACTCAGACTGTTTAAACATTAAATCAGCAAAAAATGGCGTTAGCGTTATAGCTGTTATCCAACTTAAAAGTAATGAAATAAGTAACACCCAGAATAAGCTGCCAGCAAATTCACCACTGGCGTCAGAGCTTAAACCAATAGGTGCAAAAGCAGTGATTGCAATGACAGTTGCGCCGAGTAAAGGCCATTTTGTTTGCTGCACAATATTAGCCGCGGCTTTAACTTTGGTTTGCCCGCGCTTTAAGTTGATTAATATACCTTCGGTGACAACGATGGCGTTATCGACCAGCATACCCAATGCGATGATCAAGGCGCCAAGTGAAATGCGCTGTAAATCAATAGCGAACAGCTTCATAAAAATGAATGTACCCAACACGGTAAGCAATAATATTACGCCAATCAAAACGCCACTTTTAAGCCCCATAAACACCAGCAAAACAATAATAACGATGGCAACGGCTTCAACTAAGCTGATAATAAATCCGCTTACAGACTTTTCTACTTCAACGGGTTGGTTATATACAGTATTAATCTCCATGCCATGTGGGCGTTGGTATTCTAGCGATGCTAAATGAGCTTGAATGTTATCGCCAACATCCACCACATTAACGCCGGTACTAAACGACACACCGACTAATAAGGCTTGTTGCTGATTAAAACGCATTACATTATTGGGTACTTCGGCGTATTCGCGATATACCGTTGCTACATCGCCTAAATAAATAAGTTCACTTGCGCCAGGTTTTGAAATAAGTAAATTTTCAAGCTCTGTCACATCATTAAATTCGCCGGTGGGGTGCAATCTAATAGACTCATCACCAACGCGCACTTTACCTGCGTTTGATACAGTATTTTGTGACTGTAATAATTGGTAAATTCGATTGGGAGCAATACCCAGTTGAGCAAGTTTTCGTGTTGATATTTCTACCATTACTTGAGCTTGCTGTTCACCGCTAACGGTCACTTTACTTACGCCTTCAACGAGTACTAGTTCGCGCTTTAGGTAATCAACGTAATCTTTGAGTTCATCATAAGAGTAACCATCACCCGTGACTGCGTACATTACACCATATACATCACCAAAATCGTCCAGTACGGTGCTTGGGTATACACCGCTTGGCAAAGAGGATGCATTGTCACTAATTTTGCGGCGCAGTTCATCCCAAATTTGGCGTAAATCTTGTTTGCGATAAGTGCTTTTCATTTCAACGGAAATTTGCGATTTACCCGGTGATGAAATACTTGTTACGTAGTCAACGTAGGGTAATTGTTGAATAGCGTTTTCAATGGGAAAAGTGACTTCTTCTTCAACTTGCTGCGGTGATGCCCCCGGATAGAGTGTAATCACCATGGCTTTTTTTAGTGTAAACTCAGGGTCTTCTAACTGACCAAGGCCTAAGTAAGATACTGCACCACCGATCAATAAAAGCAGTGCAAACATCCAACTAACCACTTTGTGCTTGATAGCAACCTCTGCAAAGCTCATTTTATAGGCCTCGCTCTTTTTGCCATGGGCGAACTTGCATGCCTTCTTTTAAATAATGCACACCAGCAGCTACCACGGTTTGACCTTGTTCAAGCCCAGAAAGTACCTCTATACCACTCTTATGCAATTGGCCCACTTTAACAGCGTGCTTATTAACTTTGCCTGTTTGTTGATCATACACCCAAACATAGCTGCTATTAGCTTGTTCTGTTGGCTCAGAAAAAACAGCCTCTACAGGTAATAAAATATAACTCGATTGTGAATGTGTAATTTTACTTAAATCGATATCAACTCGGCCAGTCATTCCTGCAAGCAGGTTAAAATCTTTTGGCACTGGCAATGAAAACACCACTTTATATGTCAATGTGGCAGGGTCAGCTTGTGTATCAAACTCTTTGATTGTGAGGGTGTATGATTTATCAGGGTAGCCATCAAATACAACGGTTGGTTGGTAGTTCGCGTCTTTATCGATACGAGCGATAAGCTTCTCTGGTACTTGAATAACAACATCCATTAAATCGCGTGTTTCTAAGCGCAAGATGTTTTGTTTAGCTTGAATATTCTCGTAATTTTTAACAAATACTTTTGCAACGGTACCACTAAATGGTGCACGTAATTCACTGTTATCGAGATTAGTTTTAGCTATTTTTAATGCTGATTCAGCAACTTGTTTATTTGCTAGTGCCTGATCAAGTTCTGATTGACTGGTGATGGATTTATCAAATAACTTTTTTACCCGCTGTAGCTGTGACTGAGCTAGTTCAAAACGAGCCTTACGTTCATCATACTGGAGTTTAAAGTCCTCTGGATCAAGTTTTGCGAGCAGTTGCCCTTTTTCTACATGTTGACCTGCTAAGGCGGGAAATTCAAGTAATTCGCCATTTACCCGAAAGGCCAAATAAGAACCCTGATTAGCAACAACTTCAGCGGGGAAGCTACGTATTGTTTCATCCGAATTAACGCCAATGGCAAATAATTTCACTGGGCGAACAGGCTGCTCTATTGTCGTATTCTTGGCTGCTTCTTTACACGCAACTAAACTAAGCATGAGTGATGATAAAATCAAAACTGACAACAGTTTCATGGTCTTCTCCGTGGCTATGAAAACATAAATTAGATGCAGCATACGCCGCAAACATATAAAATAAAAATTATTAAATTTTAAAAAGATCATAAATAAAAATTATGGTTATTAACAAGGATGCAAAATGAACCTTGTTCAGCTAAAAATGTTAGATGCGATTGTTTCAACGCAAAGCTTATCTAAAGCTGCAAATAAATTGCACAAAACGCAGCCCGCGCTAACGCTTGCTGTAAAAAAACTAGAGCAAGAGCTCGGTTTTGAGTTGCTCGATCGTACACAATACAGATTAACTCTCACTGAAAAAGGAAAGCTGTTTCACCGGGAAGCGGTTCAATTATTGATTGCTCAATCGCATTTAAGTCAGTTAGCGAATGAGCTTGCATTAGGAAATGAGTCAAATTTTAAAATCTGTTACGAACAGCTATGTCATGCGCCGTTATATAACGATATTATCTGTGAAGCATTTACTGAGTTTCAAAGTACTGAGTTTAGCGTAAGCAGCGGTAAGCGATTTGCGTCTTTAGAGCAAGTGAATAAAGGTCTAGCTGATTTAGGAATAGGGCCTTGGTTTGACCTTTTTCATGCAACTGGTGATTTAGAAAGTCTACCCATCGGAAAGTTAGATATTGGCATTGTGTGTGCAAATAACTTAGTACCAAAACAAATTAACTACGAGCAACTTCAGCACTATCCTTGCCTTGCAATGTTTGAAAGTGAAATGAGCTTTGACTCTGAGCGACTTTCTTATTCGAAAGGCTCAGCAATTATGAAAATTGACGACATTGCTACTTTAAAATCTTTTTTAGTCACAGGGGCCGGTTGGGCAATGATCAGTATAGGTCACTGCCAAGCAGAGCTAGACGCAGGTTTATTACAACAGGTTGAAGTGCTAGACAGAGAGCACATGTTCAGCGCACAAATTCGCGTTTTTAGGCAGCATGCAACGCATCATGGCCCTGTTGCTCGAGCAATATGGCAAGGTTTTAAACAAGCAAGTGAACAGTTTAAAAATGAAAGATAATCAGGCAACCAAAGAAGAAAAAATTTTTACTGTAATCGCAAACATTCCACCAGGTTGTGTTGCAAGTTATGGGCAGGTTGCAGCGATGGCTGGACTTATTAATAATGCTCGTTTGGTCGGGCGGCTATTAAAACTAATGCCCAAAGATTCAACTATCCCTTGGCACCGCGTTATAAATAGCCAAGGGAAAATCTCTTTTGCAGAAGGTACAGCGCAATACATAAAACAATATCAGTTATTGCTCGCTGAAGGGGTTGTGTTTAAAAATGGCAAAGTCAATATGCGGATATATCAGTGGCAATAAATTAAGTTGTTAATAAACGTATTGGCTGATTGCAATATAATGGCAAACACATCCTAACATCACAAATACATGCCAAATTGCGTGGCTGAATTGGCGGTGTTTGGCACTGTAAAAAATGGTGCCTAAACTATAAAATAGCCCACCACTGAGTAACCACCACAGTGCATTGATATCCACTTTTAAATAGAGTGGGTATACAATAGCGATAGCGAACCATCCCATTAATAAGTAAGTGGTTAGTGACACTCTTTTATTTTGATTTTTTACAAATAATTTATAGCAAACCCCACCTAAAGCTAAAGACCAAATAAATACCAAAGTTAAAACCGAGACTAAACCAGACAAAGAAAGCACTAAAAATGGTGTATAAGTGCCCGCAATTAAAATATAAATAGCACAATGGTCACACTTTTTATAAACAGCCCGCGCTCGCTCAGTGGAACTACTGTGGTAGAGGGTTGATGCTAAAAATAATAAAAAAAGGCTCGCACCATAAACTACTGCGCTCACACCTTGGGTCACGTTTTCAGACTTTACTAGCAGCTGCCAAAGCACATAAATCGAAAAAATAACACCAGCACCGTGCGTAACTACATTTAATTGCTCTTCTTTTTTTGAATAAGAAGGGATAACACTCATATCACACTCTTTGAGGGGAAAATATAGTTTCAGTGTACAAGTGTACGCTGAAATTTTCAATATAAAATAAGAGACAAAATTTTGGTTAATTTAACTAACTGTGATGGTTAAAAAAACCATACCCTGAATCTTCACTGAAAGTGTATTTATTTATATCTTTATATATCAATAAGTTAATTTTTATTTTTCAGTTGGCACAACCTTTGATTAAGTAATAGCGACTAACTTAATAACTCAATAAGGAATACCATTATGAAAAGCTTAATGAAACTATCTGTTGCGGCACTATTGGTTGTTGGCTCTACACAAGTAAGTGCAAATGATGGTCAATTAGACCTTACACAGACACTATCAAATAATATTGCTTCATATATAGAAAAAACCAGTAATGAATTGCAAAATAACTTAAAGCAATCATTATTTGTTGATTCACAAAATATGTTAAATAACCTGATCTCAGAGCAGGCAGATAATGTAACGAATGTGGCTAAAACCAATACTAAAGAGCAAGTTGTTTCAGTTGAAACAGCAAAAGTAGAGGGTTAATAAGATGAGCAGTGAACTAGGATTATTTGTTTTAATGTTAGCACCTGTTCTTAGCTTGTTAAGTGCTTATGCTTCATTTGAACTGTTAAGAAATATCGTTCAATGGTTAAATGTAGGCTGATAGATTAAAACAATTTTTGATGTTGATCTTATACACTGCAATGCACGTAAAGTAATGCATAGTTGAATTAATGTAGTAGGGCAATATGATACGTGCAATCTTCCCATTACCTGTGTTTATTTTACCTGGTGGGTATACGCGACTTAGGATATTTGAAGCGCGCTATTTGGATATGGTTAAAGAGGCGCTAAAAAATGATGCCCAATTTGTTCTTTGTGATTATGATTCGCATACATTCAGTAATGTTCCTGAAACAGGCTGCCTTGTAAAAATAGTCGATTTTGATCAGGACGATAAAGGCAATTTGCTGATTGATATCCGCGCTCAGTCAGTTGTTACAATTAGTAATGTTACTTTCAGTAAAAATAAATTGCGCTATGGCGAAACTGCACCATTACAGGGGCCAGGCTGGCTTAGTGATACTCGACCATTGAATTCTGACGATCAAATCCTTAGAGAATCACTTGAAAAATTGTTTACAGAAAACCATGAACTCGCTTCACTTTATAAGTCCACGTGCTTTGATGAACTTCCATGGGTTATAGCTCGTTGGCTTGAACTAATTCCAATATCTCATAATAAAAAACAACAGCTTGCGTTCAATTCAGGCTTTGCGAATATTCAAAATTTCCTCCATACTGTAATTAATAACGAATTTACCTAAAAATGTGATCTTATTATTTATCTCTACGTATTGGATAGAAGTGAATATTAAGGGGAACTAACAATGGTAAGTCAACAACCTTCTACGCGTTGTAAACCTAAAACAGGTAACTTCACTGCCATGGCGGATACACCGAGCAAAGAACTTGCAGATTCATTATTTGCAGTTGCATCAAGCAGAGACAAAAAAGCATTTGCTTATTTGTTTTCTTACTTCTCTCCAAAGATAAAGCGCTTTGGCATAAAACAGTTTAATTCTGAGGCTCAAGCAATGGAGCTTGTGCAAGAAACGTTAACCTCAGTTTGGCGAAAAGCGCACTTATATAACAATGACAAAGGCGCTGCTACGACTTGGGTTTACACAGTCATGCGAAATGCATCATTTGATATGCTTAGAAAAATGAAAAGCACAAAGGAAGATTGCATAAGTGAAGATATTTGGCCATTGATTGAACAAAGCGAGACTGAAAACTATGAGTTCAGTGACCACTTAGAAGATAAACAAATTAAAAACTACCTCGAAAAACTACCCCAAGCTCAACGAGATGTTGTCCGTGGCGTGTATTTTCAAGATATGTCGCAAGAGCAACTGGCAGATCAATTAGGCATACCAGTTGGTACAGTAAAATCCAGACTTCGTTTAGCGCTACAAAAACTTCGCAACGAGATGGGAGAAAGTCATGATTAAACACCATCCAACAGATGAAATTTTATCTCAATTTGTTTCAGCAGATTTGCCCGCAAGTCTCAGCGTAGCAGTTGCCATACACGTTGACATGTGTCCGTGTTGTAAAAGCAAAGTTGCTGCAATTGAGGCTAAAAATGCTGAACAAGTTTTTGCTGAGGAGTCTATCAATGACTTTTTAGTTGAAGATGAGCTTGAAGGGATCTCAGACTTGCTTGATGCCATTACAATGGACGAGTCAGTTGATGACATGTACGAGGTTGAACCTCAATTGATTAGTATAAACGAGCAAGATTATCAATTACCTCGTAGCTTATCGCGTATTCCACATAGCAAGTTTATGCAAATGGGTAAGTTATCTCGTTCTCGTGTTGCTATAGATGATGGCCCATTACGTTCAAGCTTGCTACATATTGCGGCAGACGGAGAGATACCTGAACACACACACACAGGTTTTGAGTTAACACTGTTGCTTGATGGTGAATTTAGCGATGAAACTGGAAAGTATGTACCAGGTGATTTTATGATGCTCGATGGTCGTCACAACCATACGCCAATTACGAAAGAAGGATGTTTGTGCTTTACTGTTGTCAGTAGTGCTCTACACTTTAATAAAGGATTAAGTAAGTTACTCAATCCAATAGGCAATTTTATATACTAGGATAGGTATGCAAGAACAGGTTATAAAGCTAGGCATTAGTGCATGCCTAGCGGGTGAAAAAGTACGTTTTGACACAGGTCATAAAAGATCTAACTTTTGCATGGACGAACTTGGGAAGTACGTAGAATATCAACGTTTTTGCCCAGAGGTCGCAGTAGGTTTACCGATACCTAGGCCTACTATCAGACAAGTCAGAGTGGGCGACACCATTAAAGTTTGCAGACCTGATGGTACAGGTGATGTAGGCCCAAAGCTTACTGAGTATGGAAAAAAAATCGCTATGGAGCAGGCGTCTACTTTAAGCGGTTTCATTTTTTGCGCTAAAAGCCCAAGTTGTGGAATGGAGCGTATTAAAATTTATAACGAAGCGGGTACAGGTAACACTTCTGAGGGGGTTGGTTTTTTTGCAGAACAAATTATGGCGCACAACCCATTATTACCATGCGAAGAAAATGGCCGTTTAAATGATATGCATTTGCGCGAAAATTTTGTTATGCGCATTTATACGTTTAAAAATTGGCAGCTACTTACAGAGCAGCCAATTACTGTGCACCGTTTGACGCAGTTTCATGCAAAATACAAATATTTATTAATGGCGCATAATTATCAGGCTTATAAAGACCTAGGCAATCTACTAGGGACATACGACGGTGATGATTATGAAGCACTTGCAGATAAATACATTTTAGGTTTGATGACTGCGCTTAAGAAGCCCGCATCACGCAAAAATAACAGCAATACCTTGATGCATTTACAGGGCTATTTTAAAAAAGTGCTTTCAAAGGTAGAAAAGAAAGAATTACGTGATGCCATTGATGAATACAGAGAAGGCATTGTCCCACTTTATGTACCCTTAACCTTGGTTAAACATCACCTAAAAGTTCACCCTAATGAGTATTTAGAACAGCAAGTTTATTTTAACCCCTATCCTAATGATCTAAAATTACGTTTCGGAATTTAATGGACACAATTTTTTGGTTTAGGCGCGATTTGCGCCTTTTTAATAATTTTGCACTATACGATGCAATCGAAGCAGGCTGTAAAAATGCCCTTTTTTTCGTTACCCCAGGTCAATGGGAGCAGCATAAGGTTGCGCCAATACAAATTGATTTACTAAAAAGGCGTGTAACATTTTTAGGTAAGTTATTAAGCGAACATGGTATTACACTTCATGTCATCGAAAGTACTAATTACACGTCTTGCATAAAGGATCTGTCAGATTTTTTATCATCAAATAACGTAAAGCACATTTACGCTAATGCAGAATACGAAATAAATGAGCACAATCGTGACACACAGTTTATTTGTGAAGCGGATAAGCTAGATGTGTCTGTTCATATGTATGATGGTGATTTGATAGCCCCTCCTGGTTCTGTTACCACAAAAAATGGTGAGATGTATAAGGTGTTCACACCATTCAAAAACGAATGGTTAAAACAGCATCATGACACCCATTTTTATTTTAAAGAAATGCCTAACACGTTTTCTGCGGTTCAATTCCAAGATAACGATTTGCTTAAAGGTGACGGTAGTTCACATAAGTGGCCAGTTGATGATGAGGCCTTAAGTCAGGTTATCCATCGTTTTATTGATGAGAAACTTACGAACTATAAAGAAACACGTGATTTTCCTGCAATAAAAGGCACATCCGGTTTGAGTCCATACCTAGCACTGGGTATTGTCAGCACCCATCAGCTTATTGCCCTTGTGCAACAACGTCATGTTGATGTGCTATCCAGTGCAAAAAGTAATTTATTTACATGGGTTAATGAATTAGTTTGGCGCGAGTTTTATCGCCACTTATTAGTCGCTTTCCCGTCGTTAAATAAATATAAAAACTTTAACGAAAAGTACGACGCGGTTAAGTGGCGTACGAGTGAGGCCGAATTTCAGTCTTGGTGTGAAGGTAAAACAGGCTATCCATTAGTGGACGCGGCGATGCGCCAACTGAACGAGACGGGTTGGATGCATAACCGCTTGCGAATGGTTGTGGCAAGCTTCCTAACAAAACACCTATTGATTGATTGGCGCAAAGGTGAGCGTTACTTTATGAAGCACCTTATCGATGGTGATTTAGCATCTAACAATGGCGGCTGGCAATGGGCTGCGAGTACAGGATGTGATGCTCAGCCTTATTTCAGAATTTTTAACCCGATAACGCAAAGTGAGCGATTTGATCCGAAAGGCGAATTTATCCGTAAGTATATACCAGAGTTTGAAAATGTTCCTGATAAGCACGTTCATTTTCCGCATAAATATTTAGCGAGTATTGGTCGAGAAGCCGATTACTGGCCGGCGATAGTGGATCATAAAGCTGCAAGAGAAAGAGCACTAGCCGCGTTTAAGGTATAACGAAGGAATAAAATGAGTACGCAAAGAGTTGAATCATTCGTTAATATATATCAACAGCTGAATAAGCATAATCTTCACCTATTAAGTGATATATATGCGCCTAACATTCACTTTTCAGATCCTCTTCATGAGGTTACTGGTCTTGATGATTTACACAATTACTTCTCAGATTTATATAGTAATGTTCTAGAGTGTGGTTTTGACATTACGAGCCACCACTGCTCTGGGGATGATGCGTTTGTCTATTGGATAATGAAATACAGACATCCAAAGCTAGCAAATGGCAAAGAGATTAGCGTCAATGGACACAGTCACCTTGTGTTTGATGGCGATAAAATAGTTAAGCATCAGGATTACTTTGACGTAGGAGCACTTTTGTATCGTAACATTCCTTTGGTTGGTGCTGTTATTAAACTTATAGACAAAAGGGCAACGCAGTCATGATAACGTTAATTACAGGCGCCACATCTGGGATTGGTGAGGAGTTAGCTAAGCAGTATGCAGCGCAAGGCGATACTGTTATTGCGTGTGGTCGTAATACCGATAAGCTGGCAGAGCTTGCGACACATCAAAATATCGAGCCATGCAAATTTGATGCGACTGATTTACAAGACATTAAGAGTGCGACAATAGCTTATACCCAATTTGACCGTGTAATTTTAAACGCGGGTAATTGCGAGTATATAAATGATGCGCGTAATTTTGATAGCAGTTTATTTACTCGTGTCATAAACACAAACCTTTTGTCTGTCGGGTATTGTTTAGAAGCGTTACTGCCAAAAATAAAATCGGGTGGTCAACTTGTGCTTGTCAGTTCAAGTGTGACTTATTTACCTTTGCCTCGTTCAGAGGCCTATGGCGCTTCTAAAGCGGGTGTAAGTTATTTAGCTAAAAGTTTAGCTGTCGATTTGAATGATGTCGATGTCACTTTGGTCCATCCTGGATTTGTTAAAACGCCACTTACAGACAAAAACGATTTCCCTATGCCGATGGCTGTTTCTGCAGAAAAAGCAGCTGATTACATTATATCTGGTGTTAAAAAGCGTCGCAAAGAGGTTCACTTTCCCTACCGATTTACACTTATTTTAAAATGCATGCGCATTTTGCCATTACCATTATGGCTTAAATTAGCAAAAGGATTATCTCGTTGAAAAAAATTGCAATTATTGGCTCTGGTATTTCAGGCTTAAGCTGTGCTCATCTACTACACAAACAATACGATGTTACGGTATTTGAAAAGAACGACTATATTGGTGGTCATACTGCAACTGTTGATGTTGATATTGAAGGGACTAATTATGCTATCGATACGGGCTTCATTGTATTTAATGATAGAACCTACCCGTACTTTGAAAAGTTACTCAGTCGAATTGGCATCAGCCGCAAACCTACCCAAATGAGCTTCAGTGTTCACAATGAACAAACAGGCTTTGAATATAACGGACATACATTCACAAGCTTATTTGCTCAAAAGCGCAACATTTTGCGTCCTCGCTTTTACAAATTATTAGCTGATATTGTCCGTTTTAATAAGTTATGTAAATCACTACACAGTAAAAATGTATACGAGAAAAAAACGCTGGGACAGCTTTTAGATGAGCATAGTTTTAATGACTTCTTTCGATACCACTACATACTCCCTATGGGGGCCGCTATTTGGTCTACCAGCATAAAAGAAATGAGTAATGTTGGGGTTGAATTTTTTGTCAAATTCTTCTTTAACCACGGTTTATTAGATATCACTAACAGACCCCAATGGTATGTAATCCCAGGCGGTTCAAGAGAATATATTGCGCCTCTTATTAATGGTTTTGAACAGAAGATAAAACTTAATAGTGATATCGCTGAAGTTGAGCGCCTCGATGATAAAATTATTATCCATTTAAAAAATGGTGAGCAACAGCAGTTTGATAAGGTCGTCTTTGCATGCCATTCTGATCAGGCTTTAGGGTTATTATCATCCCCTAGTATCGATGAGAAGAGGGTGCTTGGCGCTATTCCTTATTCTGAAAATTCAGTGATTTTACACACTGACACATCAATCTTACCTAAGCGAAAAGCGGCGTGGGCGAGCTGGAATTATTTATTGAACGACAGCACAGATAAAGCCGCTGTGGTTACTTACCAAATGAATATTCTTCAGGGTATCCAAAGCGACACGCAATTTTGTGTAACTTTGAACCACAAGCAAGGTATTGATAAAAGTAAAATTTTACGTGAATTCACTTATCACCACCCAGTCTTTAATGAAGCCTCAATTGATGCTCAACAACAAAAGCACAGTATAGATGGTGAAAATAACACTTATTTTTGTGGGGCTTATTGGTATAACGGTTTCCATGAAGATGGGGTTAGAAGTGCAGTCGATGTAGCTCGACAATTAGGTGTTGAATTTGAATAGTGCTGTTTTTACAGGCGATGTGCGTCACCGCAGGTTTGCTGTTAAATCTCATGAGTTTAAGTACCCGCTCTACATGATGTGGGTTGATTTATCACAACCATCATTGCTTAATGGTATTCACCCACAACTGGGCACATCAGGATTTAAAGCATTAAAATTTAAGCAGTCTGACTATTTGAAAGATGGCACAGAAGAGCTTAATGGAGAAATAGTCAAACGTGCACTAGATAAAATTAATGAATTAGGTGTAAACGATGAGTTTGCAAATGTGTATATGCTTGGCCAGCTTCGTTGTTTAGGTATTTATTTTAGTCCGGTTAATTTCTTTTTGTATGAAAAACCCGATGGGCAGCTAAACTATATGGTTGCTGAAGTAAGTAATACGCCGTGGAACGAACGGCACTACTACTTAGTAGAACTTGAAAAGAAAGTGAACTTTAAAAAAGTTTTTTCCGTATCACCTTTTATGAATTTAGATATGGATTACCACTGGGCAACGCGTATCAATGATGACAGTGTTTTAATCCACATTGAGAATAAAAAAGACAATAACGTGTTGTTTGATGCAACACTTAGGCTAAAACGGCAATCGTTAACTAAACAAAACGTATCTGCTATTTTTAAACAGTTCCCTGCAATGACTTGGACTATTTTTAGAGGTATTTATGTTCATGCATTTAAGTTGTTTTGTAAACGAGTGCCATTTATCGGTCATTCAGGAAGCGGCAGTTAAGTCTGCTTCAAACTAGTTAGGTGATGTAATGGAAAAAGTATCCAGTTTGTCAAACAGTCAACCCAGTGGATGGCTTATAAAAATTTATAAAAAACTGGTGTTTGGTGCATTTAATAGCATCGAAACTGGTCGTATATCTTTAATTGATGGCAACGAAGTTATTCATTTTGGCGATGATAATGAAAAAAAACTAGCGGTTAAAGTGATTGTTAATGATCAGGCAATGTATAAGTCATTTGCGCTTTCAGGCAGTGTTGGTGCTGGTGAGTCTTACATTTTGGGTCATTGGGAATGTGATGACCTAACAAAGCTGATTGAGATTTTTGCTATAAACCAATCACAATTAGATGCCTTTGAGAAAAAATTCGCTTTCTTTAGCAACATCTTTTTTAGATTTAACCACATTAGGAATAAAAATTCTGAAGATGGTTCTAAGAAAAACATTGTTGCCCATTACGATTTAGGCAATGATCTTTATTCTTCTTTTCTAAGCACTGAAATGCTCTATTCAAGTGCCGTTTATCCTTCACAAAATGCTTCTCTCGAACAAGCACAAAGCCATAAACTTGATTTAATCTGCCAGCAAGTGGATTTACAGCAAGGTGATAAAGTCATTGAGATAGGCACAGGGTGGGGCGCTTTTGCAATACACGCAGCATCGAATTATGGTTGTCATGTTACTACGACAACTATTTCGGATGAGCAACACGCTTATGTGGCGCAGAAAATAAATGAGCTAGGATTAAAAGATAAAATAACGCTACTAAAGCAAGATTACCGATTACTAGAGGGTAAATTTGATAAATTGGTTTCGATTGAAATGATCGAAGCTGTTGGTCATGAATACTTACCCAGCTTTTTCAAAAAATGTAATGACTTGCTTAAAGATTCTGGTGCTATGTTGATTCAAGCAATCACCATTGCAGATCAACGTTATAAGCATTATTTAAAAAATTCTGATTTTATTCAGCAGTATATTTTCCCAGGTGGTTGCCTACCTTGCATTGACGAAATGAACAAGCAAATAAAACATCAATCAGATATGGTTGTTCACAGTGTTAAAGACATCGGTGTGCATTACGCAAGAACGTTAGCTGACTGGCGTTCGCGTTTTATCGCAAGTTGGCCTGAAATTGATAAAGCAAAGTTTGATCAGCGCTTTTATAGATTGTGGTTATTTTATCTTGCTTATTGTGAAGGGGCATTCAGAACGCGAGTAACAAGTACTGTACATTTAGTTGCTAGAAAGCCACGTTTTACCCATTCAGGTGATGGCATTGCGCTCGATTATTAATTTTGTTTTATTTCAAGGGGTTTGGTTTTTGGCCTTACTCCTTGAAAGTAAAGCATTATTACCAATTTTCGGCATAATTATTTTGATGCTTTTTTTATCACAACAAAAAAAGCAGGATATGATTTTGTTGGTACTCGGGCTTGCTATTGCCTTAGTTTTTGAATTTGTAATGGTTAAATTTGAGTTGTTGGGTTTTAAAGCTTATCCATTCCCACTTTGGTTTGCGCTACTGTGGAGCGCTCTCATATTAACTATTAACACATCAATGCAATTTTTAACTCGCTTACCTTGGTATTTAAGTATTTTTGTATGCGCTGTATTTGCACCGGCAAGCTACTGGGCAGGCGCCAGATTTGAGGTAATTACAGTTATCCAGCCAATTTGGTTTTTCTGGATTGTTTATGGCCTATTATGGGCTGTAATGTTTAATTGTATTTTAGCCACAAATAAACTAATTAGCTCGAAGATAAACAACTCAACTGTTTCCCCACAAAATTAGAAGTATTTTTCCACTGTCAAATAAAGGATTTTTTATGCGTGTATTACTTATATTTTTGTCTTTATTTTCACTCGGAACATTTGCTAATTCTGCTGCTAGCTCTGAATTTAAGTTAGTAGGAGAAAGCCGTTTTGAGTATTACTTTTGGGATGTCTATGACGCCAAACTCTCATCACCCACAGGGCGTTATGAGTTTGGGCAACATCCCTCTGAACTATCTTTGACTTATTTACGCGACTTTGCTGCGAAAGACATTGTTAAAGCAACAAATGAGCAGTGGGCGCATCTGGGTAAAGAAGATTTAATTAATAAATACGATGATGCATTACTTCAGTTATGGCCTGATATTAAAGAGGGCGAAACACTTACTTTTAGAACAGACGATGCAGGCAATGGCACTTTTTATCACAATGATAAAAAATTAGGTGGAATAGAAGACGCTACTTTTGCAGATGACTTTATGGCTATCTGGCTATCACCCGATACATCAGAGCCCGCAATGCGCAACCAATTAATAGGGAAGTCTAAATGAAATTACTTAATACTGCTATTTTACTCATTTTATGTTTATTTTTAGCCAGCTGTGCGGCTCCTGATGTTGATCATTATAAAGGTAGCTCCCCAGAGTTTAATTTTAAACAGTTTTTTAATGGCAAATTAAAAGCGTACGGTGTAGTACAAGACTTTAAAGGGGAGTTAACCCGTAAACTCGTTGTTGATATGGATGCTAGCTGGGAGGGCAATGTTGGTGTCATCGAGGAAGACTTTATTTACGACGATGGTGAAACTCAGCGACGTGTGTGGACTATTACACTAAACGACGACAATACTTTAACTGGAACAGCCAGTGATGTATTGGGTATTGCTAAAGGCGCGAGTAGTGGCAGTGTATTTCATTGGACTTATTCGTTAGAGCTTTTAGTCGATGGTAGCCAGATTGAGGTTAATTTTGATGATTGGATGTATCAGGTAACTGATTCTCGGTTGATAAACCGTACTTCAATTGATAAGTTTGGCATCGAGGTTGGTGAAGTAACCCTTGTTATAGAAAAAGTTGAATAGTGTTTAGGTTTATTATGACGACTTTTAGGTATTGTTTGGCTTTGAGTTGTTGTTAATTGTCGCCTTTTGACGACAATAGTTATAAATTTTGCACATTTTTTAATAATTTACGCAAAAATGGCAATTTGCTGTTGCCATCAGTTTAAAAATGCATAAAGATAGGTTTTGCGAAGGCAAAATAATAACGAATAGGAATTTAACAAATGAATAAAGCTCAATTAGTTGAAAAAATCGCTACTGATGCAGAAATCTCTAAAGCAGCAGCTACACGTGCACTAGATGCATTCACTGGTGCAGTGACAACTTCATTAAAAGAAGGTAATTCAGTTGCACTAGTTGGTTTTGGTACTTTCTCTGTAAAAGAGCGTGCTGCACGTACAGGCCGTAACCCACAAACAGGTGCGGAGATTCAGATTTCAGCTGCCACTATCCCAAGCTTCAAAGCAGGCAAAGGTCTTAAAGACCAAGTTAACCCTTAATAGAGTTATCTGAATAAATAAAAAGGGCTGTTAAGCCCTTTTTTAGTATCTGTTAAGCTTTAAGCGCTTTGTCTCCCCTGCCAATACCAACGGCTCCAGAACGAACAACTTCTATTACATCAGTTTCATGTCGTAATGTATCTAGAAAAGACTCTATTTTGTCTGTGCTACTTACCAGTTGCAAAGTATAGCTGTTTCTACCCATGTCTAAAATAGCACCTTGAAACACATCCACGACACGAGTTACAGCAGCACGTTTAGTTTCATCTTGAGCGAAAACTTTAACTAACAACAATTCACGCTCAATGTGCGCCATTTCTGTAAGATCAATGATTTTAAGAACATCAACAAGTTTATTAACTTGTTTTGTAATTTGTTCAACTATTCTGTCATCACCAAGTGTGGTAATTGTAATGCGTGACAGTGAGTGGTCGTCCGTTGTGCCTACTGTCAAACTATCTATGTTATAAGCACGTTGCGAGAATAAGCCTACTATACGTGATAGTGACCCAGGCTCATTTTCTAATAAAATTGATAAGATACGACGCATTATGCTTTTACTCCTTTACGCAACCACATTTCATCTACTGCACCAAGCTTTATTTGCATTGGGTAAACATGCTCTTTTTCATCAACACAGATATCAAGAAATACTAGTTTGTCATTTATAGACATAGCCTTTTCAATAGCCGGCTGTAATTGATCCAGAGTGTCTACGCGAATACCCACATGACCATAACTTTCAGCTAATTTAACAAAGTCAGGGAGTGAATCCATATATGATGATGAATGTCGTCCGCTGTACATCATATCTTGCCATTGTCTTACCATGCCTAAAGAACGGTTATTTAATGAAACAACTTTAACAGCAAGATTGTATTGTAAGCAGGTTGAGAGCTCTTGAATATTCATCTGAATCGAGCCATCACCGGTGACACAAATAGACTCTTTGTCAGGGAATGCTAACTTGACCCCCATAGCAGCAGGAAGACCAAACCCCATGGTGCCTAGGCCGCCAGAGTTAATCCATTGGCGCGGATTTTTAAAAGGGTAGTATTGAGCAGCAAACATTTGGTGCTGACCCACATCTGAACTGATATATGCATCGCCGTTAGTCGCTTTATATATTGCTTCAATTACCGCTTGAGGTTTTATTTTTTCACCTTCGGTGCTGTAGCTTAAGCATTTTTGCTCGCGCCAACTTATAATTTGTCGCCACCAATCTTCTTGCGCGCTACGGTCAATATTGATTGGGCTCTTATCAATTGCCGTTTGCAGTTGTTCAAGGACTGTGGCTAAACATCCTACAACAGGGATATGTGCTTTTATTGTTTTAGAAATAGAAGTGGGGTCAACATCAACATGGACAATTGTTGCATTGGGGCAAAACTTTTTAACATTATTTGTTACTCGGTCATCAAAACGAGCACCTAATGCCAAGATAACATCAGCATTAGCCATTGCTTTATTTGCTTCCAAACTGCCATGCATGCCTAACATACCAATAAAGTTAGGGTGAACACCTGATATCCCACCTAAGCCCATTAAAGTGTTTGTTATCGGTGCATTTAATGACTCTACCAGGTGTGTTAGTTGCTCTGATGTGTTAGATATAACAATACCGCCACCTGAGTAAATAACTAACTTCTTAGCCTCAAGAATGGCATTTACAGCTTTACGTATCTGTTTAGAGTGACCTTTTGTGTTCGGATTATATGTACGTAACTCTGTAGATGCAGGGAACTTAAAATCATATTTAACAACAGGGTTAAGCATATCTTTTGGCAGTTCAACAACCACGGGGCCTGGTCGTCCCGTGCTGGCAATATAAAATGCTTTTGCCAATATAACCGGGATTTCCTCTGCGCTTCGACAGTTAAAACTGTGTTTCACTATAGGGCGTGAACAACCGACAATATCGGTTTCTTGGAATGCATCATCACCTATTAAACTGGTAGGTACTTGACCTGACAAAATCACCATAGGGATTGAGTCCATGTAGGCTGTTGCTATGCCTGTAATACAGTTTGTAGCGCCAGGTCCGGAGGTTGCCAGTACGACACCTACTTCTCCTGTTGCACGGGCATATCCGTCAGCCATGTGTGTTGCTGCCTGTTCATGACGCACTAAAATATGTTCAACATCATCTTGTTGAAATAGCGCATCGTATAAATCTAAAACGGATCCGCCTGGGTAGCCAAAAATATATTTAACCTTTAACTCTTTTAATGCCCGAACAACTAGCTCAGAACCATTATATTGCTGTGTACTCATCCTCATTCCTCTATGTACCTAGTATTCTTATGGTATTTTATTTACCAAGTCGTATTTCAATGCATAAAAAAACCCCCGTTATTAGCGGGGGTTTTTAAAAAGCGTTTTCACTTTTTAATACATCCCCGCTGGACTTAAGACTAAGACCAGTACGAGTACGTTTACAAAGCGAATTTGATGTTTCATTTTAAGTTTCTTTTTATGAAAATAAGCTGGTTATAAACCAATACGAATAACGTATATATGGTTTTATATTCTAATAGGTTATTTTTAAGGCTTTTACAGAGCAATGTCAACCTAAGAACGTGTTTAATTTGCATTAAAAATTCTTTATTGAACTTTTTATGAATATATTTTAAATTAAAAATTAGAAATGCTATTTTTATATGCAGTCTTTATGCATATTAACATTAATGGCGACGTTTCATTAATGTGAACATGGCTTAACTTTGCTACTATTACGCTATAATCTGTAGTAGGAATTCTTATGAAACGTTTGTATGTGATATTAATCACCGTTCTCTCATTGTTTGCAGCGCATGCAAGTGCTAAAGCTCAACAATCCAGCCCAACGGACATAGGGGTAGTTAATAAAGAACGAATTCTTTATTGGTTAAACAAGCGAGGTGAGCTGAATGAGCTGCAGAATAAAGAAGCTGCAATTTCAAGCTTTATAGGCACCCCAACGCCTTATTATCCAAGTAAGCTGCAAAAGAGCATTTCACCCTCGCTAAAAAAAACACAACATCTTAATAAACCATTTGTTTCTTCACTAACACCAAATGACATTTCAACTACTGTAAAGGTATTGGTTATTTTGGTCGATTTCCCTGATTTACCCTACGATGAAAATGGCTTAGAGGAATCAGATACAGCGATGTATTACCCTTTGTATGATAAACAGCATTACCAACACATGTTATTCTCAACGCAAGGTTATGAAGGACCGGATGGTCAAACTCTCAATAGCGCTTATCAGTATTATCAACAAGCCTCAGGTAATACGCTTTCCTTCACTGGTGAAGTATTTGGTTGGGTACGTGCGGACAAAAATGCCAAAGCTTACGGCGAAAGGGTCGGGGATGATAAAGACATTGATGCACCAAGTCTAGTTAAAGAAGCCGTCGAAAAAGCAGTTGATCAGTTTAATATTGATTTATCGCAATACGATTTAACAGATTTAGATGATATTGATGGCGACGGCATTACAAATGAACCCAATGGCATCATTGACCACGTAATGATTTTTCATTCAAGCGTAGGTGAAGAGGCCGGAGGCGGAGTACTAGGGTCAGATGCGATATGGTCACATCGTTTCTATGTTTATAATGAACAGTTTCAGCCGAGTGACTTGCCAAACAGTCCTATCGATCTGTTTGGGTATACAATTAATCCACTCGACGCTGGTATTGGTGTTGTTGTGCATGAGTTTGGTCATGATTTAGGTTTACCAGATGAGTATGACTTACATAACTCAGATATTGGAGAACCGGTTGCATCGTGGTCAGTGATGTCAGGGGGTAGTTGGGCGGGAAACCCTAGGGGTTCTGAGCCCGTAATGTTTAGTCCCTATGCATTGGAATATCTGCAAAACCGTTACGGTGGTAATTGGTTAAATCAACTTACGTTTGATCTAAGCGAAGTGAATGCGCAAACAAACCAGCTGTTACATCACACGAGTGCGACCACCGACGACCTGAATCAAATTAAAGTTAAACTCCCTGCTAAATTAAAATCGTTTTTTCCAGCTGTTGAGGGTAAGTTTCAATACTACTCAGGCAGTGGAAATAACTTAATTAATACTATGAGGGAGTCAATTACTATTCCCGCAACGAGTGAACAAACGTTACTCGAGTTAACCGCTTTTTATAGTATTGAAGATGATTATGACTATGCTCAGGTGATTGTAAATGGTGAGGCGATTTCATCACAATACACAAAGACTAATAACCCATATTACTCTAATTTAGGGCCCTACATAACGGGTGATTCTTTATCAAATAGCAATTCAAAGCTTCCTAACAATTATCTAATACATCAATTTGACTTGTCTGCTTACGCTGGCGAAACAGTTACATTAGAGTTTCGATATGTAACTGATAGCTATGTTAATTATTTTGGTATTGTGTTTGATGACTTAAAATTAATACAGCAGGGGGAAGTGGTTTGGGAAGATAATGCTGAACTAAAGACTAACTTTGAGTTAGCAGGCTTTTCACGTGTAGGTGCTTATATTTACGATACAGCCAAACATTATTATTTACAGTTAAGAAACTACGAAGGCATAGATAGCGGCTTGCAAAAAGAGCAATACTCACCGGGTTTGTTACTGTGGTTATCTAGCAGCGATTATGAAAATAACAATACATCAGAACATCCAGGTGAAGGCTTTATTTTAGTGGTGGATGCTGATCAAAATATGATTGCCAGAGGCACAACGCAAAGTCCTGTTAATACAGAAATTCAATTAAGGGATGCAGCGTTTAGCCTATATCAGCAACGCCAAGGCTTAGGTGATAACAATCTTGCCGCTATCAGTGAATTTAATGACGCTACTGATTATAGTTTTGCAGTGCAGCCACAGTCTGGCGTTAAATTGACACCATTTGGCTTTGGCTTCTCTATTGCTGATCAGGCTCTAGATAACTCAACAATTGAAGTTGATTTAAGCTACTTAGAAAATCTGGGGATAACCTACACGGCAAATGATTTGGCTGTCACATTCGAGGTGAGTGGCATACAGCTGTCACCAACAGATAGTTTTGAGTGGCAATTTGGCAATGGCGTTAAAAGTGAAGAGTTAAATCCTACCGCAATCTATACTGAATATGGACGTTATTTAGTTACCTTTAGCCGACTAACGGAATCAGGTGAAAAAACGGTTGAGAGCCAAGAAATCCTGCTGACACAACCTTTAGGTTTCAACGATTTCGAGGCTTCAGTAAATGAAAGTAATTTAACTGGTTTTGTCACAGCGTCGGGTGGTTTAGCACCTTATACCTATCAATGGGACTTTGGTGACGGCAATACTGCATTGTCTGATACTGTTGCACACAATTACAGTTTTAGCGGCAGTTATACGGTTGAAGTAACGGTTTCAGACAGTTTAAATCAAACTATAAGTTCTACAAAGAACGTATCGGCATCTGTTCCTTTATCTGCCTCAGCCAATTACACGGCTACTAACTTACTTGCAGCGTTTAGTGCTCAAGCGACAGGTGGTTTTGGGGAATACACCTACCGCTGGGAGTTTGGCGATGGATCAACCAGCGTTAGTGCATCACCAAGCTATACCTATGATAGTGCGGGAAGTTATCAGGTTATATTGACTGTCACAGATTCTAAAACCAATCAATCAGTGCGTAAAACGTTGCCTGTTACAGTGCAAGAGCAGAAGGCCAGCTCAGGAGGCGGCTCGTTTGGTTGGGTTTTAATACTTGTTATAGCCTTAGCTAGTAGACGTATTTGGTGAAGTTGAACTTATTAAAAAAGCCAGTTATTTAACTGGCTTTACGAATTTTAAACGTATGTTATAAATTATAAACGGTCAATTACTGATTGTGTGAAATCAGTTGTTCCGTGACTGCCACCTAAGTCACGCGTTGTACGATCTCCAGACTTAATTACCTCAGCAACAGCGCTGCGAATGCGCTCTGCAGTATCAGCCATTTCTAAATGCTCTAACATTTGAATGGACGCTAAAATTACAGACGTTGGATTAGCAAGGTTTTTACCGGCAATGTCAGGCGCGCTGCCGTGAACAGCTTCAAAGATTGCAGCATCTTCACCAATATTAGCACCTGGCGCCATGCCTAAACCACCCACAAGACCTGCACATAAATCAGATAAAATATCACCGAATAAATTAGTTGTAACAATAACATCAAATTCTTCAGGGCTCATTACTAGTTTCATGCACGTTGCGTCAACAATCATTTCAGTTGATTCAATTTCAGGATAACGTTCAGCAACTTCGCGTGCTACTTTTAAGAATAAACCTGACGTAGACTTTAAGATATTGGCTTTGTGTACAGCCGTAACTTTTTTGCGGCCTTCACGTACAGCAAGATCATAAGCAAAAGTTAAGATTTTTTCAGCGCCTTCACGTGTGATCATTGACATTGCTTGCGCTTCATTACCATCTTCTGATACTACTTGCCCAAGGCCAGAATACATACCTTGTGTGTTTTCACGAACTGTAATGATATCTATATCTTCGTAGCGTGCTTTTGTGCCTACAAATGATTTTACTGGGCGAACATTTGCGTATAAACCAAATTGCTTACGTAAAGTAACATTAATTGAAGTAAATCCTTCACCAACTGGTGTGGTTAATGGCCCTTTAAGGGTAATTTTATTACGTGCAATGGTATCGATAGTGTCCTGAGGTAGTAATTCACCTGTTTTCTCTAACGCGGCTAGACCTGCATCAACGAATTCGTAATCAAAATCGCATCCTGCGGCTTGTAATATCTCAAGAGCTGAATCAATGATACTTGGGCCAATGCCGTCGCCTTTAATTACTGTGATGGTTTGTTTAGCCATGAATTTTTCCTATTAAGCGGTGACGTAAATACATCGCACATGCTTTTGCGACTGCTTGTTAGATATTTACGTGAATGAGTTTGAAAATTTAAGCGGCTTTTATAGCAATATATTCAATAGATTTCCACTAAAACCCGCTAAATTAGGCAATATGTCTAATAAAGTGCGCCTATTATACGCTAGATGATAAATGCAATGGTGGCAACTGTGCATAAAAATTCGTAATGTCCTCCCAGCCAAAATCTTTTAAAATGCTCTCTAGGGTTTGTTTTTGCCAGCTGCTATTAGGCATCTTGGGTTGATATACGTTTAATGTAATAACTTTAAGCGCGACCCATAATTTCGCTTTCACTGATAGGTGCTCTTTGGTCTGTTGTTCGGCATCGAGTAGCGCTTGTGTCCATGGATTATCATCAAGTAGTTGTAACAAAGATACACTTAATTCTTCTACATTATGATTCTTTACACCAAATAGCCATGAAATTGGCTGGCTAATATTGGTTTTTGTGTCTTTTTCACACAATGTTTTGCGACTCAATTTATTGCTTGAGTGGGTTAGCAAATAAGTTATATACGCATATAAAGGGAGCGATACTTGTTCAAACTGTATTTCAGTTTGTTTACTTAACAATAAAGATAATAAGCGCGTTATGGCTGTTAAGCGCACTTTAATGTGTTCTTTTAATGGGTGATGTTGTGTATCAACGAGTTGTTCAAAGAGCACGCGTTGAATAATAGCTGGCGCATTATCGATTCCTACCATGGTTAAGCAATGACGTAAGTCTTTTGCAGCTAAATGCTCTTTATTATAGGGTTTGACAGCCTCTTTTAAAATTTCAATTGTATTGGTGTGGCCGTTTAATAACTTTTCTAAATTACGATATGAGTATTCTTTTTGAATTTTAAGATTGCCAATCAGCTGAAGAATATTATCTTGCTCATTTACTGGGTCGCTATCAATTGCAGGTATGTGTTCATTAAACCAAATACTAAATAATAGTCGTTTATCTTTTGTTGGACGTTGTTTTGCATCGCAATCTAACTTTGCACAAACGCAATGCCATCTTGCTCTTTTAGTATCGTTTAAATCAATTAGAATATGCTTATTGTGTGTTTTGCTGCATACATAAGTCAGTGGCTGATCTGCAACGTTAACATGGCTACCTGGTAGGTAAGGGCCAATATTTGCTACTAACTTTTTAAGTGCATTTTGAGCGAAACTATTTGGTGTCCTTATATATATATCAGAAATAGCTTTATAAAGATTAACGTGATCATTAGCAGCTCTATAAGTAATGTTCATAGCAATGATATTAGCCAATGCTACGAGAGTCGTAGCGCCATCGTAAATCATTATTTTTGGTGCACTCAGCAATGCTTGTTTGTATTTGTTTAAAGGAGCCAAAATACGGGCAATTTCGTTAGAGGGGAGGTTCGCTGACTGCAATAATTTTACAGCAAGTTGATGGCGTGCTTGCCATTGTTTTTTTTCTTCGTGATTTAAAGGCTGTTGAGCGGCAAGCTTGTTAGTTTGGGTTTGAACGCACAGGTAGTTTGTTAAGCAAACGGCTATTAGTTGCTGACTAACTTGTGAGTTGTAATTTAAACTTTTGCAAAGTGCTGCTACAACAACACACTGATTAACAACTAAGTTAGTAGTGTAACCAAAATCAGAAACATATAGGCACAATTGAGCTTGTAATGCATTTGGGTGGGTTTCATATAGCTTATAAAATTGCTCAGCCTGTTTCGATAAAAGTGGGTATATTGAAGGCCATTGTCTTTTATTATAATACAAACGCAACATTTCATGGGTTTGCTTAAATAAGTTGGCTAAATGCTGTGGTGTTGGTTGCATAGCAGTCGTTTAACTTTTTTGCATAAAGGTGTCGTGAGCACTTGGGCCCCATAAAACTAATTCACCATTATTAAACAGAAGTCCGGTGCATTCATCCATGGTTGTTATACCATCTGATTTTATATGCTGAGTACGATAAAAAACAATTTGCCATACATCATCGCCACTGCGTTTTGCAAAAGTAAGGTCTGGGCTACCTAAATAGTCTAAAACAGTGTTCAAGGTTGTTGGCTTTTTGACGCTTAACTTAGTTATGTAACGTTTGTTAAATGCTTCTCGATCTTGCCATATCATGGCTTGTGGGTCATCTTTATAAAAGGTAATCACTAATGTAGCTATAAGTGCGTAAACACCTAGCCCTAATATGATATATCGAATAACCTTTTTAAACATTGTGTACTCTTAAAGATGATTAAAATAATGCGTTGCTTCAAAGCAATACTTGAAATAGATATTACGCAATAATTATTAAACTATAGGTGCAGATAAATCACAAAACCAATTTAACCAATCACCGAAGTCTTAATTGTTTTAAGCTAAATCCTAAATGTATATCAGTCCTTAAACTCACAAGTTGCTTTGATATAATATAGTCTTGCATCCCTGTATCCAACTTATTTCTTGTAGCTTGAGAAATTGTCTCATCAGAAATTGCATTGGCAATGTTTTGATGTTTGCTGATAATTTCCTGTGCAGTTTTAAGGCCAATACCTTTAATGCCAGGGATGTCGTTAGTTTTATCACCAGCAAGCGCCCAAAAATCGATTAATCTATTTTGTTCAACGGCAAAGCGCTCCAATATGCCATTTCTTTCAATATATTCTTTCTTGAAATAATCGTAAATGTGAATGTTTTCACTCAATGCCGGTAAAAAGCCTTTATCAGTAGAAACAATTGTACTTGAAACACTATGTAATGCAGCTTTATGAGCTAGAGTTGCAATAATATCGTCAGCTTCATCATTATCGGGCGCAAATACAACAACCCCAATTTGCTCTATTGCACTTTTGAACTGTGTTAAGTTCTCTTTAAGTAAAGCTGGCATCGGGGCACGGCTGTTCTTATATTGTGGGTAAAAATGATAGCGCCAACTTTTATCACCATCAAAAACAGCGATGGCATGAGTAGCATTCGTTACACGGAGCAGCTTTTTACATGCATGTGCCACACGTTGGCAGCATGTGATAATCATTTGTTGATCACTGAACTTATTTTGATTACTGTCAACAGCATAGATGCGCCTAATTAAATTAAGCGCATCGATTAAAAGTAATTGTCCTGACACGGTTTTTCTCTTTTAAGCGTTTACTTCATAACATGGAACATACTTTGAACCCGGTAGTTTCATTCTACCTTGTTCAACAAATGCTTTAAGTAACTTATCCATGTTTTTCATCAGCTCAGGCTCACCACTAAGAATAAATCTACCATGTTGTTTAATTGCTTGAATACCTTCATCTTTAACATTTCCAGCAACAATTCCAGAAAATGCACGACGAAGATTAGCCGCCAGCAACTGTTTAGGTTGATCAAGGTGTAAATCTAGCCCAGACATATTTTCGTGGGTTGGAGCAAAAGGCTGCTGAAAGTCATTATCAATTTTCAAAGTCCAATTAAAATAATAAGCATCACCTACACTTTTTCTGTAATCACGCACTTGGAACATAGATGATTTTAATTTGATTGCTACTTGCGCAGGGTTATCAATAATAACTTCAAACTTTTCCAGCGCTTCACATCCTAATGTTAGCTCAATAAATTTACATAACTCTTTAAAATAGTCTTCACTTTCTTTTGGGCCTGTCAAAATAACAGGTAGAGACTGTTTCTGATTATCCGGGTGCAATAAAATACCTAATAAGTACAGCAGTTCTTCAGCAGTCCCAGCGCCTCCGGGAAAGATAATTATTGCGTGAGCTGTGCGAATAAACGCCTCGAGCCGTTTTTCGATATCAGGCAGTATAACCAATTCATTTACAATGGGGTTAGGAGGCTCAGCAGCAATGATGCTTGGTTCAGTTAAACCTAAATAGCGATTATCGGTATTGCGCTGTTTGGCATGACCAATTGTGGCTCCTTTCATAGGTCCTTTCATAGCGCCTGGGCCACAACCTGTACAAATATTTAAACCCCTTAAGCCTAATTCATAACCCACTTGTTTCGTGTATTTGTACTCTGTTTCATTAATGGAGTGGCCACCCCAGCAAACAACCATACTTGGATCCGTGTTCACTCGTAATGCCCCTGCATTTCGGAGCATATCAAAGACCATATGTGTAATCGCTTTTTGTTCTGTGAGGTCTTTTTCGTATTTTTGACAAATAAATAAAATGTCGCGGATCACAGAAAAAATATGTTCATGAATCCCCGTGATTATCTGTCCATCAACGAATGCTGTTTGAGGTGGGTTTTCTAGCTCAATTTTAATACCACGTTCGCGGATTAACAGGCGAATATCGAAATCTTGGTATTTATCGTATATCTCAGAGCTTGAGTCCGTATGGCTGCCAACATTTAATACGGCGAGTACACAATTTCTAAATAGAGTGTAACGCTCACTTGCAGAGGATTGCTCTAATAAGTCAACTTCTAACTGCGACAGTAAATCTAACACGCCTGTAGGGTTTAACTGAATTAACATAGGCATTCTCCTTGCTGACTGTTATTACTTTTTATGTTAAGAATTGATACATAGCTTGTCTCGGCCAGATTTTTTTGCTTTATATAAAGCGTCATCAGCACGATCAAATGCAATTAACGGCGTATCTCCTTTTTTGAATTGAGTGGCTCCAACTGATACGGTAATTTGTACACCCTTGTTCTTAAACTTAAACGGAATCGCTTTAATTGCTTGTCGAAGTTTCTCAAGTGGTGCTGTTGCATTCTCCACAGACATCCCTGGCATAAGTAATACAAACTCTTCACCGCCGTAGCGAGCGATAAAATCCGATTTTCTAATCGACATTTGCAGTGCTTTAGCAATCACCTGAAGTGTTTTGTCACCAGCACTATGGCCGTATTGGTCATTGATTGACTTAAAGTGGTCAACATCAATAACAACTAAAGTAAAATCAGACTCTTGTACTGAGAAAAGGTGAAACTCATGGTTAAACCTTTCATCAAATGCCGCACGGTTTGGTAGCTTAGTTAGACCATCCAATAAACTTTTAAAACGCTGATCATGAAGGCGTTTCTTGTACTTTGATAGCTTAGTTTCTAAGCTGCCTACACGGGTATTAATGTCATGAAAGTTCTTAATCAGGGCTTGCCTATCTTCTTGTTCAAGGCGTTCTTTTGCGATTAAGTCGTGACTTAACGATTTAAGCTCATTATCAACAAGGGCTTTTAAAGACGAAATAGATGTAGCGTCTTGGGTTTGTTTTGTTAAGTTAACTATTTTACTTTCAATACGCTTGTTGAGCGTTTCAAACTCTGTGCTCATTGATTCAGAGTGTTTACTTGTGGCTACAATCGAGTGGTGAAGCTCTTCAAGTGTTTGATTTAGCGATACTAAAAAGCTCTGAGCTGATTGTCGCTCATCACTGATATTTGTAGCTATAATTCTAATTATTTCAATAGCAGCACTTAATAGTTCTTCAACACTGTCTGTTTCAGATATTTTGTTTTTAATCGCTTTTACACTGTCTGCCGCTTCGTCTTCAAAAACGAGATCATTAGCAAGTGTTAAAAGCTCTTTCGCCAATTTTGGGTGTGTGGTTGAAGCTGATTCATTGCCAAGCGCTAACTTGACATTGAGGGCTTGATGATAAATAGCAACAAGCTTATTTAATATTGGTATGAAATCATTCGTAGATTGAATTTCATTCAATTGATGATCAAGTAAATTACGCAAGGAACGGCGGGTGTCATCAGGTAAACCTTTGGTTTTTTGTAATAATTTACCGGCGGTTAAGACACTATTATGCAGCTCTCTTTGGTGCGATAATTGTTGTACTTCTTGGTTTTTTAACAGGCTCAGGATTTCAGTAATTAGTGGAGCTAAGTTTTCAAAGTCGACACCTTTATTAAGTGCACTTCTAAATTTAGCTAAACGGTTATCCAATTCGATATCCATACCTTTACAACTCAAAGAAAGCTTAGCTGCAAAATGAGTAAGCGTGTCAACTTGTTGCTTTCGCGCATTTTCAAGGACTTTTCTGGTATCGATAGCTTGTTTAAGCTTTTTATTTAAAACTTCGAGCTGGCCTGACACTAATACATACCGCCATAAATTTAATCGTTTATAGCCGTAAGTTTACAACAAAACTGGCACAAATGTAGGTGGTAAGTCAAAAACTTAGTATTTGATGTTGATTTTTATTCATCGAACTTAAACTGTGGTCACTTTATCGCTTTTATTACACATCATTTACTATCGTTGATAGTCTTAAACTTATTAAATGTTAAAACACCAAGAGTTCCCATGAAAAAGTTATTAGCCTTGTCGCTTGCCACGGTATTTTCGTATTCAGCTTGGGCTGATGTAAATTATTCATTATCAATTACAGAACCAGAGCATCACCTTGGGAATGTGAGCGTTGAGTTTCCAAAGTCAGCTCAAGCTCAGCTGGATATCAAATTGCCGGCATGGCGAACGGGTCGCTATGAAATTTTAAATTTAGCTAACGGTGTACGCTACTTCGACGCAAAAGGTAAGGATGGGCAGGCTCTTAAATGGGAAAAAATAAATGCCAGTACGTGGCGGGTACATTTAAATGAACCAACGAGTGTTAATATAGACTACCAAATTTATGCAAATGAATTAGGCAAACGCGCAAGGCATATAGACGACAGTCATGCGTTTATCGATGCATCAGGTTTTTTTATGTTCAGCGAATCGTTTCGTCAAGAACCAGTGACGGTGAATCTTAATGTGCCAAAAACGTGGCGCTCTGTCTCTGGTATGGAAAATGCTGGTTCAAAACATCGTTTTAAGGCGGCCGATTATGATGTGCTTATTGACTCTCCAATCGAAACTGGAATAAATGATTTTTACGAGTTTGAAGTGGATGGCCGACAGTATGAACTCGTTATTTGGGGCGAAGGAAACTACGATGTTGACTTGATGCTAACGGACCTTAAAAAACTGGTTAAAACAGGAAATATCATTTGGGATAATTACCCGTATGAACGTTATGTGTTTATGGTTCATGCCACATCGGGTGCAGGTGGCGCAACTGAGCATGTAAACTCAACTATTATTCAACGTCCGCGAGATAGGTTTGGCTCGCGTGATGATTACCTTGCTTTTATTAGCACCGCAGCCCATGAGTTTATTCATACTTGGAATGTTAAAGCATATAGACCAGAAGGCTTGATGCCTTACGATTACACAAATATGAACTTTGACAAATTGTTATGGATTGCAGAAGGTTCAACGAGTTATTTCGAAGATCATTTACTCGTGCGCTCCGGTATATCAACCACCGATGAGTTTTTCAAAACCTTGACTAAAACAGTTAATCGTCACTTGGCTACGCCAGGGCGCGAAGTACAAAGCGCGAGTGAAACTAGCTTTGACAAATGGATCAACCAAGGAGGCGATCACGCTCGAAATTATGGCACGAATATTTACTTAGAAGGTGCATTAATTTCGATGGCGTTAGATATAGATTTGCTTGAAAAGAGTCAGGGAAAACAAAGTTACCGTGATGTACATCGCGCTCTATATAATAGCTACAAAATGCCTCATGGGTTTACTGCCTCTGACGTAAAAACTATTTTGCAGGATTTAACTGGTCGTGATTACAGTAATTGGTGGGCTAGCAATGTAGATAGTCCAGCTGCAATTGATTTTGAGAAGTTATTAGCAAAAGTAGGTTTAATTCACACCCGTCCAGCGGGCGCAAAACCGCAAGCGAGTATCGATAGTTTTGCCAAAAATACAGGTGAGTTATTAACACTTACTCATGTTCGTCGAGGTGGTGCTGCTTGGCAGGCTGGTTTAACGACAAATGATAAAATTGTTGCTATTGACAAAAAGCATGTCGGTAAAGATTTAAAAGCTAGCTTAGAAACGTTTAAAGCAGGCGATAAAGTTTCGATTGATTTTATACGTCGAGATGCATTGCAAACGACTTCGATAACGCTGAGTGAAGGCTTTGATAAATCGAAAAAGATAACAGCAAATGCTGATGCAACAGATCAACAAATGGCGTTATTTAAAGCATGGATAGGCGTAGAGCACCCAAATAAGACTAAGTAAATAATCAACTTAGTTTTTCAAGTAAAAAGGAGCTTAGGCTCCTTTTTTGTCTGAAATGTTCTAGTTGTATTTCGTTTATAAACTCGCTGGTCGCTTTTTTATTATTAATGTTTGCTACTAATTGTTGATATTTTCGCTTAAAAAATGCTTTTTTTACCTGCTTTTCACTACGCATTTTAATATCACTTTTTTGTTCAGTACATTGAGTTACCGGAAATGGCATGAGTGAAAAACCTGGTACGCCGGTCTGCCAAATATGTTGTAAATCGCAATCAACAGGTCTGCCAAACTTTTCAGTGGCAGCAAGCAATTGCTTTGCTCCATCATAACTTATTGCTGTTGCGCAGCAGCCTGACATTAGCTTTTTGTGTACCACTAAAGAGTAGCCATCATCTAAAGTTTTTTGATAAGCAATGCGTCGCTTTCGCCCTTTATATGCGCAAAGTTTAATTAATTGCCACTGCATTTCTAAATTATTAATACGGTTAATTGCCGCGTGTATATCGCTTGTTAAGTTAAAGTCATCTTCAAAAATTAATGCATAATCAAGTTTTTGATCAACAATTGCTTGCCATGCTTTGCGGTGACTTAAATAACAACCGATTTGCCCTCTACTTAATGGGTAATGGTAGTTTTTTTTATTTAAGGTTTCACAGTAATGCTTATTAATCTGGGCTTGTGACAAGGTCGCACCATCAATTGCATCTATTTTAGTGAAGGAAAGTTCGTGCTTGTTAAACTGCATTACACTGTTTGCCAAGCGTTGCGGTGAACGCTCAAGGTTAATTAAAAAAATAGGGGGCATAAAACACAATCAACATAAGATAAGATTTTGCAATATGTTAATGAGGGCATGTGACACACCTATGGCAAGTTTATGTCATATTATTTGCAATGAAGGTAAGTTTATTTCCTTTTGACGTTATATTATAACTATTAGTCGCAGAAAGATTGACCTGTTCAGTGATTGGCGCGTACCCTATTTCTGACATAATAAAAAAGGATTGAAAAAATGCGTTTAAAACCTCTTATTGCACTGTGTGCTTTGGCATTTACTGGCACATCGTTTGCTGATGAAGGTATGTGGCAACCACATCAACTCCCAGAGCTTGAATCTGTATTAAAAGCGAAAGGGCTTGAGATTGATGCAAAATCAATTTCTAAATTAACCGAATTTCCAATGAATGCAGTTATAAGCTTAGGTGGATGTACTGCATCGTTCGTATCACCGAAAGGCTTAGTGGTAACTAATCATCACTGTGCTTATGGTTCTATTCAATACAACTCCACACCAGAGAACAATATTTTAGAAAATGGCTTTTTAGCTAAAAAAGCTTCTGATGACTTACCAGCAGCCCCAGGTTCGCGCGTCTATGTTACAGAAACCGTGACCAAGGTGACTGATAAAGTCATTAAGGGTACTGAATCGCTTAGCGCAAAAGCTCGTTACGATGCACTTGAGAAAAACCAAAAGCAACTGGTAGCGGACTGTGAAGCGGATGATAATTACCGTTGTAATGTATATTCATTTCATGGTGGTTTAGAGTTTTACTTAATAAAATCATTAGAAATTAAAGATGTTCGTTTAGCCTATACTCCAGCAATGGGTGTAGGTAAATACGGTGGCGATATAGATAACTGGATGTGGCCGCGACATACTGGTGATTTTGCATTTTACCGCGCCTATGTTGGTAAAGACGGTAAACCGGCTGAATACAGTGAAGACAACGTGCCATTCGTGCCTGATTCATATCTGAGCGTCAGTGCAAAAGGCGTGCAAGAGGGTGATTTTGTCATGGTGACAGGCTACCCTGGGCGTACCAATCGCTATCGCATTGCAGCAGAAGTTGATTATGTATTTAATACCAGCTACCCAAAAGCCCGTATACATAATACGAAGTATGTATCATTAATTGAAGAAAATGCTGAAGATGGCAGTAAAGCGCGCATTGCTTATGAAAGTACTATCGCAGGGTATAATAATTATATTAAAAACTACGGCTCAATGATCGAAAGCTTTAATAAAGGCACGATGTACGAGCGTAAAAAGCAGTTTGAACAAGCGTTAACAAACTGGATCAACAACGACCGTAGATTAAAAAGGCAATACGGCAACGTATTGGCTGAACTTTCGGCATTAGTTGAACAGTCACAACAGCATAACGAACGCGATCGCATGTTAGGTTACGTACATCGTTCACAAATGATCAGCACAGCTCGTCGTTTATATCGTTTAGCATATGAAAAGCAAAAACCTAATAGTGAGCGTGAGTCTGGTTATCAAGAACGTGATTTACCAAGACTAGAAGCAGGCTTAAAGCGTATGACTCGTCGCTTTGACGAAGGTGTTGATAAAGCAATCTTACTGCACTTTTTAGAGCTGTATGCTGCACTGCCGAAACAAGAACGGTTTGCTGAAGTTGATAAAGCGTTTAACTTACAAAATGGCTTTGATAAAACAAAGCATAAAGCACTACTCGATAGCATGTACGCGAAATCATCACTTAATGATGAAGACACACGTTTAAGCTTGGCTGAAAAGTCGTTTGCGCAAATTAAGAAAAGTGATGACCCATTTATTCAGTATGCTGATGCCATTTTTAAGGTAATGAAAGCGCAAGAAGATAAAGACAAAGCACTTGCAGGCAAACTTCAAGCCGCACGTCCAAAGTTAATGGCAGCGATCATTGCATTTAATAAAGCGAAAAATAAACCTGTGTATGCTGATGCAAATAGTACGCTTCGCGTAACCTATGGCACAGTGGGTGGTTATTCTCCACAGGATGGGTTAGTTGCAACACCGTTTACGTCGCTTGAAGGATTACTTGCTAAAAATACAGATATTGAACCGTTTAATGCTCCTCAAAATTTGCAAAAGCAAATTAAAGCTAAATTATATGGCGACTACACTGGCGGCATGAACACAGTACCTGTTAACTTTTTATCGAATGTTGATACTACCGGTGGTAACTCAGGATCGCCTACGCTAAATGGCAAAGCGGAACTTGTAGGTTTACTGTTCGATGGCGTATACGAGAGTATTATTGGTGACTGGGATTATAACCCTGCATTAAATCGCTCAATTCATGTTGATTCACGTTATATGCTGTGGGTAATGGATAAAGTTGATAACGCACAAAACTTGCTAGACGAAATGAAGATCGTTAAGTAATAGTAAAAATACATTTTTATCCAAAAAGCGTTGATATTAATCAGCGCTTTTTTATTTATTTCAGTTTCTTATAAAAATCCTTCCTTTTCCTATACAACTCATATTTTATATTTTTGTTCATTTATTGATAAAAATTGTTTTACTTTAGTTGCTGGTGTGTTAAAAAGTAACAGTTGCTTTTTTATTAATAGTTACAAAGTAACAATAGTGAGTAGGCAAAAACATTGTATAAACCATGTAATGTCTGCTTTAAATTCAAGGGGTACGTTAGTTGTTGTTTTACTAGCTCACTGGTTTATGAAAATGAAGAGATTATAAAAATGTCAAAACTAGTCATCGATACAGGAAAAAATCAGACCAAACGAACAAGGCTAAGCCTTGCTGTTACTTATGCGTTGATGGGGTTAAGCCCGCTATTTGTTTCATCTTTTGCTTTTGCCGAAAATGACAGCGCTGCCAAAGCGGATGAAGATATAGAGGTCATCGAAGTAAGTGGTATTCGAGGTAGCATTAATAGCGCACAAAACCTTAAGCGATTTGCTGATACAGTGAAAGATGTTATCACCGCGTCTGATATTGGCGCATTACCTGACAAATCGGTGACAGAAGCTTTACAGCGCGTACCTGGTGTAACAATTGAGCGTTTCGCTTCTTCGGATGATCCTAAGCATTACGCAGATGAAGGAACTGGTGTTTTGGTTCGTGGCTTAGACAGAGTTCGTTCAGAAGTAAACGGTCGTGATGCATTTAGTGCCAACGCAAGTGGTGGGCTAAGTTATGAAGACTTTCCTGCAGAGTTATTAGGTGCGGTTGAAGTGGTAAAAAACCAAACAGCTGATTTGATTTCAGGTGGTATTTCAGGCACGGTTAATTTGTTAACAAGAAAGCCTTTTGATTCTGATAAGCAACTTATTTCTGTCAATGCAAAAGCAAACTATGCTGATTTTAGAGAAGAAGTTACGCCTTCGTTCTCTGCTTTATTCTCTGATACGTGGGAAACTAATTCAGGTAAGTTTGGATTTTTAATTGCCGCTTCACAATCTGAGTTTAAAACCCGCGGGGATGGTGTTGGCTTAGGTAATTTTCATTCACGAGGAGATGCTTTTATCCCAACGCTTGATCAATGGGGCGGCATTACAGGGGTAGACCCTTCTTCACCAGTGGATGGCCCAGCGCTTCCTAATCAGCCAGCGGGTAGTATCTGGCATGTGCCTGTTGCCATTCATATGAGTACGGCAGATAACGACCGTAAACGCCAAGGTTTAACCTCATCTTTACAATGGGCAAATGATGACGAGACAATCGTTGCAACGATTGAGCACATTCGTTCGAAAGCATCTTTAGAGTGGAATGAACGTCAAATAGGTCAGGCTGCACAGGGATTTAAGGGATTCATGGGATCCTCTCAGAATTGGCAAGATGATGCTGCTAATGGATACCCGCTAACGACGAGTGATAACTTTGTAACTTCAGGTGTTGCTTTAGGTGTTAGCCCTGAGACTCCATTTTTTTACCGTAGTCGTTGGAATTATAATGAAAATACAGTCAATGACACCTCATTTAAATTGACTTTAAAGCCTGTTGATAGGCTAACAATTGACCTTGACTATCAAATGATAGACTCAGATAAGCATGTTCAAAACTACAGTATGTCAGGCCAAACACGCGGTAATCATGTGCATGTTGTATCTCCATACTTTTTAGATATGCGGGGTAGCAGACCAACCGTTGAATTTTTAAGTGATAACATAATGACAGCGGGTTGGTCACCGAATGAAGATTGGAATGGGCCGGTACCTAACTTATTTTTGGGCAGTGGTATGGAGCAAGTCGAGCACAATACGGCCGAAGCTGATAGCTATAAAATTGATTTTAAATATGAATTAGATGGTAACTTTACCAGTGTCAGTGCTGGTGCATATGTGTCTGATAAGGACCTTACTGTAAGAGACACGGCTTATGAAGGGTGGTCAGCTATTGGTACCCCTTGGGTGCAAGATGACCGCAATGCCGCCGCAGCAGTGAATCGTCCAGAGCTATTTGAACGAGTTGATTTTTCAGATTATTACAATGGGCAAGTATTACTTGGAGATGTAAATAACTTTCTATTCCCTAAAATGTCTCTTGTTAAAGACTATGCAAATTCTCTGCGCCAAGGCTGTAAAGATGGATGGCATAATGCAACAAACAGTGCGGCAAATAATGGCGTGTGTACTGGGACTTATGTTCCTTATGAGGACAAAGCTGACCGTGTAGATGGTCCATTTGCAGCCCATAATATAAGTTCAAGTAATGAAAAACGTACCGAGTTTTATGTGCGAGGAGACTTCGATTTCGAGTTTAACGATATGCCAATAGTGGGTAATGTGGGCTTACGTTATGTTAATTATAAACTGCAATCGACCGGCGCTATTGTACAACCAGCAACGATTAAACGAGGTGAAGAAGGGACTTCTTTAAACACGGTTATGCAGCAGGACGAATACAAACGTTACTATGACCTTGCTAATGGTGAATCCACTTTAAGCACAGTAGATGGCACTGACTACAGTACAATTCTACCAAGCTTAAATCTTAGTTTTGGTGTATCTGAAGACGTTGTTGTGCGTTTTGGCGCATCAAAAGCATTGTTTTACCCTAATCTGATGGATGCTAGAAATATAAGCATTATCAATTTAGATTATAACCGAAGATTACAAACACCAGGCGCTGATTATGATGAAACAAACAACCCTGTTGTTGGGATCGACGATATTGAAGTAACAGCACTCTCTGGTAACCCTAATATAGAGCCGGAAGAGTCTATTAATACAGATCTAACCACTGAATGGTACTTTGCTGAAGCAGGTTATGTCACTGTTGGTTTATTCCATAAGAAATTGGACAATATTATTCGTAACAGGGCATTCAATTTAGATCGAACCTTTAATGGTGAGCAGTACGATATTTCTGCCTATGGTCCGGCTAATACAGGGTCAGGCACGATACAGGGCGCTGAATTTTCATACTCACAATTTTATGACATGCTGCCAGGTGCTTGGAGTGGTTTAGGCTTACAATTTAACTTTACCTTAATCGATCAGGATGGACTTGAAGATCCAAATGAAGTATCTACGGGTACATTAGCGTTTGATGAAAACGGCGATCCGATCACTGATACCCGTAATACATTCCGTGTTTTCAGTGGATTACCTCTGCAAGGTTATTCTGATAAGAACATGAATTTAGTCGGGATGTACGAATACGACAAAATATCAATGCGTGTTGCTTACACATGGCGCTCAGAGTATCTACTCACACTTCGTGAATCTGAAGAATATGTTCCAGCATATGCTGAGGCATCAGGCATGATGGATGCAAGTATTTACTACAGCATTAATGACCATTGGAAAGTAGGACTTGAAGCAAGTAACTTATTAGATACCGAAACAAAAACTCGATATCAAATGGATCAAGCGGGCACCAAAACTCAAGCTTTAAACTTTACAACAGACAGACGTTTTGCGTTAAGTGTTAGAGCAAGTTTCTAACTCTATGCTTGTCAGCTCTGTTAATTACCAGAGCTGACAAATTTATTTTATAACTTCGGTTGTTAGTAATAAGGATAAAAATGCCTGAATTGATTAAAGGGAGTGGCTGTATAAAGCAATTACAGCAAACTGGTTGGGATATATTAAAAGAACAAGTTAGTTTGCCAGTAGCGGTTATTAAACAAGACAAAATTAAGAAAAATGCAAAGTGGATGGCAGACTTTACCGCTAAACATAACATGTTGCTTGCTCCACATGGTAAAACAACCATGTCGACAGACTTGTTTAAGATGCAACTAGACGCAGGTGCTTGGGGGATGACTTTAGCCACGGTGCCGCAAGTTATAAGTGCATTTGAAGCAGGTATTACACGTGTGATTATGGCCAATCAGTTGGTCGGTAAATTTCATTTTGATCAAATAGGTAAATGGTTAGAAAGTAGTACAGTTGAGTTTTATTGTTTTGCAGATTCAATAGACAACTTAATGGACATAGGTGAGTTTTTTGCTGTGCGTAATTTGAGCGTTAATATTTTATTAGAAGTAGGTATAAAGGGTGGGCGTTGTGGCTTACGTTCAGCAAAAGAAATATCAAGTTTAGTGGCAGCCTGTGAGCGATATTCCAGCCTAAAATTAATGGGTATTGCTTTTTATGAAGGTGTTATAGGCGGTGAAAATCCAGTTCAGCAAGTAAAGGTTTTTGTTGATGAGGTGAGTACCCTTGCAAAAAAACTACAAGCTGAAAACCGCTATAATACAAACAAACCTATTATCACGGGGGCAGGTTCAGCATGGTACGACATCGTTGCAAAAACGCTTTATGACAACACATGCTCAGACAACTTCAACATTATACTTAGGCCTGGTTGTTATCTTATCCATGACACTGGCATTTATCACAAAGCGCAGCAGGCAATAATATCAAGAAGTCAGCTAGCCTGTGATATCACTGGCGAGTTAGAGAGTAGTTTAAGTATCTGGGCGTATGTTTTGTCAATACCTGAGCCTGGTCTTGCAATTATTGGTATGGGCAAGCGTGATGTGGCGTTTGATGCAGGGCTTCCAACAGCAGAGCTTATTTTCTCTATTAAATCAGGGCAATTAACGAATGCCACCAATGGATTGAAAATTGAAAAAATAATGGATCAGCATTGTATGTTACGTTATTCAGACGATCAGGTCCTTCGGGTGGGAGACATGATGAATTTTTCGACGTCTCATCCTTGTTTAACATTCGATAAATGGCGTCAAATAGGTGTTGTTGAAGATGATTGGGTTATCACTAAGACCATTTCAACACAATTCTAGAAAGGTTTCTTATGGATATAATAAGTAAAATAAAAGAAGGCCTTGGACATTTTAGTCCAGCAGAAGACAAAGTGGCCAGGTTAATTTTGTCTGATTTGAATTTTTCAGCTACCGCTTCAATCAATGAATTAGCTGATAAGGCAAAAGTGAGTCATGCCAGTATCACTCGCTTAGCTCGAAGCTTAGGCTGCGAAAATGTACGTGATCTAAAATTTAGATTAACTCAATCTGCGGCAATCGGAGAGCGTTTTACTACTCCAGAGATCATTGAAAAAAAACAATTATCCCACGTATATACATCTATTCATGAAATTTTAGAATTGAATGCTGGAGCCATTGATGAAGCAATTGTCGAGCAAGCCAGTGATGCTGTTTGTCATGCTAGGCATTGTTTAATTTTTGGGGTTGGTGGAGGCAGTAGCATGTTAGCTCAGGAGTGCCAAAACCGCTTTTTTCGACTTGATGTACTTTCTAATGCCTATAGCGATCCTATGATGATGCGCATGGCTGCCTCAACAGTAAATAAGGGAGATGTAGTCATTTGTTTATCTCTCAGTGGCGTTTCACCCGATGTGATGGATGCTGCCAAAATAGCGAAAGAATATGGGGCTGTGATTATTACCATTTGTCCTGATAGTGAACTTTCAGCACTCGCTGATTTTCAATTGCCTATAAAAACACAAGAAAGTGATTATATTTTCAAACCAAGCGCCGCAAGGTACGTAATGATGGCAGCTTTGGATATTCTTTCAAGTGAAGTGGCAATGAGAAATCAGCGTCGCTCAAAAGAGAAGTTACGCCGCTTGAAAATTCAACTGGATCAACATCGAGACAAAAATAGCAATATGCCACCTGCCGATAAGCGTTTTCCGCTAGGGGATTAAATACGTGAAAAACACATCAGCCGATTTTATTATTCAAGGAGCTCGGGTCTTTATTGATAAAGAAAGCCCAATAGAGCAGCTCGATGTTGCGATAAAAGACGAGTTTATTTTAGCTATAGGAAAAAACCTAAATATAGACACGAGAAACATTATCTCCGCGCAAGGTTTGATTTTAGCACCAGGGTTTATTGATGTTCATACTCATGATGATCTCGAAGTGCTCAGAAACCCATCAGTACCAGCTAAGCTAAGTCAGGGGGTGACTACAGTAATTGCTGGTAATTGTGGCATTAGCGCTGTACCAACAACGGCTGTCAGTGCAGTGCGTGATCCCATTAACTTACTTGGTGGGCAAAGTGAGTTTGTTTATCCCGATATGCTTAGTTACAAAAAAGCATTTGCTAAGGTGAAACCCAGTGTGAACTTAGCAATGTTAATAGGCCATATTAGTTTACGTGCGCAAGTGATGGAAAAGTTAGAGCAAGAAGCAACGTCTAGTGAGATAATTAAAATGAAAAGCTTGTTAGCCGTTGCTATGCAACAAGGAGCGCTTGGTTTAAGCACAGGGCTTGCGTATTACAATGCTAAAGAGGCCAGTGAGTGTGAAATTAATGAGTTAGCTAAAGTTGTTACGCCATTTGATGGGCTTTATACCACCCATTTGCGCAGTGAGTTTCAGGGAATTATAAATGCTATGGATGAAGCATTTGCTACTGCTAAACAGGCCAAACTTCCTTTAGTTATTTCTCATATAAAATGCGCAGGACAAGAAAACTGGGGACGTTCAAAAGAAGTGCTTGCGCACTTTGAACAACAAAAGCAGCACCAGCATATAGGTTGCGATTGTTACCCTTATTCTGCGAGTTCAAGTACCTTAGACTTAAAACAAGTCAACGACGATACAGAGATTTTTATTACATGGTCTAAATCGTTTCCTGATATGGCGCAGCAAAGTTTGAGTGATATTGCAAAGCAGTGGGATGTTTCACTACTTGAAGCCGCTTCACGTATACAGCCAGCCGGCGCTGTTTATCACTGTATGTTGGAATCTGATGTGAAAACATTTTTGGGTTACGAACACAGCATGATTGGTTCGGATGGTTTACCGTGTGATCCACATCCACATCCAAGGTTGTGGGGGACATTCCCTCGTGTACTGGGTCATTATTGTCGCGATGAAAAATTGTTTTCATTGAATCTTGCTTTACACAAAATGACAGCGCTGCCAGCCGAGCATTTTAAATTGTGCAAACGAGGCAAAGTTGAGGCCGGTTTTTTTGCTGATCTGGTGTTATTCGATCCAGAAAAAATTATAGATAACGCAACTTATAGCAAACCCCAATATAAAGCGAGCGGAATAGAAATGGTCTGGGTAAATGGGGTTTTAAGTTACCAATCAAGTGATAACACAACTGAGTATTCAGGATTTGGCCGAGCTGGGCAATTTTTAAATCGACATAATTTTAGTTAATGAGGAACGTATGACAATAAAAAGAATAGGTGCTGAAGGTGGAAAGGGAACAGGTGGTCAACATTTACCTTTCTCGCGCGCTGTTGTCGCTGGTGGTTGGCTTAAAGTGTCAGGTCAAACACCGATGAAAAACGGTGAAATAGTAGAAGGGGGTATCGTTCCTCAGTCACGTTTGGCAATAGAGAATTGCATTGCAATTATGGCTGAAGCAGGTTACGCACTAGAGCATGTGACTCATGTTTCTGTGGTGCTTACTGATGCGCGATATTTTCAGTCTTTTAACAAGGTATTTGCGGAATTTTTTGGTGCTCATCCGCCCGCACGAATTTGTATGGTTGCAGATTTAGTTGTCGACTGCAAAGTTGAGGTTGATGTGACCTGTTACAAAAATAGCTAACACACCCTGGGGAGAACGTATGTTTGCTAGTCAATCCTATTATCTGCTGGCTTTTTTTACATACTTACTGGTTATGATTTTAATTAGTTGGTTGGTATCGCGAAAGCAAAAGAATGCGAGTGATTATTTATTGGCCGGACGTAAAGTGCCCCTTTTTCTTACACTCGGTACGACCGTGGCCACTATGGTAGGCACTGGCTCCTCGATGGGGGCTGTAGGTTTTGCCTATGAAAATGGTTGGGCTGGCGCTTTATATGGTGTTGGCGGTGCTGTGGGTATTTTGCTGCTAGCGTGGTTGTTCGCACCTGCTCGAGAGCAAGTATTCTCAACGATGAGTGAAGAGCTGGCAAGTTACGTGGGTAACCATAAGTGGGTCAAACAAATTTTAGCGGTTGTTATCTATGCTGCAAGCATAGGTTGGCTTGGCGCTCACCTTATAGGTGGTGGTATGTATTTATCTTGGCTAACAGAGCTGAGTATTACGCAAGCCAAATTATTAATAGGAGCTGGACTTGCAGTTTTTATTATATTAGGTGGTTACTCAGCGGTTGTATGGACAGATTCTTTACAAGCTATCATATTATTTATTGGTTTTGTGTTGATGGCCTATTTTTCACTTGAAAATGTTGGCGGGTTAAGTACCTTAAACAACAGTGAACTAGTTGCTAAACAAGGTGTTTTTTCTTATAAAAATGTCGGCTTACTGCATGCTATATCAATGTTTTTAGCTGTGTTAGTTGGCGTCTTGGCTACGCCATCTTTTCGTCAGCGAATATATGCTGCTGATAGTGTTAAAACGATTCGCCGCTCATTCATTCTATCGGGTATTCTATATTTATTTTTTGCACTGCTACCTGCTTTAATAGGTACAAGTGCCTATCTAATGAATGGTGCGTTAGACAGTGCCGCCTATGCTTTTCCTTATATAGCATTGCATGTTTTGCCTGTTTACTTAGGCGGATTTATTTTGTTAGCCGGCATTTCAGCCACCTTATCCAGTGCCAGCTCAGATGCAATAGCAGGAGTCAGTGTATTAATCAGTGATATATTCAGCAAGGCTCACAGCGATGTGCATAGTGAGGCTAAACAGTTGCTGTTTTCTCGTCTAGCTATGTTAGGGACAATCATTATTGCTCTGTTACTGGCTCTTTGGTCTGACGATATTGTCAGTTATATCACCAAAATGATTTCTATATTAATGAGTGGCCTCTGTGTGATGGGAATTTTAGGACGATTTTGGCCTGATTACACTTGGCAAGGTGCTATAGCAACTTTATTGGGAGGCCCTCTAGCGGGAGTGCTGGTGGGGATAAATCATCAGTGGGCGCTATTTTTTGGTAATCCGATCATCCCATCATGTCTTACTGCTTTGTTACTAGGCATCACAATAAGTTTTTTTACTAAAAAGCGGGAAGCTGTTTATTCACAGTGTCAAGAAAACGAGCGGTTACAATGAATTACGCACATTTAACAAATATAAAAAGTATCGTTTTTTTTGGTGAGTGCATGGTGGAGAATCGTGCAAATGGCGATACTGGCTTTGCGGGTGACACTTTTAATACTGCTTGGTATTTGGCCCAATTGATTAAACCTGATTCTATTTTAGCTATTTATTATGCAACAGCTATTGGTGATGACCTTGCAAGTCTTGAGTTGAGTAATTTACTAAAATATTCAGGTATAAAAACAAAATTTATAACGACGCGAAAAGGTATGAGTTTGGGGCAATACTGGGTCAAACTTGATAATCGTGGTGAACGCCATTTTGATTTCGACCGATGTAATAGCCCCGTTAAACAATACATTAAGCAACATCCGGCTTTGTTGGAGGCACTAAGAGAAAATGCGTTTGATGCAATTTACCTTTCGGGGATAAGCCTAGCGGTTTTATGTGATGCACAAAGAGAACTGTTAATTCAAACACTTATACAATTTAAACAACGCGGTGGAATAATTATTTTCGATAATAATTACCGTTCTGCGTTATGGACCGCCTTTGAGGCTAAAGGCTGGTTTAAAAAGATAATGGCCCTAGCAGAGTTTGTTTTTTTAACCGATGAAGATGAATACAGCGTGTATGGAACTACAAATGTAGATGAGATTATACAGTATCATTTTAGTCAATCTAACCACCCCGAGACTTTAGTTATCCGATGTGGAAGTGACCCATGTATTGTTGCAAATAAAGGGTCTAACATTTTATTACGAATCACACCAAAGGTTATTGCTAGTAGCAAAATTACCGACACAACAGCAGCAGGTGATGCTTTTGCGGCGGGGTTTTTAGCCGCTAGTCTAAACGCTAACGATTATGAAGAGTCGGTTAAGTTTGCCCATCGCCTTGCTGGTATGGTGATTCAATACCATGGTGCACTTATTCCTAAAAACGTGCTCATAGATTTTACTGATGAGGAAAGTTAAATGCGTTGCAGCAAGTTTATATTTATTTTATTTAGTTTACTATTTTCAAGTCTGACTTTTAGCTCGGTTCATCCTCGTTCAGAATTGCCCCTTATGCCCATGCCTAAACACATTATTCAACATGGCGCTGAGCTCAGTCTCGGTTCAACTTTATCTGTGTATATCGAGGGGATGAGTCAACAGCGAGAAGAATTTCAGTTACAGCGTTTGCAATTACATTTATCAAGAATAAACCAAAGTAGTATAAAAATATTACAGGGCAGTAAAGAACGTGCTGATATAAAAATTAATATACATCAGCCTGAGCTGGCCTTACTTGTACCTCAGTTCAGTGAAGATGAAAGTTATACTCTGTTAATTAATAACAGCGACGTGAATATACAGGCAATGACGGTATTTGGTGCTCAACATGCACTGACTACATTAATACAGCTTGCTAATACCGGCGAAGCTCGCAGAGAAAAAAAAGGGATCTCTTTGCCAACACTCAGTATCGATGATGATCCACGTTTTGCTTGGCGTGGTTTATTAATAGACAGCGTACGACATTTTTTATCACTGCAAACAATTAAACGTCAGCTAGATGGTATGGCGGCGGCAAAGCTTAACGTATTTCACTGGCATTTGACGGACGATCAAGGCTGGCGAGTTGAAAGTAAAAAATATCCACGTTTGACAGCAACAACATCAGATGGAAACTACTATAGCCAACAAGAGATTAAAGAAGTCGTTGAATATGCCAGCTTGCTTGGGATAAGAGTACTCCCTGAAATTGGTATGCCAGGTCACGCCAGTGCAATAGCACTCGCTTACCCTAAATTAATGACCAAAGATAAGCTCTATGAAATGGAGCGGCACTGGGGAGTTTTTAAACCTTTACTCGATATTGCAAATCCAGAAGTGTATGAGTTTATCGATACGCTGATTGGTGAAATGGTGACTTTATTTCCTGAGCGCTTTTTTCATATCGGTGGCGATGAAGTTGACCCTGAACACTGGCTTGAGGACTCAAAAATTACCAACTTGATGCAACAATACAAGTTGCAATCTGGGGCTGATTTGCAAAGCTATTTTAATAGTAAAGTTCAGCCCATCATCGCTAAACATCAACGAGTAATGGTAGGTTGGGACGAAATATTTCACCCTCAACTACCCAGCAACATTGTGGTGCAATCCTGGCGAGGGCAAGATTCTTTAAACACTATTGCTAAAGCTGGCTATCAAGGTTTGTTGTCAACGGGATTTTATATTGATCAACCACAATATACAGATTATCACTATCGCAATGATCCTATTTTACTCCCCCCAAAAATCGATTTAACACAACCTAAAAGAATCGCAAAACAGTTCGTTATAGAACGATTAAAAGGCAAAGCTATTCAAGGGGAGCTGCTGTTATTAGGATCGCAACTGTTGATTAAATTAAATAATAATCACCATCAACTGGCTGTGAAGACAACCCAGTTATCTCCTACTCAACATTTATCAGCTCAATTAGATAGTTGGATGGGACCACTAACTTTCGAATTTAACTTTATTAAAAATACAGGTTTTGTATTGATTGGTAATAGCCGATACCCGATAACTATTAAAGACGTGTTATCACCAGCACCTGTTACTTTTACAGAACCATTGTCAAAATCACAGGAAACCTCAATTTTAGGGGCTGAGGCCACTATTTGGAGTGAAATGGTAACGCAAGATAATATTGATTTACGAATATGGCCGAGGCTATTTGCCATTGCTGAGCGTCTTTGGTCGCAAGCGCAAGTAAAAAATCCACAATCGATGTATGAGCGGTTAGAAAAAGTTAACATTTTTTCTAAGAAGGTTATTAACCTATCACATGCGAAGCAGCAGCGGTCAGGGTTCAAAGCGCTAATAAACAGCAAGCTCACAGAGAAGGAGCAAAGAAAGACGTTAAATTTACTAAACACCATGTCGCAACTACTGGAGCCTAGTCATTATTATACTCGCCATCATATTAAATTTTTAAATGACAAATACCATCAAAATGCACCACTTGATTCTTATGTTGATTTTTTAGCAGTTGAAAGTAAGCAAATACGCTATTTAAAACAACAGGTAAACGCATTTAAGGCGGGTAATAAAAAAGCAGCTGAAAACATATATAGACAACTTTTATCATGGGAGCAGGCATTAGCTCTTGAGCATGGTTTACTGAGTAAAAGCAAGCGATTGAAACCTCTACAACCTGTTTTTGACAAGTTAACGCTGTTTTTAACACACTCTAAAACTGTTCTTGAGGCGTGCAAAAGCAGTAAGGCGGACAAAAACATAGGGGATAAGCTGCTGGCATTACAGTCTTTGACAGATGAACTTGTGTTAGCCGGAATTTACCCAGTTCGAGATTTATATTTACACTGCGTTTCTTCGCAGGATAAGGAATAAAATGAAAGCGATAATTCTATCAAGTTTTCTACTTAGTTGTGCCGCCAATGTAATGGTCGGCGAGGCGAAACAATCTGAGATTATACATGTGTCAGAGGACTATATTAGTGACGGTATATTCACACAGGGTATTGAAGGTCCTGCCGTTGATAAAAATGGTGTGTTATATGCCGTTAATTATAAACAACAAGGCACCATAGGCAAAGTTGTTGGCAAGCATAAGATTGATACCTTACTGACGTTAAAAAATGATTCAATCGGTAACGGTATTCGATTTGACGGCATGGGTAATATGTATATTGCTGATTATGTAAATCACAATATTTTAAAAGTGCCGGTATCAGCTCTTAAAAATGGGGGGGATGTGTCTGACTCAGTGCAGGTATTTGCCCATGAAAACAAGATGAATCAACCGAATGATATTGCAATTATGGATAATGGTATTTTATTTGCCAGCGATCCAAATTGGGCAAATGGCACAGGCAATCTGTGGAGAATTGATCGTGATGGGTCTGTTACTCTACTAGAGTCCGGTATGGGTACAACCAACGGCATTGAGGTTAGTCCTGATAACAAAACATTATATGTAAATGAAAGTGTGCAGCGAAATGTCTGGCGTTATGATTTAGATGAACTTGGCAATGTATCTCACAAACAGTTGCTAATAAATTTTCCTGACTTTGGTATGGATGGTATGCGCTCAGATAATCAAGGAAACCTCTATATTGCTCGTTATGGTGCTGGTCACATTGTTGTTGTGTCACCTGTGGGTAAGGTAATTAAAACAATAAAACTTAAAGGGAGTTTTCCGACGAATGTAGCGTTTGGCGGCGAAAATGGCAGGGTTTTGTTTATTACCATGCAAAAACGGGGCGCCATAGAGGCCGTTTCTTTAGAAGCAGCAGGTCGTAATTTTTAAAGCGCTGTTGAACCAAGATTAAATTACGAAACTTAAATCATCAGCGAAGTAAAAATGATACTTTGAAGTATAGCCTATGAATGACATTGTATACTTAGTTGTTCGATAACTAGACGCGTTCAGAAAATTGATTATAATTTGATTTACACTATCGGTTTATAAAGTAATCATAATTCGTAAGTCAGGATGGTAATGTCTAATAGAAATCAGTGTGATTTAGAAAAAGAAAACCTTCACTTGAGAGAGCAATTAGCAAAAGTTTCATTTGAAAGAGACAAATATAAAAAGCTATTTGAGTTCTCAGGTGATGCTTTATCAATCATCGATTTAAGCTCAGGGAAATTTATTCAATGCAATGATTCAGCAATCAAGATGCATGGCGTTGTGAGTAAAAATAACTTCTTAAATTTATCCCCATCAGACATCTCACCACCTTTACAACCATGTGGTCAATCATCAGAAGAATTAGCTAATAAGTACGTCGAAAAAGCCCGTACTGACGGGCCTCAGTTGTTTCAATGGACGCATTCTAAAATTGATGGTACTGAGTTTCCTTGCCTAGTCTCTTTAAGTGCAGTGCAAATACAAGATAAGCATTTAATACTGGCGATTGGAAGAGATATCACTGATTTAAAGGAAGTTAAAAAGCAATTAGAAACTGCAAACACTAATATAAAACATTACAAAGCGGCGTATCAAAAAGAAAAAATAAAATTTGAGAGCTTTGTAAACTTAGCCCCTGTTGGGATTGCAGTTAATTCTTTGAAGGATGGTGCCTTTCATTATGTGAATGATGAATTTAGTCATATTACGGGTTATACAGTTGATGAAATTAATGCGATTGATTATTGGCAAATCACGCCAAACAAATACAAGGAGCAAGAAGAAAAGCAGCTGCAATCTTTAGTAAAGACAGGGCGGTATGGTCCTTATGAAAAGGAGTATATTACTAAAAGCGGTGTGACATTTCCGGTACGTCTCTCTGGTATTAAAGTAACAGATGACAATGGTGATGATTTTATCTGGTCAGTGGTGCAAGATACATCGGAGCAAAAAAATACAGAGCTACAATTAATAAATGCAATTGAAAAAGCAGATTTATTGGCATTAAGAATTCAATTGGCCAATACATCTGCTCAAATTGGTGTTTGGGAGTGGGATCTCATTACTCGTAAGCTCTTCTGGGATGAGCTAATGCTCACACTCTACGGGTTGAAAAAAGAGCAGTTCTCAGAGTCTTATAATGATTGGGCTCAAGCTGTTCACCCTGATGACTTTGAGCTTGCGAATGCGCAGTTAAAAGATTCAATTGAAAATGACGCTCTCTACGAACCAGAGTTTAGGGTTGTTCACCCTGATGGAAAAGTAAGAACTTTAAAAGCAAGTGCGCGAGTCATACGCGATAAACGGGGCACGCCATTAAAAGTAATTGGTGTGAGTTATGATGTTACCGATAAAATAAAAGCAATAGAAACGTCTGAAAATGCAAGAGTCGCAGCTGAGCTCGCCTCTAAAATTAAAAGTGACTTTCTTTCGAACATGAGCCATGAAATACGTACACCAATGAACGCAATACTTGGTGGACTGCAACTATTAGATAATGCTGAGTTATCTTCAGACTTACGAAAAATATTAGTCAATGCCACTTCATCTGCCAAAAGCCTGATTACTATAATCAATGACATTCTGGATTATTCAAAAGTAGAGTCAAATAAAATTGAATTAGAAAAAGCTGTATTGTCTATTGTGGATATTCTAAATTCAGTAAAATATGATCTAGATACATTGATAAGTAATCAACAAATCGATTTTAAAATAGAGGTAAGCAAAAACTTCCATGATAACTGGCTAGGTGATCAGGTTCGAATAAAGCAAATTATCCTTAATTTAGCATCTAATGCGGTCAAGTTTACTAACCGAGGCTGTGTAAAAATATCCGCTGATTGTATAGAACATAAAAGCCAACAAACAATTCTGATTAAAGTACAAGATTCTGGTATAGGAATGACTAAAGAGGCTCAAGGGCGTATTTTTGAACGCTTTACACAAGCAGACACATCAACAACACGAAAATATGGGGGAACTGGGCTAGGCATGTCCATAACTGTTAGTTTGGTCAAGTTAATGGGCGGAGAAATTGCAATAAATAGCATTAAAGATCGAGGGACTACAATAGACGTTTTTTTGCCATTAGAGAAAACACATACTACACCAAAAAAAGTTAAAGCTCAGTCACTCACTCCACCAGACTTAAAAGGTAAACGTATATTAATTGCAGAAGACAATAAGATAAATCAAATGCTAATTAAAACGATGTTGCAGGAAACAGAGTCAAGTTTAGTCATTGTCGAAAATGGCATGTTGGCAATAGAGACATTTAAAGAGCAGCCATTTGATTTGGTGTTGATGGATATACATATGCCGGTAATGGATGGTGTTGAAGCGCTAAAATCAATAAAAGCTCTAAACAACTCAATCCCCATTATCGCTTTAACTGCCAATGTAATGGTTGAAGACGTTCGGCAGTATCTTGAACTAGGTTTTGATGCGCATGTGCCTAAACCTATTGAATTATCAAGGTTGTATGGGACTCTATCAGACTACGAATATCAAGGCGAGAAAAGATAGATATAAACTAATTATTTATGGTGCTGTTCCCTCGGTGTTTGTAAAATTTTTGCTTTTTCATCATTAGATAAAATGATCCAATCAAATATTTCGTCATTGGAGCGACCACACCCAGTGCAGTGGCCTTTTAATCGGTGGCACTGGCCAATACAGTCAGTCTTGAATTTTGTTGTGACAGGTTTTATATTTTTCATATTAATTTATTTGTTTTGAAAGCCAGAATATTTGGCTTTCAATGACAATTGAATCATTAATTAGCTGCAACCGGTTTACCTATTTCTAAAGAAGTAGACCAAGGTTTAGAGCGAGATAAAGTTTTACCCGTATGGATTGAAATTACCGGTTTCGTTTCATCAAGCACAAAGGTTGTGCGAAGTGAATCTGCGGACTCTTTTTGTTGTTGATACCAGTTTTTGGCCGATAAGCACTGACGGGTAAAATCAACAGCTTTTCGATGAAGTGCAACGGCTTCACTTTGCTCACTGTACTCACCTTGGCATCGGTATGTCATTGTATCTTTATCAAGGGCTGTGATTTGGCATTCATCACCCACTAAATTATATTTCGCACTCCAAGTTTCCATGTATTTTGTGTTAACACGTGAACGCTTTAAGCCTTCAAAACGATTATCATAGGCTGACAATAAACCGCTAATTTTTTCGCATGGTGTAAGGCTGTCAATTTGAGCTTGTTGCTCAGTAGTTAAGCTTGTGCAACCAGATAAAACAATGGCGGTAAATACTGCAGACAAAGACTTTCTCATAGTGCGCTATCCTTTTGTAATAGCCGTTCCTAAATAATTAGCTAAAGGATACCTAAGGGCTTGGAAAAATGCTATTAACAGACAGAAATAAAATAGCCAAGCCCAAGATAATTTTACTAAAAATGATGTTAAAGCTTAGTGTTATCAACGTTTTTAACTTTTACGCGTCCAGAGCCATCGGCAATAAGTTTAAAGCTTTGCGCTTGATTAACATAAATCCCACCTGAGCCATCGGTGATTGTCACTGAGCCTGCTGTCTGTTCGACATCAATATTGCCAGAGCCATCATGAATTAAAACATCAGCGTTACTATTTGCCAAGTCTATGCTGCCAGAGCCATCATGTATTTCAACATTGCCGTTTACATTTTTTGCATCAATAGAGCCTGAACCATCTTCAATTTTTAGCGGGCCAGAAATCATGTTGACCACTATTTTCCCAGAGCCATCGTAAATTCTTGTATCGGCTGTATTTTCTATTTCAATTGCGCCAGAGCCATCGTTAATGTTTAGCTTAAATGTTCTAGGAATAGAAACTGTTAGATCAATACGTGTAGGTTTTTCGTCATAGTTATCACAGCTATTTGCGATTAGTTCGGCATTTTTTGACCGTTGTTTCAGTGACAAGCAATAATTATCGTGTGGCTTTTCTTGGTATATTTCAGCCTTTACTGTAACCGAGTTTGTGTCACTGCCTACTATGTTTAAAAAGCCAGAGCCTGCTTCAACATTCAAGGCAGATAGCGACTTTCCATCTAGCGTAAGTTGCTTGGTTTCTTGCAATGTTAATTCGTTGCTCCATGCTAACGCTTGAGTTGATAGCAAAATTGCACTTAGCAGTGTGAGGTGTTTGAATGTGTTAGTCATTATTATTCCCTTTCAATTGTGTGGTGTTTTTAATTTAGTCGCACAAAGTGATAAAAAGGTTTAAATGCAGTGGCTATTTTTTAATTTCCTATTATGTGTGCGCATCCAAAGCGCTTAGCCTATTTGTAAGTAATTGACTTAAATATAGTTTGCACAAAAATAGGAGGATGAGGAATAAATGAGGGTAGGGCAAAAATGTATTTTAAAACAGCGTCTCTTAGCCCTTTATGAATAAATAATTTACTTAAAGATCTTTCAAACAAGGCACTGAGCAAAGAGCTCAGCGCCTAATAAGCAAGTACAGGCAAACTTATTTATGACGGCCTTGTAGGCACGCAACCACGTCTTTTAGCTCAAGGCCTTGGCGCTGTAGTAACACGATTAAGTGATATAACAAATCGGCAGATTCATTAGTCAGCTCATCGTTATCGTGCTTCATCGCGGCAAGAGCGACTTCAACCCCTTCTTCACCGACTTTTTGGCAGCTGCGGCTTAAATCTTTAGCAAAAAGTGATGCGGTGTAGCTTTTTTCTGGGTCATCGTTTTTACGTTCAACAATCACTTGCTCCAGCTGGCCTAAAAAGCTCAGGCTTGGTTTTGCAGCATCACCAAAGCAGCTTTGCGTACCTAAGTGACAGGTTGGGCCCAGTGGGTTTGCAAGTACCAAGATTGAATCGTAATCGCAATCTGTATGCACCGATACAACCTCTAAGTAATTTTCAGAGGTTTCGCCTTTGGTCCATAAACGGCTTTTTGAGCGAGAATAAAATGTCACTTTTTGTTTTTCAAAAGTGACTTCAAGGGATTCTTGATTCATAAAGCCTTGCATTAAAATAACCCCAGTACGGGCATCTTGTACAATGGCGGGGATCAGTTCGCTTTTAGCAAAATCGACTTCAGTTAGGTTTTGTTTGGTTAGTTGCATAGTCGTGCCGCCACTTGGTTATCTGTTAGGTATTGTTTTAATTCGCCAATGTTTATCACGTTTTTGTGAAAAACACTCGCTGCGAGTGCGCCATCAACTTGGCTTTGTTTAAATACATCAACAAAATCTTGCATGGTGCCAGCACCACCTGAAGCAATCAGGGGAATATCACACAAAGCGCGCATTTTAGATAACTGTTGATTATCGTAGCCGTTACGTACACCGTCTTGGTTCATGCAGTTGAGTACGATTTCACCCGCACCTAAGTCTTGTACGCGTTTTACCCATTCCTCGGTTTTGTAGCGTGTACGGCTTGATGCATTAGGATCGCCCGTGAGCTGATACACTAAATATTCGCCAGTCACTTCATCGTAAAAACTATCAATCCCGACAACCACACACTGCTTTCCAAATTCATCGTGTAATTCTTTAATAAGTTCAGGGCGCGCGATAGCAGGGCTGTTGATACTGATTTTATCGGCGCCGCGTTCAAGTACACGCGCTGCATCAGTGACAGATTTAATACCACCAGCTACACAAAATGGAATATCAATATGACGAGCAATGCTTTCAACCCAATTTACATCGAGTAGGCGTTTTTCAACACTTGCGCTAATTTCATAAAAGACCAGTTCGTCTGCGCCTGCTTCACTGTAGGCTTGAGCAAGGGTGAGAATATCGCCGACAATTTCGTGACCTTTAAACTTAACACCTTTAACGACTTGGCCATCTTTTACATCTAAACAGGGGATTATGCGTTTTGATAACATGTCAACGCCTCCTCAACATTAAATGCACCATCAAGCAGTGATTTACCTAAAATAACACCGCCCACACCCAACTCTTTTAGCTTTTTAATATCATCAAGCGAGCTTACGCCGCCCGATGCTTGTACTTTTATATCGCTATTGTGGTTAGCTAAATCTTGGTACAGTGCAAATGAAGGGCCGGTCATGGTGCCGTCTTTACTGATGTCCGTGCATAGGAAGTCAATCACACCCAATGCCACATAAAAATCGATGAGTTCAAATAAACCAAATTCTGATTCACTTAACCAGCCGTGAGTCGCAGGTGCCCAGCCGCTGTCAGTTTTATTGACATCAAGGGCAATCACAAAATGTTTAGCACCAAATTTTTCAATCCAGCTTTTCACTTCATCGCGTTTTTCAACCGCCATTGAACCTATGACAACTTGGTTGGCTCCAGCGTTTAGCCAATCGCTGACGTCTTGCTCAGTACGAATACCGCCGCCCACTTGATAGGGTACGTTCAGTGCTTTGGTCGCGGCCTGAATATGTTGCCATTGCTTTTTACTTGGATCGCGTGCACCTTCTAAGTCGACAAGGTGTAATTTACCTGCGCCGCTTTGTGCATATTCTTGTAATCGTGCGCCAAGCTCAAACGGGTAAAATTGTGCTGTGTCGTATTTACCTTGATATAAACGCACGATCTGATTTTGTAATACATCTAATGCTGGAATAATCACGTTAAATTCTCTTTTAATTTTGTTTGCTAGCAGCCTATAGCTGCCAGTCTAAAAAGTTTTGTAATAACCGCGTGCCGACTTTTGCGCTACGCTCTGGGTGAAATTGCATCCCCGCGTAATTGTCGTTAGCAACAATCGCAGAGAAGGGTTGCCCGTATTCGCCGCTAACCAGTGTTGATTCGTTAACTGTGTGGGCAAAACTATGCACAAAATACACTTGGTCGTTTACATCAAGGCCTTTAGTTAAGGCATGCTCGCGATTAAGCGTTAAGTTGTTCCAGCCCATATGCGGTGATGTTAAGTTACCGACATCAAGCGCTTTTACTTGGCCAGGGATTTTCCCCAAACACTCAACATTACCTTCTTCTGTGCTGTCGCATAAAAGCTGCATGCCTAAACAAATGCCCATCAGCGGGCGTTGGTATTCATTAATCGCTTGTTGCCAACCACCTTCAACTAAGCGCTTCATAGCGACAGCGGCGTGGCCAACACCCGGTAAAATAGCGCGTTCAAAGTTTTTAAGTTGCTCAGGGGAGGTGATCACTTCTGGCGTTTCGCCAAGGCGTTCAAAGGCAAAGCGAACTGAGTTTATATTGGCACACCCAGTATTAATGATGGCAATCATAAACACCCCTTAGAGCTGGCTGTTTGTTGGCTTGCATCAGCGGCAATTGCCATACGTAATGCGCGTGAGAATGCTTTGAATAAGCCTTCAACTTGGTGATGGCAGTTACCGTCGCTAACCGATAAGATTAAACTCACGGCTGCATTATCACTTAAACTTTTAAAGAAGTGCTCAACCATTTGTACGTCTAAATCACCGGCTTTTTCACGGCTAAAGTTGGCATTTAATACAAATGAGGCACGCCCAGATAGGTCAATTTGTGCTTCTGCTTTGCATTCATCCATCGGCAGCGCAAAACCATAACGGGCAATTTGCGATTTAGTGCCTAGCGCTTCTTTTAATGCAAGGCCCAGCGCAATACCAATGTCTTCAACTAAGTGATGCTCATCAATATGTAAATCACCCTTGGCTTGCACGTCCAAACCTATGTTTGCGTGAGTGCGAATTTGATCCAGCATGTGATCAAAAAAGCCAAGGCCTGTGCTTATCTCACCATTTTTACCTTGGTCTAAATTGAGTTTTACATCAATTTGCGTTTCTTTGGTATTGCGGGTAACACGACCTTTACGGTCGGCTGTAGTGAGCTTAGTGACAATAGCGTTCCAATCGCCGTCATACAAAATACCTTCACAGCATAAGTTTTGCGCCAAGCCAATATCTGTTTGGCGGTCGCCAATCACAAAAGAGCGAGCTAAATCTACGTTACCCGAGCGCATAAGTTCGGTGAGTAGCCCCGTTTTAGGTTTGCGGCAATCGCAGTTTTGCTCATCAAAGTGAGGGCAAATTAACACATCGTCAAACTTAATCCCTTGGCTTGATAAAATATCCATCATTTTATCTTGAGCTATATCAAAATCAGCTGTTGGGAAGCTGTCTGTGCCTAAGCCATCTTGGTTTGATACCATCACTAAGCGATAACCCGCGCCTTGCAGTTGCAACAGGGCAGGGATCACATTAGGTAAAAATTCTAGTTTTTCAAGGCTATCGACTTGTTTGTCAGTAACGGGCTCTGAAATGATAGTGCCGTCACGGTCGATAAATAAATAGGGGTTACTCATGATACTTCCTGCTCTTGTTGCGCGGTTGATTGGCTGAGGCCATCTAACCATACTTTTACTTGTTCTAATTCTTGCTCACTGCCGATAGATATACGCAGCCAATCGTTTTCACCATACAAGGTAAATGCGCGCATTACTAAGCCTTGCTCTAGGGCAATATTAAAGCTGTTTTTATTGGCAAGTTTTAGGGTAACAAAGTTCCCTTCACCGCTTAGCACATTTAATACTGCGGGTGAGGCTTGAAGCCACTGTTTAAGTTTTTCTTTTAAGGCGTTTAAAATACTCACTTGACGGCGCATTGAGGTAATTGCATCAGGGCTTAGGGCACTAGCTGCAATACTTGCGACGACTGTTGATACAGGATACGGCGCTATGACTTTACGTATTGGCGCAAGTACCGACTCTTGTGCAAGTGTAAAACCTGTACGCAGGCCAGCTAACGCAAATGCTTTAGATAGTGTACGAAGCAAAACAACATTTGAGTAATCGTTGACGAGTTTACTGGCGCTTTGCTCTGGGCAAAATTCAATGTAGGCTTCATCAACAATAACCAGCGCTTTATCTTTAAGGGCCGTTGCAATGGCTGTAATTTTATCAAGCGGCGTTAAGCTGCCTGTTGGGTTATTTGGGTTACAAATAAAGACTAATTTAGAGTCGCCAACAGCGCTTACAATGTCATCGACTGAACCCTCTAAAAGTAAAGCTTGGCTTAAGCCATTAATAGCAACATTATGAGTATCAGCGGTGACCTTATACATACCGTAAGTGGGTAAAAATAACGCGATGCTGTCTTTAGCTGGTTCACAGTATGTGCGTACTAGTAACTCAATGCCTTCATCTGCACCACGGGTCATTAATACTTGCTCGGTGCTAAGCTGCGCATACTCTGCGTAGCGGCTGATCACGCTTGCAGGTTGTGGATCAGGGTAGCGGTTTAAATCAACAATATTAATATCAATGTTTTTCACATACGGGCTTTCGTTAGCATTGAGCCAAGTGGAGCCTGTGAGTTTTTCACTTTTAGCTGAGCTGTACGCTGCTAATGCCTCAATATTGGCGGGTAATAACGTATTACTACTCATAGTTCATTCTCTTTATTAATAGCTTCTAAACGAACCTTCACTGCATTGGCATGGGCGTCGAGTCCTTCAGCATCAGCCAGTGGTAAAATTGCTTTTGATAAGTTTTTTAAACCATTTTGGGTAATGGTTTGCAGCGTATATGTACGAAAAAAGTCGAGCAAATTTAAGCTTGAATACGTTGCACTATAGCCGTAAGTGGGTAATACGTGATTAGTACCAGAGGCATAATCACCTGCAGACTCTGGGGTATAATCACCTACAAATACAGAGCCTGCATTTTTAACTTTAGCTAAATATGGGTTAGCATCGGCTAATTGTAAAATTAAGTGTTCTGGGCCATATTGCGCAGACACATCAAATGCTTGGTCAATTGAATCAACCAATATTAATGATGAGTTTGCCAGCGCTTTTGCTGCGATATCTTGACGCGATAGTTTAGCAAGTTGGCGCTCTATTGCTTGCTGTGTCCGCTCAATTGTTAATTCACTATTACTTAGCAGAATAACTTGAGAGTCAGCACCATGCTCAGCCTGTGATAATAAATCAGCGGCAATAAATTCAGGGTTTGCGCGTTCGTCCGCGATAACTAAAACCTCTGAAGGACCTGCTGGCATATCAATTGCCATTCCGGGTATTGTTTGAGCTACTAATTGCTTAGCCATAGTGACAAAACTATTGCCTGGGCCAAAAATTTTATTCACTTTTGGTACAGAGCCAGTGCCATAAGCCATTGCGGCAATTGCACCGGCGCCGCCACTTTCTACGATTGTATTGATTCCGCATAATTTAGCCGCATATAAAATTGCTGGATTTATTTGCGCATCGCCTTGCACCGGTGTTGCTAATACCACAGTATTTGCGCCACTTAATTGGGCTAATACACCTTGCATGATCACAGAAGAAGGTAATGGTGCACTGCCACCTGGTACATATATACCCACCGCTTCAATGGCTTGATATTTCAGCTCGCATAACACACCAGGTTGTGTGGTTAACTTTATATCTTTTGGCAATTGTGCTTGGTGAAAGCGTTTAACATTTGCATACGCTGTATCAATGGCATACTTAAGCTCAGGGCTAAGCTGTTGTACTGCATTATTTATTTCTTCAATAGGGACTAATAATCGTGGGGTTGGGCGATTATCAAATTCTTTTGCCATATCGAGTAAGGCCTCATCACCTTGCTCTTTTACATTTGCCATAATGGTTTGGCAAATTTCTTCTACTTTTGCACTCGCAGTTACAGCAGGGCGCATTAGCGCCGCTGCTTGTGCGTCTGCGGATACCTCATTCCAGCGCAGCATTGAGTTACTCCATCATTTTTTCAATTGGCATAACTAAGATAGAGTTTGCGCCTAGCGCTTTTAATTGCTCCATCGTTTCCCAAAATAATGTTTCGCTGCTAACCATGTGAAGTGCTACATATTCATCAGAACCTGCTAAAGCAAGAAGCGTTGGCTGGCCAGTGCCAGGGAGTAAGTCACAAATCTCATCAAGCTTATCTTTTGGTGCGTGTAGCATGATGTATTTGCTTTCTTTAGCTTGTTTAACACCGCGCAAGCGTGGCATCAGCTTTTCAATAAGGGCTAATTTGTCTGCATCTTGCAGGTCTTTATTTTGAATTAAACACGCGTTTGACTCTAAAATAGTATCGCCTTGCATTAAGCCATTTGCTTCAAGGGTTGCACCGGTTGATACTAGATCACAAATCGCATCAGCAAGGCCTGCACGTGGTGCTACTTCTACCGAACCCGTTAACATAACAGTGCTTGCGTTAATGCCTTCACGCTTTAAGTATTGCGTTAAGATTTCTGGATAAGTAGTGGCAATGCGTTTACCTTCAAACCAACTTTTATCTTGTGGACCTAGCTCTTGTGGCCATGCTAGGGCTAAACGGCAAAAACCAAAATCAAGTTTTGACAGTTTATTTACTTCACTTGGCACACCTTGGCGCTCACGCTCTGCTTGTACTTCAACAAGTACGTTTTCGCCTACGATACCTAAGTCACACACGCCGTCCATAACAAGGCCTGGGATATCGTCATCGCGCACACGTAGTACGTCAATTGGCATATTGGTAGAGTGTGCGATTAAGCGTTGCTCACGTAAATTAAGTTTAACACCTAATTGTTTTAGTAAGTCTTGGCAATCCTTTGAAAGGCGGCCACCTTTTTGAATGGCGATACGTAGACGGTTGCTGTTACTCATTATTCATTTTCCTTTAATTTAAAAACTAAAAACCCCGAGGGAACCTCAGGGCGAAAATGAATCTTTATATGTTGATTCGCCAGAGGTTCCTTTTAGGAATAACCTCTCAGCGAAAGACCTGACAGGTTATTCCGGTGAATGGTGGTGATGATGTACTGTTGTCAGGTTTAAGCGCATTTTATAAATCCTATAAACTTTCGTTTAATTTAAAATTATATTTTACAACTAATAAACAAAAGTTGTTAATCTGTTTAAGTAAATTACATATATAGAAAAACATATTTTGATAAACACTGGCAAGTCTTTTTTGAATTAATTAAAGAATAAGGTATAACAGCCGATACTAAATGTATTGATAGGAGGTACGTATGGATATGATGATCCCATTCCTTGGGAAGATATCTCGTTTAGATGTTGAGCACAAAGGTGCATTCTACATTGCCGGATTAAAGGACTCTAAAATATCGAAAATAGAGCTCGAAAAGCGAAAAAAAGCCGCCTATGAACGAAAAAAAATGTTAGAAAAAAATCAGCCTAAAGAGCAGAAAACTGCTGTGACAACGGATGAAGAGGGTCAAAAGCACCTCGATACCTGGGCTTGAACTTATCAAATAGCAGATAAAGCAAAAATTAGTCTGCTATGTTTATAAAGTACGTTTAAATAATCTAATAGTAGGTTTTATATGGAAAAGCCCAAGCTCCCAGAAAATGAAACAGTTAGATTAGCAATGCTAAGATCACTCAATCTTTTAGACACGCAACCAGAGGAAAGTTTTGACCGTGTAACACGACTTGCAAAGTACATATTTGATGTACCAATTGCACTAATTACGCTGATTGATGGACAAAGACAATGGTTCAAGTCATGCATTGGGCTTAACGTAAATGAAACACCTCGTGAAATTTCATTCTGCGCACATACAATCTTGGATGAAGGCTCACTTATTGTGAATGACACATTAAAAGATTCACGTTTTGCTGACAATCCGTTGGTTACAGGTCACCCTCATATTCGTTTTTATGCAGGCCATCCCATTACGCTTTCTGATGGTATTCGCATTGGTACGCTGTGTATTACAGATTCCCAGCCTCGGGAATTTTCAGCAAAAGATATACAAGCATTACAAGATCTAGCGCTTATTACGCAACGAGAATTATCAATAATGCGCATAGCAACCCGTGATGAGCTCACCGATATTCCAAACCGTAGAGGATTTAAATTACTCGCTGAACGTTACCTTGATTTATGTGTTCGTCAACAAACTAATGCAATTACCATATTTATTGATCTTGATTCGTTAAAATACATTAATGATCAATATGGACACCCTTGCGGTGATGAAGTGCTTCACACTTTTGCATCTATTATTGCCCAATCTTGTCGTAAATCGGATCTATATGGCCGCTTTGGTGGGGATGAATTTGTGATAATGTTAACTCACGTAACATATAAACAATGCCAATTATTAATTTCTAGAATCGAAGAAGCTTTTGCTACTGAGCCTACTTTGCAATCGTATACTGACATACTCGGATTTTCATACGGTATAGCGGAGTTTGACCCAACAGCTCCTGTTGAGCTTGAGCAATTATTAGAGACTGCTGACAGCAAAATGTATGTGTGTAAAATGGCAAAACGAAATGTAGTTAAAAAATGATTTAATAATCTGAATTTTATAGGTAAATGTCTAATCCTTTAACAAGCCCAAAGTTAATCTAATGCATTCAATCATCGTTTATTTGCGCTGTTCTATCTCCATATTTCAGATAAACCACACATACTTTTGAGGTTATTGCGTTACTTAAGTTGTATTCGCTTGCTCTGTACACATTGCTTTTGTAAAATCCGTCTATCATTTTTCGTCGAGCGGGCGTTATTATCAAACAGCTCTTTAGTGCAACGGGTCCTTTAGCTTTATCTTTAGAGGGGTACACACCTCGTCAACCCCAAATAGATATGGCTGTCGCAGTAAGCCAGGCATTAAAAAATCGTTCTCAATTAGTCGTTGAAGCGGGCACCGGTACAGGTAAAACGTATGCCTATTTAGCACCTGCATTAAAGTCTGAAGGTAAAACAATTATTTCGACGGGGACTAAGGCTTTACAAGAACAGCTCTACCATCGCGATTTACCCCAATTAGTTAAAGCCCTGAGTGCATCTAAAAAAACGGCCTTACTAAAGGGGCGTAGTAATTATCTGTGTTCTTATCGACTCAATCAGCATGTTGCTCACGTGCCTACAGATGACTCAGATGTCATGCATCAATTGGCAATGGTGGCCAAATTTGCAAGTGAGACTCATACAGGTGATTTAGCTGATTGTATTGGTATTGAAGAGGATGCTAAAGTTTTACCCTATGTTAGTTCAACAGCTGATAATTGCTTAGGCAAAGAATGCCCAGACTTCCAAGAGTGTTATATTCGTAAAGCCAGATTAAAGGCTATGGATGCCGATGTTGTGGTAGTTAATCACCATTTGTTTTTTGCAGATATGGCAGTTAAAGACACTGGGTTTGCAGAGCTTATTCCCACAGCAGATGCCTATATTTTTGATGAAGCACATCAATTAAGTGAGATTGCCAGTGATTACTTTGGCGAAAGTGTAAGTACAAAAAAATTAGTTGATCTAATCACTGATCTTCGTGCTATATACCGTTCAGACATCCCAGATATGCTGCAATTGGGTAAAACACTTAATAAATTAGAGACTAGCGTTGCTGATCTTCGATTGCAATTTGGTGTAGACGGTAGCCGAGGAGATTGGCGCCAAATGCTTGGCGACAAAGATGTATGTGCAGCACTTCATCGAGTTATTAGTGATTTAGATTTCCTATATCAAGTACTTAAACATTGTTTAGATCGAAGCGAAAAGATTGAGCATCCGTTTGAACGTACACTTGCATTTAAAGGCCAGCTAGAGCGAGTTTTTGATATAAGCCAAACGGGTTACAGCTACTGGTATGAAACAACACGCCGATATTTAACAGTGCACGTCACACCGCTTAACGTGTCAGTGAAATTCGCGCAAATGATGAAAGATACTGGTGCTGGTTTTGTGTTTACCTCGGCAACGTTATCTGTTGATAATGAGCTGGATCATTTTAATGCAAGCTTAGGGCTCAAACCTGAACAAAGTATGATGGTTGATAGTCCCTTTGATTATCAGAATCAAGCTTTATTGTGCTTACCGCGTTACTTGCCAGAAACTCATGCTGCGAATATGCCTCATGCAATTATTAAATTAACATTAGATTTGATAAAAGCAGCAAAAGGGCGATGCTTTGTGTTGTTCACCAGTTATAGAATGATGCATTTAGTTGCTGAGGGGTTGAGCACGCAAATTGATTACCCCATTTACATGCAAGGACAAATGTCTAAGCGAATAATTTTAGAAAAATTTACCCGACACGGCAATGCAGTGTTACTCGGTACTGCATCTTTTTGGGAAGGGGTAGATGTTAGAGGTAGTACGCTCAGTTGTGTTATTATTGATAAGCTTCCTTTTGCTGCACCTGATGACCCATTACTTCAAGCAAAAATGCAAGATGCTCAAATGCAAGGACACGACCCATTTGCCTATATTCAGCTACCACAAGCGGTTATTGCGCTTAAGCAAGGTGTGGGGAGATTAATACGCGATAATCGTGATAAAGGCGTTTTAGTAATATGTGATAACCGTTTAGTTACTCGTCAATACGGGCAAGTATTTTTAAAAAGTTTACCGCCAATGCGCAGGACCCGAAGCATTGAACAAGCGAGTGAATTTTTAGAACAGATAAATTAGAGATTATAAAAAAATGAGTAAATCAACTAAAACAGCACCCATCAATTTTTTAGCGCTCGACGCATCTACAGAAGCGCTTTCAATAGTATTAAATGTGAATGGTGATGTTCTCCATCATTTTGAAGAGTGCCCACAACAACATAGTCAAAAAATTCTGCCGCTAGTAGACTCATTGTTAGCGAAAACAAATTGTAATCTTAAAGACTTAGATGTTATTGGCTTTGGTCAAGGGCCTGGCAGTTTTACAGGAGTTCGTATCAGTGTCGCTATTGCTCAAGGCTTAGCATATGCTTGTAAATTACCACTGGTAGGCGTCTCAACATTACAAATGATGGCACAACAAGCGTATCAACAAACAGGCGCAACCCAAGTTTTTAGTGCAATTGATGCACGCATGGGTGAAATCTACTTTGCAGAGTATACACTAGGTGAAAACGGTACGATGGAGCTCGTTGCAGAGGAACAAGTGTTAAAACCTGAGCAATTAGTGCTTCAAGGCAAGCAAGGCGTTGCAGTAGGTACAGGTTGGCAAACATATCCGGATGCATTAATAAGCTGTCCACAAATAACAATTGATCCAACAATAACACTGCCTGATGCATTATTTATGTCAGCCTCAGTAACGGGTAACTTTGAGTTAGGTAATACAGTTGAAGCAGCTCAAGCACAGCCTAAGTATGTAAGAGATACGGTCACTTGGAAAAAGCTTCCGGGAAGAGAATAATAGTCAACACGGCCTAATGTTCTCTCTTTACATCGATATTAGTTGTTTTTAAAAGTAGTTTAATTTATATACTTGCAAGGATGCAAAATATAACACATAATTATTCAATGCGTATCAGTGAGAAACCGCTATGACTTTACCCATTGGCTCAGGTTTTTTTACCGGTGATATACCAGGTAAAATTACACCAAAACAGAATATAGCTAGTAAACCACAAAGTTTATTAGATAATTCTGCTGCAATTGATAAAAAGCCAGAGTTTGTAAAATCCACACAAGCCGGTATTGAACTTGCTCAAGAGCTGCAATCTAAAAGTACGAATGCTTCGGCTGAGTATCAGCAAACTATATACGATCAACCAACTCCAAAAGTTAGCAAAGCTATTTCTACTTACTCAGAACTTGCAAACCTTGAGCGACGTGCCGAGGTGCAAAACCTCATTGGTGTTGATATTTACGCCTAGCCTAGAAGCACGCATTGTTTTCCAGTCAGATTAATACTCCCTCAAAAACTAAACTCTACTAACTTTGAATTTTGTAAATTTTGAGTTAATTAAAGTTAAATTAATTCATCTTAATGTGGATTTTCAAGCTTGTTAATTTTCCTGAAATAGGTATTGTAGTAAGAAAAATAATAAGAATTTATCGTGCTGTTTTCTAAAGTTTTTCATCAGTTTAATCAAAGCGCAGTTAAGGTGTCTTCAAACACTGTTATTTTGTCTTTGCGTGAAGGATATATTGCGCTCATACCATTTTTTATTGTCGCTTCTGTAATTACACTACTAAACCAGTGGTTTGACTTAGCTGATAAAGGCGGGGATCACGCATATTTGAATGATTTCAATCAACTGATATGGGCGCTTTTACCACTTATCACGGTTATTTCTTTTAGTTACTATTTATCAAAAAATTTACGTCTGCACACAATTGCTGCACCTGTTTTAGTTCTTACGTGTTTTTCGGTTAGTACAGGGTATATAACGGCAGATGTTGACAATGTATTGGTAAATAATCGCTCAGGCGTTTTGTATTCAATTCTAATGCCTATTTTATGTTGTTACTTACTGAAGTACTTTTCTTCTTTTAGCGCTTTAAAAATTGTGGGTATTAGTACGATAAGCTTATTTTTAAGGAAGCACTTAAATTTAATATTTCCTTATTTACTCGTAAGCATTATCACACTACTGCTAATTCCATTTATCACTAACTTAGGTGAGTTCTTTCTTAGTTACTTAATAAATTTAGATCACAACCCTTCTATATTGGATAAGCTCAGCTTACAAATGATTAGCGCTCATCTACTATGGTTTGTGGGGGTCCATGGTGACAATGCTTACCATATTTTAACGCCGATTGCATATACCGAGTATGATGTATTTGAAGGGTTAAGTAGTTACAATTTTTTTAGCACTTTTATTTTATTGGGTGGAACTGGGTGTCTTTGGGGATTAATTATCGCATGCTTTATGATCAAAAATGCAGAGCATGAACGCAGTATAGCCCGTATTTCTATGCCTCTTGCTGTTTTTAATATTAGTGAGGTAATGATTTATGCACTTCCTATAGTATTTAATCCATTCTTTTTAGTGCCATTTTTGCTAACTCCTATCCTCAATGGTGCCATTTCATATGTTCTTATTGATAATGGCTTTTTAATATTAAATACAAGTGAGCAAATACCATGGTTTACACCTGTTATTCTAAGTGGATGGATGGCAACACATAGTTGGACTGGGGTTGTTTTGCAACTTGGGCTAATTTTACTCAATGCTATTGTTTATTATCCGTTTGTTTTAGCCAATAAACGTCATAACATTACAGGGAAAGCATTAGATATGTTGGTAAAACGATACAGTGCAGGGGAGAGCATTGAAGGGCAGTCAGAGCAATCATTTGCGCGTTCGCATTCGTTAAACCAGCTTGAACAATACAGTTTGAAAGCTGTAACTGATGCGCTTAATTCAGGCGCTTTATCCTTATATTATCAACCTAAAATAGACCCAAAAACCAAAGAGATTGTTGGTTTTGAAGCGTTACTAAGGTTAATTCAATCCGATGGTGTGGTGGCTGGGCCTTGGTTTTTAGAAACTTTAGAACAACATAATTTGATGTACATTATTGATGATTTTGTGATTGACCAACTTGAAGTTGACTTAAGTAACTTTGCAGCTCAAGGGTTCAAGCCTAATATTAGTTTTAATATCTCCCCACAAAACTTGTTAGCCGGGGGCTATAAACGTGTCGTTAATGCGTTTGCTAGATATCCAAATCAGGTTGAAGTGGAAATACTCGAATCAAGTTACATAGAAGACTTTGAAGCGACCGTTAAGCTTGTTAATTATTTAAATAAACATCATATAAAATGTGCAATGGATGATTTTGGCACGGGTTATTCGTGTTTATCTGTTTTATCTAAGCTAAACGTTAATACCATAAAGTTAGACAGAAGCTTATTACCAGAAGGCGATAATACAAAATCAGTCGTGTTATACCAACATTTAGCTAAGATATGCGTAGAGCTTGGCTTTAATGTTGTTGCTGAAGGAGTTGAAAGCCAAATGCATGAAGCAGTTGTTAAAAAAGCCCGGATACATTCTGCTCAAGGCTTTTTATATAACAAAGCATTGCCATTCAATGTAGCAATGGCTTTGTTAAATCCTAAGAATTAATTTTTGTTGATGTATCCAATAAGTTTATCCGCAATATCTGTATTGTTCATCGAGCCAACAAAGTCATTCGCACCTTTGCCATAAGCAAAGATTTGTACATCTACAGCGGTATGACCGCCAGTAGTCCAGCCTGTAAAGCTTGCTTTGCTAATAATATCTTTAATTGCAAGGTTTAATGGTTTCTCTCCCATTTTTTTGGCTTGCTCTAATTTGACTTTGTTTTCAGGTGTGAATGCTATCCCGGTATGCTCTTCCCATACTGGCTGAAGGTTTGAAGCGTCGAGTAGTAATTTTGTTAATGTTCCTGCCGTTGCTTTAACGCCCTTGATTACATCGGTTTCCCACTTATACTGACCATGCGCACCAATTGTTAAGCCGCCAGTAGAATGATCAGCTGTAACAACCAATAGTGTATTGGGGTTTTTATCAATATAAGCTTTAGCTAATTCGATTGATTTCGCAAAATCATCCATTTCAGCCATCGCACAAGCAATATCGTTAGCGTGGCCACACCAATCAATTTGACTGCCTTCAATCATTACAAAAAAGCCGTCGCTTTTTGTATTGTCGAGTAAATTTAAGGCTTTATTAGTCATTTTAGCTAGGCGAGCGGGGTTTTCGTCAAGAGCGAAAGGCATACCTGATGGCGCATAGAGTCCAATTGCAGGAATTTGTTTGATATTTGCTAATTCATTGAAGTTGCCACTGTATTGATAGCCAGCAGCTTTAAATTCAGCGACTAAATCACGATCCTCACGGATAAAATATTTTGTACCGCCGCCAAGCATAAGGTCAACAGGTAACTTACCTGCGATTTTATTATCAATGTAGTCGTTAGCGATTTCATCATAATTGCGCCGAGATTCATTGTGAGCGGCAAAGCTAGCTGGGGTTGCATGGTTTATTTGTGATGTTGCAACTAACGCTGTGATCATACCTTTTTCTTTGGCTATTTCGAGCATGGTTTTTACAGGCTTTTTGTTTGTATCAACCGCAATAGCGCCATTGTAGCTTTTATGACCAGAACTCAGTGCGGTTGCACTTGCAGCGCTGTCTGTCACCACAGTATGATCGTCAGGGTAAGTGTGAGCCATGCCTGTCAATATTGAATCAAAAACTGTTTTTTCAATTTCTTTGGTAGTTGGGTCATCTTTATAGTATCGGTATGCTGTTGTATAGGCTGGGCCCATACCATCACCAATCATATATATTATGTTTTTAGGAGTTTGTTCAGCATAAACTGCGCTTGAACACATTAACGCCAATAGGCTTAATTGTTTTTTCATTTTTGTACCCTATCCATTATGTGTTGTTATTGTATACCTACTGTATTATAAATAAACGTCTTTTTCGTTGAACAGACTTAAATTAAAGAGGAGTAACTTAGTGCAACCTTTTTCAATTCAAAGTGGCAAATTAGCACTTCGTGGCCTAACCTTTGGCGATGGGAATGAAGTCGTCATTGCATTGCATGGTTGGTTGGACAATTGTCACAGTTTTATTCCAATGCTTGAAAACGGAAATTTAAATGAAAAATGGTATTGCATCGACTTTCCCGGGCATGGGTTATCGGATTGGCGAAGTGAAGACGCACATTACTATTTTGTAGACTACGTTGACGATGTTTATAATTTGATTAACCAAATTGGTGCAGAAAAAGTCCATTTGGTTGGTCACTCTATGGGCGCTATGGTTGCTGGCTTATTCGCAAGCTGTTTTGCAGAAAAGGTCAAGTCAGTCACTATGATAGAAGGGGTTGGAGTTATTACAACGCCAAGTGATGATGTTGTAAAGCAGCTTAGGCAAGCGATTCTAAAGCGTTATGAGGTTAAAGGCAGAACGCAACGCGTTTATAAATCAAAAGAACAAGTATTTAAAGCGCGTGCGATGTCGAGCGACTTACCGCATAAAGAAATTGCTCTTTTAATGAACAGAAACCTGACAAGTACAACTCAGGGGTTTATGTTAACAACGGATCCTAAGCTTAAAAATCACTCAGGTTTTAGATTTGATGAACAGCAATGTATAGCAGTAATAAGTAAAATAAATGTACCCTGTCAACTCATTATAGGTGATGATGGTTATTCCTTTGTTAGCGATAATATAGAGAAATATAAATTATATTTCAAAGGTTTAAATGTAATTTCAGTCAAAGGAGGGCATCACTGTCATATGCAAAGTGCGCAACGGTGTTTAGTGCAAGTTCATGAGTTTATGCAGCAAAATGGTGCATGTTAATTGTATATCTGCCCCAAATGTGGGATTATTTACTGATTAGAGTATTTGCTCGATTGTTAAAGTGCCTTACATAGTTTAAGGTTTAATAAAAATAAATTATAAATAGAACAGGAGCTAAGAGTGGAAAAGATCTGGCTTAAGCGCTACCCAAAAGGTATGCCTGAAACTATCGACCCTGAACACTACAACTCGTTACTAGAAGTGTTTGAGAAAAGCTTCTCGGATTATAAAGATTTACCCGCATTTACTAATATGGGTAAAACACTAAGTTATAACGAAATGGACAGCGCCACAAAACGTGTCGCTTCATATATTCAAAATGATTTAGGGTTGAAAAAAGGTGCTAAGGTCGCGGTTATGATGCCGAACCTATTGCAGACACCGATCACGATTTTGGGTATCTTACGCGCGGGCTGTGTTGTTGTTAACGTAAACCCACTTTACACTGTGCGAGAACTTGAACATCAGTTAAATGACTCAGAATCAGAAGCAATCTTTATACTTGCGAACTTTGCAGATACGTTGGAAAAATCGCTATCTAAGACCAACGTAAAGCATATTGTCGTAACGCAAGTGGGCGATATGGTAGGTGGCCTTAAAAAGCACATTGTAAATTTAGTTGTCAAGCATATTAAAAAAATGGTTCCAGCTTATAGTTTACCAAACCCAATTAAGTTTTCAGAGGTTTTAAAGGGCGATGAAAGCCGCTATATCAAACCAGATGTGAACTTAAATGACTTAGCTTTCTTACAGTACACAGGTGGAACAACCGGTGTATCTAAAGGGGCAATGCTAAGCCATGGTAATATGGTAGGTAACCTTGAGCAGGTTTCAGGTTGTTTAGACAACGTGCTGGAGCGTGGCAAAGAAGTGGTTGTTACGGCTTTACCGCTTTATCATATCTTCGCCCTTACAGCTAACTGTTTAACGTTCATGAAATATGGCGGATTAAACCTACTGATCACCAACCCACGTGATATGCCAGGTTTTGTGAAAGAACTTAGCCAGCATAAATTTACAGCTATTACTGGTGTTAACACATTATTTAATGGTTTGCTAAATACGCCGGGTTTTTCAGATTTAGATTTTAGTCATCTTAAAATGTCTTTAGGTGGCGGTATGGCTGTTCAGCGACCTGTAGCTGAAAAATGGCAAAAAGTAACACACTCTAAGCTTATGGAAGGCTATGGCCTAACTGAATGTGCACCACTTGTAACAATTAGCCCTTATGATTTAGATGCTTACAATGGGTCTATTGGATTACCTGCACCAAGTACTGAGTTAAAGCTTATTTTAGACAATGGCCAAGAAGCAGCGAAAGGTGAGCCCGGTGAGTTATGGGTTAAAGGCCCACAGGTCATGTTAGGTTATTATAATCGTCCGGATGCGACATCTGAGTGTTTAAAAGATGGCTGGTTTGCAACCGGTGATATTGCAACATATGACGATGAAGGTTTTTTCTACATCGTTGACCGTAAAAAGGACATGATTATAGTGTCTGGCTTTAATGTTTTCCCAAATGAGATAGAAGAGGTTGTGGCAATGCATGATGGCGTTCTTGAATGCGCTGCGATTGGTATCCCTCACGACGTTAGTGGTGAACAAGTTAAAGTTTTTATTGTTAAAAAAGACCCATCTTTAACTGAAAAAGATATAATAAAGCACTGTCGTGATAATTTAACTAATTACAAAGTTCCAAAACTCGTTGAGTTTAAGGATGAGCTGCCAAAAACAAATGTTGGCAAAATACTCAGAAGAGCTTTAAAAGATTAGCAACTATAAAAAAACCGGCAACTGCCGGTTTTTTTATTGTAGGAGCACAAGTGCAATACCAATTGATTCAAACACAAATTCAATTAAACACGTTTGTTGAGCAAATTCGCAATAAACCGTTACTGGCAATTGATACAGAGTTTATGCGCAGACGTACTTTGTATCCTGAAGTAGCGCTTATTCAAGTCTATGATGGTGAGCATTTAGCGCTTATTGATCCCCTATCCGAGTTATCATTATTTGATTTTTGGGAAATCTTGCGTGATGAAAGTGTACTAAAAATACTTCATTCACCATCAGAAGACATTGAAGTATTTCAAAAGTACGCAGGGTTTGTTCCATCTCCTTTATTTGATACTCAATTTGCACTGCAATTACTAGGTCATGGAAATTGTATGGGGTTTGCCCATATGGTTAAGTCATTACTTAATATTGAAATTGATAAAAGTGAATCAAGAACTAACTGGTTGCAACGCCCGCTAACAAATAGTCAGCTTGATTATGCAGCCGCTGATGTGTTTCATTTATTACCGTGTTTTGACATCATCATTGGGCAGATCAATGCTGCAAACTATTTTGAGTTAGTGATAAATGAAAGTAATTTGGTTGCTCAAAAGCGTGCTTATCAAACTCCAGATGAGTTATTATATAAAGATATTAAAAATGCATGGCAGTTAAAGCCTTCTGAACTTGTTGTTTTAAAAGAGCTTGCTGCTTGGCGAAAGAACAAAGCAATACGCAAAAACCTTGCACTAAACTTTGTGCTTAAAGAGCATAACCTTGTTGAGATTGCTAAACGCAAACCCACTAGTCTCAACGGCCTTCGCAATATTCCAGAAGTTGAGAATATTGAAGTGAATCGCTCTGGGGTAGAAATTTTAAAGTGTATAGAAAAGGCAAAAGTAGTACCTGTGTCTGATTACCCTGAGCAATTAAAGCGATTAATCGACTTTCCTACATATAAAAAAGCAGCAAAAGATATTAAACAAACAATTACTAAAGTTGCAAAAGAGCAGGGCATTCCTGAGGATGTAATGGCATCTAAAAAGCAAATAAACCAGCTTATCAGTTGGAACTGGAAGCTCACACCCGAACAACGTAAAACCCATTTAAAGCCTGATTTACTCAATTCTTGGCGTTATGAGTATCTTAAAGATGCCATCAAGGAATGGGATGTCTAAATAGACTGAGGAACTCGTTTTACATTAAACGAGTTCCAATAGTTTAGTTTTGCATGGCTTTTAAAACTTTATCTAAGTTTGCTTTTGATTTAGCAACGCTTTGTAATGGAGTCATACCCACTGGAAACTCCTCTTGTTCTATTACCAACCATTTTGTGCCTCCATCGGTAATAAGAGAATTGATTATTTTTTTCCATGGATAGTTGTTTTCACCAAATATAGGGTTTAAGCCGTCTTCTTTGCGGGTGCGTACTTTTAAATGCGCTGCGTAAGTCCTACCAGCGTATTTCTGTATAAAATGTATAGGATCTTTACCTGCATAATGTAGCCAACCTATATCAAGTTGCAGTGGCAAGTTATTTGGAGTATTGCTGGCTAAGGCATCCCAATAAGTTTCATTATTAAATTGTTCAAACTCTTTGTTGTGATTGTGAAAACCAATATGCATATCATATTTTTGTGCAACTTCATTAAGTTCTTTTAGTTGTTCTGCCAATGGCACTATACCTTTGGGGTCCCATGCTCGCTCATCCCACGGCACGAACAAATTAGTCACGCCGAGTGTCTTATAAAATAATAAAGTACCCATTAAGTGAGTGTCAGAAAGCTTATCAAAGCCAATATGTGCACTACTGGCAACTAAGTTTAAATCATTTAGTTTGTTTCTTAATGCTCTTGGATCATCTGCATAGGGACCAAAATCACCTGCAAACTCAAGTCCTTCAAAACCCATATCAGCAAGTGCTGTGATGGTTGCATTAAAATCAGCCTTTAAATCATCTTTAACGGACCATAATTGCACGCTTACCTTAGGTGGCTCGAACGTACTTGCGTTACTTGTGAAAGGGAGCAGCGTAAGCATGATTAAAATGCTCACAACAGAATTAATTAAGAAGAAATGAGAGGATTTGAACATAAGATTACACCTAAATATAAGCAGGGAATAAATCCCTGCTTGGGCTGGGCTTAGAAAAATGGGACTTAGATTACTGATTAGTCAGTGTAAGCATATTGGCTTAAACCAAGTTCACTCAACACGCTATCAAGATGCTGCTTTGCTTCATCTGTAGGGCCAGGGTAATCACCAGCTATAGGCACATTACCTAAGTAACCAATGTCTTTACATCCTTGTGGTGAGCAAAAATAGGCACCAAGAACGAGATTCTTTAAACGTAAAAATGCATTGCCAATTTGCTGAAACTGCTCTGGCGTAGTGTCATCGAAATACGCAATATCATTCAATATTGCTGTTTGCTTTTCACGGTTTAGCGCAACAAATTTGGTTTTAAATCGCATAACGGATTCATCATCAATCCAAGCGAGGCCATGTAGAATAGTGACGCGATCTTTTTGTTGGCCGTTATAGGGTGAGCTGACCCACTCATCGATAACACTGGGAACATTTACCTCGGTTGCACTTGGGTTATCACCTTCCCTAGGTACAATATAATCTGATAAAACTGCTACTAGCGACAGTTGTTCTTGCGATAATGTGAGCGGCCAAGGTGATTCAGGTGGTATAACTAAATTAGGATCAGTGCCATAGCCTTTCGCAGTGATAGGCTTTATATCTATAGTAGGCCAATGACCTTTTGTACTGATACTTTCTTCAAGTGCTTTACTGCAACCAGCTGAGAGCGACACTGCTGAGCCCGCAGCTAATAATCCAAGCCATTTAAGTGATTCTCGGCGTGTCATTCCGGAAATATATTTGTAAGAGTCAACACGATCATCATTATGCATATCAAAGTACTCCTTGTTCTATTTGTTTGGAGATCCAAGTTGAGTTGCGCATGGCCAAAGTCATAATTGTTAGCGTACAGTTTTTGTGTGGGTTAGAAGCAAAAGTACCTGCATCCATTACAAATAAGTTGTCACAATCCCAAGTTTGTCCCCATTGATTAGTGACCGACTCTTTAGGTGAGCTGCCCATACGGGTTGTACCAACTTCGTGAATTATTTCACCTCCTTTTGAAATTGCTTTTTCAGCAGGGGGTAATTTACCAACTTTAGCACCCATGTTTTCGAGGATTTGCTTTGCTGTTTTTAAACCGTGCTCAATCTGTTTGAGCTCTCTATCAGACCATTTAAAATGAAATTTAGAAACTGGAATACCCCATTTATCTTTTTTAGTTTCATCAATTTCCATGTAAGAGTCATCGTTTGGTAGCATTTCACCGCGCAGTGCTAGACCTACATATGAACCATAAGCATCACGTACTTGCTGTTTAAGTTCTACACCAAGACCCCGTTTATCACCTGAAACACCTGAACCTGGCTGGTTGAAACCACTGCTTATTTCAAAGTGATAGCCTCGAGGGAAATCAAGTTCACCTTTTGACTGGGCTTTATGGCCCCACCAAGGAATAAATAAGTGGTTACCTGTATGTCCATCTTCATTATAACGAGGTCGACCTTTTAAAGCTGGGATTTGAGCACCTAACCATGCACCCGTCGAGTCCATCAAGTTTTTACCGATTTGACCACTCGAGTTAGCAAGGCCTTTAGGGTGCTTTTTGTGTTTTGAGTTCAGTAGAATACGCGCTGATTCGCAGGCACTTGCAGCAAGTATAACAATATCAGCATTTAGTGATTGTTCAGTGACTGACTTTTTATCAACATAAGTTACACCAGTCACTTTACCATCATCATTCACTGCAACAGACTTAACCATAGCATCAGTTATAATTTCTAAGTTACCAGTTGCTTTGGCCATTGGTAGAAGAGACGTAGTTGTTTGAAATGCAGCACCAATAGAACAACCAGAACCACAAGGTGTTGCATAAAAACACGCCAAGCGGTCATCTTTAGGGCGCGTTAATACTGCTCTATGCATGGGGACTGCAGGGATCCCAAGCTTTTTCGCTGATGCTGCAATTAATAACTCAGGAATTCTGGGTGTTGGTGGTGGCTGCAATACACCTGGTGCCGATGGTGGCATATCATCAAGACCTGTGTTTGTACCACAAATGCCCACTAACTCTTCAGTTTTGTCATACCATGGTGCTATATCTTCGTAGCTAAACGGCCAGTCTGCACCGTTTCCGTCTTGGCTTTTTCCTTTAAAGTCGTGTTCACTAAAACGTAGCGAATAACGTCCCCAATGGTTTGTACGGCCACCAAGCATGCGTGCACGCCACCAATAAAAGTCAGTGCCTTTGGCATTTGTATAAGGTTCATCAGGTACTTGCCAGCCACCATCAACGGTTGCATCATAAAAGCCAAAGTTTTTATCTTTATTACCAGCGCCCATTAACGGAGCCTCACTGTTTCGGCGAAACATCGGGCTTTCTGTTTTTGGGTCGTAATCACGACCGGCTTCCAGTAACAAAACTTTGTGACCAAGTTTTGTTAAGGTATATGCGGCCATTGCACCGCCGGCACCAGAGCCAACAACGAGCACTTTATGGTTGAATTTTGTCATCGTTATAGCTCCTTAATTTTTATATTTTTGAACCAGACTTTGTCACCATGATCTTGCAAGCCAATATGGCCTTGTTTTGAGGTTGCAAAGTTAGACCATGTAGCAAATTTACTGTTGTTTACTAATGTGTTCCAAGGGCTACTGCCTATCACCATACTGACGGTACTCACGCCGTTCTGCCAAACTTGTAAGTGGTTATTGAGCATTTTTATACGTACTGTATTCCATTGCATCGCTGGTTTATGTGCAGCAGTCGGTGCTGAGAGTAGATCGTAAATTGAACCCGCTAAATGCGAGTCTATTTCGGTATCCGCATGACGTTCATTATCAATTATTTGAATTTCTGGGGCGTGAGAGTAAATATAACTTCCTAGTTCATCAGCAAGGACAAAAATACCACTATTGCCAACTTCACTAATTTTCCAATCGAGTTTTAGGTCAAAATTCTTATAGATTTTTTTTGTTAAAATGTCACCGCCACCTTTAGTAAGTAACATTGCATTATCGTCTATCTTCCATTTAGAGCTAAGTTTATCACTTTTAAAGTTACGCCAATGAGACATATCTTTGCCGTTAAAAAGTAAATGCCAGCCTGTGGCGCGTTCTTCTTTTGTTAATGCATTATCTTGAGTCTGTGCAATTACACTGCTACTGAAGAGCAGTGCAAGTGACATAATCGAAATTGATTTAAGCATATATTACCCCTTTATTTTGTGTGCTACTTATTGCTATTAAACGCATTTCTCTACATTTTTTTGTTTTGTTATAAATAAGTGAAAACCAAAAAATACAACAATCAATATAATTGGAAAGATTAATAGGTTCTGTAAAACAGCTTGTCCAGCAACGATTTCAATTTGTTCAATTGAGATATTGCTCGCTTGCGCTTGTTGTTTGGCATCATCAATCCAATAACCTATCACTGGATTCCATAGGCTCATTGCAAACATGCCTGCACCACCAATTAACGACATACCTAATGCGCCGGTTTTAGGTGTATATTCGGCAACACAGCCAATCATGGTCGGCCAGAAATACGTTACACCAATGGCGAATAGCGCTGCGGCAAAGTAAATTGCGCTCCCTTGAGCTTGGCTCATTAAAAATATGCCGATGGTTGAAAATACTGCCGAGCCTAGTAACACACCAGATGGACTAAAACGATGAACAATTGGACCTGCAAAGTAACGGCCCAGCGCCATAAGACCTGTAATCAGCGCTAAAATAACCATAGGAGAGGCACCAGAAGAACCTAAAATTTGTTCAATCCATTGTTGAGTGCCAAACTCCGTCACTGCAGTTAGCGTCATACAAATGATTAAGAATATATACAAAGGTGAAAGCAGGTTTTTCACGTTGCTGCTGGTGGAGTTTTTCTGGGCATCAAATTTAGGAAATTGTGCTGTAAGCATCATTGCACCATAAATTGCAGTGGGTATTAAAATTAAAGCCACTTGCCATTGCCAGTTGAAGCCAGATGATGTCATTGCGCTTGAAGCTAATGCGCCTATAACAATACCGCCGGGAAACCAAACATGGAATCGGTTCAGCATTGTTGTTTTATTATTAGGATACATTTGCGCAATGAGCGGATTGCAACCTGCTTCGACAGAGCCATTAGCAAAACCGATTAAAAATGTTGAGATAAGTAATGCCCAAAAACCATCTGCTGAGATTGTTAGTAACAGGCCAAATAAATGACAAGCAAACGCCAGTGCGACTAATTTTTTAGCGCCAATGGCGTTATAGATAATACCGCCAAGCATAGTCGCTATCGGAAACCCTAAAAAGGCCATTGCATTGACCCAACCAAGTTGGGTGCTCGTTAAGCCAAACTGTTCACCAAGTTGACCTAAAATACCGGCACGAATCGCGAATGTCATAGAGGTGACTATTAACGCGATACAACATAGTCGAAAAATGAGGCTGTGATTATTATTGTTATTCATTGTGTAGTCCTATCTAGTTAATACCCAATATCCGCTTATTACGTTGGGGATTGGTATTCATTGCACTAAAATCATCAAACGCTTTGCTGACAGGAGTAATTATGTGCTGTTCAATAAACGGTGCGCCTTCTTTGGCCCCTTGTTCAGAATCTTTAATGCAACATTCCCATTCCAAAACAGCCCAGCCTTCAAATCCATATTGGGTTAATTTACTGAATATTGATTTAAAATCTATTTGACCATCACCGAGCGAGCGAAATCTGCCCGGTCGATCTTGCCAATCTTGATAGCCACCATAAACACCACTGCGGCCGCTTTGATTAAACTCTGCATCCTTCACGTGAAAAGCTTTTATTCGCTCGTGGTAAATATCAATAAATGTAAGATAATCAAGTTGCTGCAATACTAGATGACTTGGATCGTATAGAATATTTACCCTTGGATGATTACCTGTTGCAGCTAAAAAGCGCTCAAATGTAATACCATCATGCAAGTCTTCGCCTGGGTGTAATTCATAGCAAACATCTATTCCCATTTCGTCAAAGTAATCTAGTATCGGTAGCCAGCGTTTAGCAAGCTCGTTAAAGCCTTCTTCAACTAAGCCTTGTGGTCGTTGCGGCCAAGGGTAGAAGGTATGCCAAAGTAGCGCACCCGAAAATGTGACATGGGTTTTAAGTCCTAAATTTTTACTTGCTTTGGCAGCAAACATTAATTGTTTAATTGCCCATTCAGTTCTTTGTGTTGGGTCACCACGTAACGCTTCTGGGGCAAAATTATCAAACATTTCATCATAAGCAGGGTGCACAGCAACTAACTGCCCTTGTAAATGCGTTGATAACTCGCTGATTGTAAGCCCTGCTTGTTTAGCAATGCTAGTCACTTCATCGCAGTATTCTTGGCTTTGAGCCGCTTTTTCTAAATCGAATATCTCAGTATTTGATGTTGGAAGTTGAATTGCTTTATAACCGAGCTCTGCCGCCCATTGGCAAATATCTTTAAAATTATTAAATGGTGCTTCATCGCTGATAAATTGCGCTAAAAATATTGCTGGGCCTTTTATTTTTTTCATACTCTCTCTATCCAATTTTAAATGAGTGCCATTTAGTCTCTTCTTTAGAGGCGGCTACTGCATTTTCAATAAATGCCATGCCTCTAATCGCATCTTTTATACCGGGTACATCGAACTCTTCATTTGTTGCTGTTTTCCCTGCTTTTTTCGCGTTTATTTGATTTGCAAAGTTGACGTATATATTGGCAAAAGCTTCGAGGTAACCTTCTGGGTGGCCTGCGGGTGCTCGAAGCGAGTTTTGTGCTGCTTCACTTATTAGCCCAACGCCCGCACGTAATAATGTTGTTGGCGCGTTATGACTTTTGAGCCATAAACTATTTGGCTCCATTTGATTCCACTCTAAACTTGCTTTATCACCGTAAATGCGAAGAGATAAATTATTCTCTTCGCCAAGAGCGACTTGGCTCGCAAGAAGCACACCTTTACTATCATTATTAAAACGCAACAAAACTGTACCATCATCATCGAGTGTTCTGCCCGGCACAACGTGATTCAGATCAGCACAAAGTGAGCTAATCTCAAGGCCGCTAACATACTCTGTTAAATTAGCTGCATGTACGCCAATATCAGCGATACAACAGCTTATTCCAGCTTTCTTTGGGTCTAAGCGCCATTGGGCTTGCTTTACTTGTTCGTCTTCTGTATCACAAAGCCAACCTTGAGAGTATTCAACAATGACTTTACGAATAGTGCCTATCTCGCCTTGGGAGATGCGATATTTCGCTTCTTTAATCATTGGGTAACCGGTATAGGTATGGGTTAAGCCGTATAAACAATCACTGTTATCTAAACTTAGTTTTAAGCTCAGTGCTTCTTGTAGGTTTAATGTGGCAGGTTTATCTGATAAAACGTGAAAACCGCTCTCAATGGCTAATTTAGCGATTGGGAAATGAAGGTGGTTAGGGGTAACAATAACTACAAAATCTATGCGCTGATCAACAGGTAACTTTGCTTCTTCAATAAACATCTGCTGGTAAGTGTCATAACTCCTACAGGAGTCAATACCAAGTATGGCTGCTGTTTTTTCTGTGAGAGCTGGATTAGAGCTAAAAGAACCCGCTACAAGATCAATTAACCCATCGAGTCTAGCTGCAATACGATGAATTGCACCAATAAATGCACCTTCAGCGCCACCCACCATTCCCATTCTGATTTTTGGATTATTCATCTAAAATACCACCTCAATAGCAATCTATTGAATTTAGTTAATATCATGTTATTAATAATAGTGAATGGTCATCGTCAGGGGTAATAAAAATTCGGTTGACAATGCAACAAAATCGGCGTTTTATATATTTAGTTTCAAGTTAATTATCGAGGTTAAGTGTATTGGATATTCAACAAATTATTGATAGAGCAGGGGTCAATCAACTAATATCAGCATTTGATTTGTTGCCTGATATTTTGTTTTGGGTAAAAGATACTGAAAGTCGGGTTCTTTTTGCTAATCAACACTTTATTGAACATCAGGGTTATAAAACGTTTGAGCAAATAGCGTTAAAAACTGATTACGATTTTTCACCAAAGCATCTTGCGTTCCAATACGTAAATGATGACAAGCGAGTAATGCTAGGGGGAACTGTCACCGACAGGCTTGAATTAAATCATACATCAAATGGAGAACTAGCCTGGTTTTCTACATCTAAAAAAGCAATTTATTTGGATAAAGAAATTGTCGGTACTTATGGTATTACACGCCACCTTCAAAAAACCTCTAAAGCCTTGTCCCATGTAAGAGCAATAGAAGGGCCAGTAGATTATATTCGCGAACATTATTCACGCCCTATCAACATAGAGCACTTAGCGGAACTTGCACATTTATCTGTGAGTGCATTAGAAAGGCGCTTCAAAAAACATTTAGCTAAAACGCCGAACCAACTTATTAACGAAATACGTTTAGAAAATGCACGCAAATTGTTAGTTGAAACACGCTTACCTATTTCGCAAATAGCTTACCAATGTGGCTTTGCAGAACCCAGCTATTTTAGTAAACAATTTAGACGTTTATTTGGTGAAGTACCTTCACAGATGCGTGAAAACATTAACCGTTAGTATAATTTCTAGCCAGTTGAATAGCCCCTTGCTCCGGTGAATACTTCGCATCACAAAGGTATCCTTGTATATTTGTGGATAAGTAAGCGCTTATTTTATCTGCGACGCCACCGACTAGGGATATATCTGTAAATCCAAGCTGTACTAAATGTTCGATGTAACGGGTGGTGTAGTCTACTGCTTTTTGAATAATAGACTTAGCAATAGGGTCTTCATGCATAGCAAATACCAGTGGTGCGAAACGTGCGAAATAAGCTGGTTTTTCGTTCATTGCATGTTGAGTTAGCTGGTGCGCAGTGGCAAACTTGGTCTGAGCTAAAAACTCCTCAACTAATGGCGTACTTGAATAAAGGCCATCTAGCACTTCTAAAGTATGACGAAAAAGAGCAAGACCAATCCAGCTACCGCTAGCACCATCACTTAAAAGTAGTCCATGGCCACCTAGTTCTGTTACTTGGTTATTATTAATAACACCAGCACAAAAACCTGTACCAAGAATGATGATAGCGCCGTTGTTACTTGCGTGCGCTCCATGACAGGCTATATGTAAATCTGTAGAAAAATTAAATTGTGCAAAAGGATGCAACCATTTAGACATAGCAATTTTTGCGCTTTCAATGTTTGCCCCTGCAAGTCCCGCATAAGCATTGATAGAAGGCAAGACAAAGGCGGGTAAATTTGCCTCTTTCAGTGCCTGCATTGTTGCATCAACAATAGATTTTTGTGCTATTTGTACTGACGTTGCAATATTTGCAGCACTACTTTGTGCTTGAGCGAGTAAATCGCCTTCTGCGTTTTCAAGCCTGACACGGCATTTTGTTCCGCCGCCATCAATACCTAAAAAAAACTGTGGTTTTTTATCAATCATTCAATGCCTGCTTTTGAGAATTAGCTAAAATTTTACTTATCAATAATGGATTGATAAAGCCCTTGCTGTTCAGTACGCCCGAGTGTGTATGAAGTGACACTAAATTGCCATCCGCGAGTTGCCATAGTTTAGCTGCGTTTTGGCTGGATACACCACCACCTATAACGACTTCTATTTTATTTTGTGCCTTCTCAATAAGCTGTTCTAATTGATATATATTATGCAATATAGGCTGATTTTCATTCCAGTGATTGCCGTTGGTTAGGACTCGGTCAATACCCAAATCAACGAGTTGCTTTATTGCTTGTTGTTTATTACTTACACAATCAAACGCGCGATGAAATGTTGTTTTTAAACCGTGCTTTTGTGCACATGATACAAGTTGTTGAGTTGCATTTATGTCTACTTCTAACCCACATATTGCGCCAAACACTACACCCGTTGCACCTAAATCTGCTGCAGTCATTATTTGAGAGATCATCGTATTTAATAGTGTTTTATTAACAGTAAACTTATTTGCTACAGGTCTTATCATTACAAGAAGCTCACCGTGTGCAGGTATTTTTTGTGCACACATTTTGATCGCAGTAATTTCTGGTGTTAGCCCATCAAGATGCATTGCACTGCACAACTCAACTCTATTTGCTCCTGCAATAAATGCACTATTTAAATTAATAGGTAGGCTTATGAGGTTGTCGGAATTTATACAAATTTCTAAATTTTTACCTGTCACTATTTTTCCTAAAATAAATTATTTAGCAGCCATATATTATTTACCACTAAGTAAAACATGAGAAATAAACTATAAATTTCTTTTTAATTAATAGGTTATAGGTGTTTATACTGAGTGTTAACGTTGCTGCACTAATAAGTAAACTTAGTTTTTACGGTTTAAGACTATAAACCAATTCAAATTAAAATAGATAATAAAATATACTAAACGCCGATTTTGTAGCATTGTTAACCGAATTTCTATTATCGCTTTTAATTGTAAAACCCTATTCTGGAATTGTGATTTAACAACAATTTAACCTTGAAATTATTTATTGGTTTTTAGGTTTAACTCATTGTTTGACCTCATTAAGGCTTACACAACACAAGAATACACACAGTGAATGGAGATAAACATGAACAATAATAATAGTTTAGGCTCGCCAAACTTTGCTTGGCTGTTTCGAAAGTCAGCATTGATGTTGGCGATAATTGCAAGCTCGAGTAATGCATTGGCGCAAAATGAAAAAAACGAACAAGAAGATGACATAGAAGTTATAGAGGTGCGAGGTATTCGTTCTTCAATGGCAGAGAATCTAGCTATTAAACGTCTTTCAAATTCAATTGTTGATGCTATAACGGCTGAGGATATTGGTAAATTTCCTGATAAAAATGTAGCAGACTCCTTACAGCGTGTACCCGGTGTTGTGATCTCTAGAAGTGGTGGCGAAGGGGAAAATGTGAGTATTAGAGGGCTTTCATCTGATTTAACCCTTACCCAGTTAAATGGTAATTTCATAGCGTCGTCTCCGGGCTCTCCATCACGTTCCTTTAGTTATTCTTTATTGCCATCAACCATGGTTAAGTCTGTTGAAGTGTTTAAATCATCTGAAGCTCGCTTAGATGAAGGGGGAGTTGGTGGTACTGTCATTCTAAATAGCCGAACACCTTTAGACATGGAAGCTAACTCTGGTGTATTGAATGTTGAGTATACTTACGCTGATGTTACAAAAGAATATGAACCCAACTTTAGTGGTGTTTACTCTTGGAAGAATGAAGATGAAAATTTGGGTTTTTTACTTGGATATACAAATCAAGAGCGTACAAACAGATCGCTTACAGGCAATATGTCAGGCGGCGGGGGATGGCGCTGGGCAACGAGCAGTGATTTACCTGCAACAGATACTAATGGCAACGAAATAACAGATAGTACTAGACGTTTTGATGCATTAGAAGATGCATACGGCAACACATACGATGGTGTTTGGGCACCTCAAGTTGCTGGTGTTGGAATTACGCAAGAGGCCCGTGAACGAGTTGGAATTCAAGCGACTTTTCAATGGCGCCCATCAGATAATTTAGAACTTACCTTTAATCATTTTCACTTCGAACTGGGGCAAGATCGCACGACATCTCAATTAATGATCCCAGAATGGAAATACAATCCTGATTACTTAACAGGCGTTTTACTCGATGAAACTGGAACAATTGTCACCGGAATGGATTTTACCAGCGGGGCAGGTGGCAGTGAGGGTAATTTAGAGTTTCCTTGGATTATAGGTAGCTATACAAAAGAAAAAGACACATCTGATACTTATGACTTTTCATTTGAATATGCAGGCGACCTCTTTGACTTAAGCGGTAAATTTGGTCGAACAGAAGCAAGTGGTGGGCCTTCTGAGTCATTTAATGCGGCTTATAAAAGTGGTCAACCAGCAAGCCGAAGTGATTCAGGCGTTAATGAAAATGCCGCATCATTTGCAGGTTGGCGTTTAGGTGATCGCGTATCACTTTATGCAGATCCTGCACTATTAGCAAACTTACAATCGGGCGTTGCAGGCGACCCCGATCCTGGTTCAACTGGCTCAAGCTTTATTGTCAGTGACTTGGTTGAAGATTATGGTCAATTGGATTTAGATTACCACATAGCTTATGGCATCGTAGATACAATTCGTGTGGGTGTTAAACATCGAAAAGCAAGCTTACACCGTGAAACCAACAATACATTTTTTATAACACAAGAGGGCGCTAACCGCATCGCGAGTGGAGATTTAGACCCATTCAGCCAAGGTGAGATTGACGAAGTAGCCTATCAATGGATCGGTGGAATGCCAAGCCTTCAAGACGTGCTTAATGCAGAGTCAGAACAAAACATAGCGGGTGGTTTTGAAGTTAATACTATGCCAAGCATCAACTGGCAAAAGTACCGCAGTATAGTTACCAGTGAATACGCTAAATATACCAGACGAGAGCCAGATTTTGTGTTTGATATTGAAGAAGAAATCACAGCGGCTTATTTACAAGCTGACTTTTCGTTTGGTGATTTCCGCGGCAATGTCGGTGTACGTTATGTTGAAACACAAACCCAAATTATGTCGTCAGACAAGATTAATTATTTTTTAGATGATATTAACGACGTAACTGGCGAAGACATCTTAGGCGATGAGCGTTTAGTTGATGTGGAAACAATGACCACGCGCAGAGTAAAAGATGAACGTTTTCTGCCTAGTTTAAATCTAGTCTGGGAAGCAAATGATTCACTTGTGGTTAGAGCCGCTGCTGCTAAAACCATGTCACGAGCGCCATTTAATGATTTAGGTGCGCCAGAACAACTTACTTTTATATCCCAAGAATGGGCTGATGATCGCCTTGAGTTTAGAGGTAACCCAGTTGATCAAGGGTGGAGTGGCTCGGGCGGCAATAAAGCCCTTGAACCATTTGAATCAGTACAATTAGATTTGTCGGCTGAATATTACTATGGTGTTGGCTCTGCCGTTGGTGTTGCTTTATTTAATAAAGATGTCGATAACTTTATTGTGCCATTAATTATAACCTCAGAGCGCCCATTTGAAGGTTTTACAAACCCATTCACAAATGAAGAAATAGTACCTGCAGGTGATATTACCGTTACTCCATTTACAACAACAGCAAATGGTACTAACGCAACATCGCGCGGCATTGAAATCTTTGCACAGCATTCTTTTGAAAATGGTTTTGGGATCAATGCTAACTACACCTTAAATGATACAAATCAGGCTGATGTTAGTGTGGATGGCGAGAAAGTTGGTGAGTCTGCACTTGTTGGTAGCGCAGATGATCAATTTAACTTTTCTGCATACTTTGAAAATCAAGACTACAGCGTTAGAGCTTCTTATAACCGTCGAGGAAAAATGGCATTAGGCCTTGCAGATGGCTTAACAGTTTCACAACAACCCTATCAACAAGTTGATTTGAACGCGTCTTATAACATTATAGAAAATCTAATTCTGTCTGTATCTGTAATCAATTTAACCAAGGAAGAAGCGCGTACTTATTATGGTGACGATAGTAAAAATCGCCTGCGTAGTAGTAGTTACACTGGACGTAGATACTATGCCGGCATGACTTATCGTTTTTAAAACCATATCAATAAGTACATGTTAATACACTAATCAAATCAACTGGCTACGCCATAAAAAATAACGACTAAGGCAAGTTAGTGTGTAAACGATACCTGAATTTTTAAGGCACTATTATGAATAAACTAAAATTTTTTAAACTTGTAGGGACTCCTATTCTCACTGCTGGATTATTAAGTGGCTGTGGAGGAGGGAGTAACGATCCTCAAAAAGAGGATGTTCCTGTTACACCAGATATGACATATGCAGAAATTGCAGGTTCAGTAGTAAAAGGTTCAATTGCAAACGCAGATATATCAGTAAGCGCATTAAATGGTACTGAGCTAACAATTAGTGGCACTCAATTTACAGACAATGAAGGAAAGTTTTTTGTCGAATTGGCATCAGCCCCAGGCTTTGGAATTAACACCACAGTTAAGCTAAATGTTGTAACGAGTGAAAGCTCAACTATGTTGTGCGACGCTTTGCAGTGTGGTGAGACAGACTTTGCACAGTTAACAGCAGAAGGAGCAATTGCAGGAAACACCTTTACTACTTTAGGTCAATTATCTGTTGATTATGGTAATACAAACAATGGCGTAGAGGATACAACACTCCAAGCTAATGCACTTACCACACTTGCAACACAATTATTAGAACAACAGATTAATGAAGGTAAGAATGTATCCACACCAGAATTGATGGTATTAGCACAAAGTCAGGTGTCTGATCTGTTATTAAGGTTGTTGGGTTGGAACACAAGTAACAGTAATGTATTTACAACACCGGTAATTGGCGCGGATAAACTTGAAAACTTTATTGAGGGTGAAAACTGCGAAGAAAATGATGCTGGTGAGCAGGTCTGTTCAATTAAATATGCTGATGAAACAACCATTAAATTGTCTTTACTTAATGCATCATTTGCTCAATACAGTGACACTCAAACATTAAAAACAGTTTTAGATTCTGCCCAGCAGAATATTCAGTTGGCACTCGCAGAGGATAACGTTGCTTTAGAGACGCTTCGTCAATCAACCTTTGATGCTATCAGTATTCATCCGTTAACAGAGCAACTTGGATTAACGGCTGATCTAATTGTAGATGTATCACTGTCATTATTTGATGAACCCGTATCAACGGGTCCATTACAAGAGGTAACAACACAAGCAAATTTAGCGGGTGCTGTTTACACAGCAAGAAATGCAATAAGTGATGCCGAGGATGCAGCAAAAGCATTTGATTCAAATATTGATACTAAATGGTTAGACCACAATGATTGGTTAGGCGCACCTACTGAGGAGGATCCTTCTTGGATACAGGTTGATTTTACAAATCCTCATGCAGTGAACAGTCTATTTATTACAAGTGCTAATGATGCTCCTGAGCGAGACCCAGAAAACTTCACAATCTTAGGATCGAATGATGCTGGAGAAACATGGTCAAACCTTGCCAGCTTTGTCGGTGCATCATTTGATGAACGTCTTTTGCGACAAGAGTTCAGCTTTACTAATGCTCAAAAATTTAAAAGCTTTCGCATCAATATAACAAAGAACAAAAATAATGACGGCTTAGTGCAGTTATCAGATATTCAAATGATTGGCCCAGTGTTTAATAGTGTTGACCATACGAATGAAATGAATGGCGTAGCAACGGCTCGATACAGCATTGGCGATGCAGAAAACCAAGATAAGGCATTTGATAACGACCCATCTACTAAATGGCTTGATCATAATGACTGGAACGGCGCTCCAACCGAAGCTGATCCATCGTGGATACAAATGGATTTTGACAGTGCTGTTGCAGTTGATACGTTAGCGATTACAAGTGCTAATGATGCACCAGAGCGCGATCCAGAAAACTTTACATTATTAGCCTCAAATGATGGCGGAACAACTTGGCTTGAACTTGCAAATTGGGTAGGTGAATCATTTGATGAACGAGCGCAAAGAAGAGCCTTTACATTTCAAAATCAATTAGCATTTACAAGCTACCGATTAGAAATCAGTAAAAATAAGAATAATGATGGGTTGCTGCAAATAGCCAATATAGACTTAATCGGCCCTGTGAAACCAGGTTTAGATCACAGCAAAGCAGATGGCGTGAAGTATAGTGCACGCTATAGTATTAGCGACAGTGAAAGTGCAGCCAAAGCTTTTGATAATGACGTTAACACAAAATGGCTTGACCACAATGATTGGCAAGGCGCACCAACTGATGAAGACCCTGCTTGGATACAAGTTCAGTTACCCCAGGCAAAAGCGGTAAATGTATTGTCAATAACCAGTGCTGGCGATGCACCAGAGCGTGACCCAGAATCATTTAGTATTTTGGGTTCTAATAATGCAGAGGATTGGGTTAATTTAGCTTCGTGGGTTGGTGAAACATTTGAACAGCGCTATGAACGAAAAAACCTCCAATTTAGTAATAACTTAGCTTATAGCTATTATCGTTTGTCAGTAAGCAAAAATGCTAATAATGATGGTTTAGTACAAATTGCTGAAATCGCCACGGTTGGCCCTGATTATGCCTACACAGACTTAAGTCGCTTACCTGATGCTATTTACAGTGCTCGCTATAGTATTGGCGATGGTGAAAGTGCTGATAAAGCGTTTGATGGTGATGTTAATACAAAATGGCTTGATCACAATGATTGGCAAGGTGCACCGACTGCTGACGACCCTTCTTGGATCCAAGTAGATTTTACTCAAAAACAAGTTGTTAGCGGTTTAGCTATTACAAGTGCAAATGATGCGCCAGAGCGCGACCCTGAAAACTTTAGTTTACTGGGCTCAAATGATGGTGGACAAACATGGGAAGAAATTGCTGCTTTTGTAGGAGAAAGCTGGGATACCCGTTTTCAACGCCGTAATTTTGATTTCAGTAATGGTTTTGGCTATTTAAGCTATCGTTTGAATATCAGTAAAAACGCAAACAATGATGGACTCGTCCAAATCGCAGAAATTGAGTTACTTGGACTAGATAAATAGTTTTAACAGACCAAAGGTCAGAGCTTATTCTGGCCTTTTTTATTAATGCCAATCTAGGTTAACCAATGAATACTAAACGAACATTTTTAAAACAATCAGTTACAACTTTACTTGCTTTAGGTGCCTCAACATTAACGAGTAAAAGTATGGCAAGCTCGCCTCAGATTACAGCTAGAACCAACAAGACAAAAATACGCAATATGCCTATCGTCGTGTCAACTTGGCAGCATGGCTTAGCCGCAAATCAAGCCGCTTGGCAGGTTCTTACCCAGCAAGGCAAGGCTATAGATGCCGTTGAAACGGGTGTTAGAATCCCTGAAGCCGACCCAGATGTAATGACTGTTGGGTACGGTGGCTATCCAGATAGAGAAGGTAACGTCACCCTTGATGCAAGTATACCCAAGCCACCTCAAGATGCGAGTTTCAGTTGGAATTAAAAGTGATTTAGGCAAGGCATTGATTGCAAAAAATAGTGGTTCTATTGTTAAAATAAATAACGCAGTATAAATCACTTTTAAACCAACCCCTTGGGCGTTTCACAGGACTTACTCTCATCGTTGTTACTTCTTAAAAGGGATGGCCATTGTTGCAAAGTAACGCCTTGATATTAAGCCCCTGTGAAACGCTGAATTCTGCATCTTGAGGTGGCTTGGGTATATAATGGATGAAAATCAAAATTGTGGCTCAGTGGCCTATCTGCAAAATATAAAACACCCAATTTCAGTTGCTCGTCTAGTAATGGACAAAACACCGCATGTGATGTTGGTTGGTGAAGGCGCACTGCAATTTGCTAAAACACATGGATTTGTAGAGGAAAACTTACTCACAGCAAACGCCAAGAAAGTCTGGCAAGATTGGCTGGTGGAATCAAAATACGCACCTGTTATCAATATTGAAAATCACGACACCATAGGTATGTTAGCACTAGATAGCCACGGTAACTTATCAGGAGCGTGTACCACCAGTGGTGCAGCTTTTAAAATGGCAGGGCGAGTAGGTGATTCACCTATTATTGGGGCTGGCTTATATGTAGACAATGACATTGGTGCTGCGACAGCAACTGGAATGGGCGAATTGATGATGAAAACTGTAGGGTGTCACCTTGTGGTTGATATGATGCGCCAAGGTATGTCACCTACGGAGGCATGCAAGGCAGCTGTTGAGCGTATTGCCAGCAAGTTAGGTAATTATAAGCAATTTCAGGTGGGGTTTTTAGCATTAAATAAAGCGGGAGACTATGGCTCATATTGCATTCAACCCGGCTTTAATTATGCGGTTAAATCAAAACAAGAAGATAAGTTAATCGATGCAAATAGCTTGGTTTAGCCCAATAGAATAGTACTCAATAACCAGGCTGCAAGTGACCTATAAGCATGTATTTGGATATATATTTATAGGTTAAGGTGCATTTCGTTGAGATGGTGAGCTTTTAAAATTGCCTATCATATCATTCGGTTTTACTTCATTTTTGTATTGGTTTGTTGCTGATGCCCACCACATTAACTGGTTAAATGTGCGGCTGTAATAGTCCATCCATGCACTTTCCTCTTCGGCTATTATATTAGAACCATCCTCTTTAAACACATCTTGTGCTTTAGGAATATGAATCATTGCAGAGACCGATAAGCAACCAAGTTCAGCTAAAAACGTACGCATACCAATCGCTGCTCGCATTCCGCCCCACTGACCTGCAGAATAGGTAACAATTGCGCTCGGCTTATAGGCGAACGATGAGCTGGCAAAATGATTTAATAAGTTAGCAAGGGCAGGGCTCATAGAATGATTATATTCAGGGCTTACCATAACATATCCATTAGCTGCGGCTATTTTTTCTGCAAGGGTATTGAGTAGCTCGGGTGCTTTACCTTTGGCATAGACAAATTGCGGTTTAAATACAGGCTCTAATGGATAATCTAATGGATCAACTAATTCAAATTGATGGTCTGAATAAGTGCTTTGTAAATAACTTAGGCATGATTTTGCAACCCGTAATCCTAAGCGAGCAGGTCTTGGTGGAGTACTGTCGCGCACAGTGCCTAAAAAAATAAGAAACTTCATCCACTTTCTCCTGACTGATATTATCAGTTTATTATATATCGCCATTCATTACTTAAGGTATAAAGTCTAAGTGCTAGTGAAAAATTACCTTAAGCAAAATGCCTAAACCCAAACTTTACGGGTTAGTTAAGTATATGGTTAATTAAATAAAGTGTATTTTATTTTTGGGCTGTTATGTCATCAAGTAAGCAATTGAATAACGTCAATTCTAGCTAATTAATGGCCTATCATACTAAAATTTTGTAGCTCAACATATATTAAGTGGTTCTAAAAAAGCTAGGAAACAAAATTTTGGTGCTTAGATAAATTTTGTATTCTAAATACTCAGCTAATACGTTAGCTAGTAAATTAAGTTGATATACTATAACATCACTATACCGTATTAATTAAAGAGCTATAAAATGAATAATAAACTGCCCGTCACAGTTTTGTCTGGTTTTCTTGGGGCTGGTAAAACCACCGTATTAAGCCATATTTTAAATAACCGAGAGAGTTTAAAAGTGGCTGTCATCGTAAATGACATGAGCGACATCAACATAGATGCCGCGGTTATTAAAAACGAGGTTTCCCTTAATCATCTTAACGAAAAACTGGTAGAGATGAGTAATGGGTGTATCTGTTGTACCTTACGAGAAGATCTTCTAATAGAAGTTACAAAGCTTGCCAATCAAGGACAATTTGATTATTTAGTCATTGAATCGACGGGTATATCAGAGCCTCTACCTGTTGCTGAAACGTTTACGTTTGCCGATGATAATAATGTCTCTTTATCAGATGTAGCAAGATTAGACGCAATGGTGACAGTTGTTGATGCAGTCAACTTTTTGCATGATTATGAGCAATCACAATTACTGCATGATGTCGGGGAGTCTTTAGGCGCAGAAGATGAGCGCAGCATTACGGACTTGCTTGTCGATCAAGTTGAATTTGCAGATGTTATTTTGATCAGTAAGACTGACTTGGTAAGCGCAGAACAAGTCTCTCAGCTCACCGCAATCTTAAAAACACTCAATACACAAGCTAAGATTATTCCTATAACGGCTGGTAATGTGGCTGTAGAAGAAATTTTGAATACGGGCTTATTTGATTTTGATAAGGCTCAACAAGCACCTGGTTGGCTTAAAGAAATGCGTGGTGAGCATATCCCAGAAACGCAAGAGTACGGAATAAGCAGTTTAAATTATGTTGCACATAAACCTTTTGATCCTGATAAATTTTATCAGTTCCTACACTCTACTGAGCAATATGGCAAATTGCTTCGTTCAAAAGGTTATTTTTGGCTAGCAACACGGCCTGATTTTTGTGGTCAGTGGAATCAAGCAGGCGGCATTGCCGATCATGGTTTTGCAGGAATGTTTTATAAATCACTGCCTAAAGCTCAATGGCCGACTGATGAACAAACTTTAGCTGAAATTAATGAAAAATGGCAAGAGCCATTTGGTGATATGCGCCAAGAGTTAGTATTTATAGGACAGTCTTTAAATAAAAGTGCGATGAAAGGCGCGCTTGATGCTTGCTTATTAAACGATGATATTTTGCTTAAAGGCAAAGAGTTTTGGGCATCGTTAAATGACCCATTTCCAGTATGGGAGGAAGGTGTATGAATTCCCTTGTAACTGTTTCATTAGCTGAAGAGCTTTTAGAGCGTCGTGCGGCTATAGATACTCAACCCAGTATATTTGCTGATATTTATCAACCCGATGTAAATATTGTTATTTGGCAAAGGCAACTTGCAGACACACTTTGTGCGGCAGTCGATCAGCTTATAAATTCCAAGCAATTAAAACCAGTAGAAATAGCGGTTGCACCCGAGAATACATATGATGAGCTCACTGGTATTCTTGGTGACTCTGAAGCAGCATCAATTTTGAGCCAAGACATTGCTTTAATTGTTGATATTTTTTGTTGCTTGTTTGATTTAAAACGAGCAGGCTTGCGCTTAACAATGCTAGACAAAGCGATGTGTCCACGCTTTCACGTTGATAAAATACCCTGTAGATTAGTTTCAACCTATCAAGGCGTTGCTACTGAGTGGCTTGCACATGAGCATGTTGATCGTTCCAAATTAGGCGCTGGCAATAATGGTCTTAAGGATGAAGACTCGGGTTTATTTGATAAATCTGAACATATACAACAATTAACCCAAGGTGATGTTGCATTATTGAAAGGAGAGAATTGGCAAGATACAGAAGGTGCAGGTTTAGTTCATCGCTCTCCAGCAGTTAAAAATAATACCCAACGTGTTTTATTAACGTTGGATTTTATGTAGTAATACCAATTCGCTTAATTAAGTGATCTATTTTGAGGAATGGAAAACGTGTTGATAGCTAGGCAAAAATTGCTATTTGTTTGTTCTAAATGAGAATTTTATAACGCAGGTAGCGACACGTTTAGCCCCGCAAAATGATTAAGCAGTATTGCGGATTGGTATAAAAATGAGCTCGGATTACTAACAACAAAAGGGCGCAATGAAGCGCCCTTAAATAAATAGATAATTTTGAAAAAAGCTATTTTTTCTCTTCGTCAGGCAAAGTGACGTTAAGCTCAAGTACAGCTAAGTCATCTTCATTTTGATCGAATTGAACTTGCACTGCATCTGTATTCACATTGACATACTTGCGAATAACATCAAGGATGTCTTGTTTTAACTGTGGTAAATAATCTGGTGTACCGCGCTGTGAGCGCTCGTGCGCAACAATAATCTGCAATCGCTCTTTTGCCAATGATGCGGTGTTTTTCTTTTCTGAGCGGAAGTAGTCAAGTAAAGACACATTAACCTCCAAATATCCGTTTAAATAACCCTTTTTTCTCTACATCTAAGAAGCGAAAATCGACAGTTTCACCTAATAATCGCTCAATCGCATCCGCATATGCAAGGCCTGCGTCAGATTCCGAGTCTAAAATTACAGGTTGCCCTGAGTTTGACGCGCTCAGTACGGCTTGTGACTCAGGTATTACACCCAATAATGGAATAGAAAGAATGTCTTTTACATCTTCAACTGAAAGCATTTCGCCTTTCTCAACACGCTCTGGGTTATAGCGAGTAAGTAAGAGATGTTCTTTAATATTTTCAAGGCCTTCTTCAGCACGTTTTGATTTGCTGTGTAGAATTCCTAAAATACGGTCTGAATCTCGAACCGATGAAACTTCTGGGTTTGTTGTGACGATTGCTTCATCAGCAAAATACATTGCCATCATTGCTCCTGCCTCAATACCAGCGGGTGAATCGCAAACAATGTAGTCAAAATCTTTTTTCAGCTCGTTAAGCACACGCTCAACACCATCACGTGTTAGCGCATCTTTATCGCGAGTTTGTGAAGCGGGTAGTAAAAATAACTTCTCTACACGTTTATCTTTGATAAGTGCTTGGTTAAGATTTGCCTCACCATTGATTACATTTACAAAATCATAAACGACTCTGCGTTCACAACCCATGATTAAATCAAGATTACGCAAGCCAATATCAAAATCGATAATAACTGTTTTATAGCCTTTAAGTGCTAAGCCTGTGCCAATTGCAGCACTTGATGTAGTTTTACCTACACCACCTTTACCAGATGTAACGACAATTACTTTTGCCATAAGATTTATCCTTTAACCAAAGCTGAAATTTCTAAAGATTCGTTTTTTTGTTGTATTTGCACAGCCTGTCCCCAGTGTTCACCTTGTAATGAATCACTGATCCAGTAATTACCATCAATTGAAACAAGTTCAGCTTCTAACTTTTGGCAAAAAATGTGCGCTTCTTTTAAACCTTGCGCGCCAGCAATAGCGCGACCACGTAATGTGCCATATATATGGACATTGCCGTCAGCGATTACTTCTGCACCGTGGCTAACTGCACCAAGTACAATAAGATCTCTGTCTTTAGCGTAGACTTGTTGGCCTGAGCGAACCGTGCCATTTATTATTTGTGCTGGTAAATGTACGGCTTTTTCAACAATTGACGTGTTAGGCTCCTTTTTAACAGGTTCACTCTTAACGTCTTGTGAATAATTTAAAACAGACAGGCCTGCTGATTTAGCGAGTGTATGTTGTTCATCGGAGCCATTACATACACCAACAGCATTGAAGTTGAGCCGCTCAATTAAAGATTTAAGATGTGCAAAGTCTATTTGCTCATTCTTAACTTCAATTAAGTTAACAACAATAGGCGCACCTTCAAAAAATCGTGGGGCTTGTGATATTTTTATGTAAAGTTGTTCTGCTAAAAGGTTTATATCAGTGCTGTACAGGTGTAACACTGATAGCGTAAATAGATTTCCCTTTAACTCAAATATTTGGTCCGACATATACACTCAATTGTATTATTTGATCAGAATTTAAAACTAGACAAATACAGGCTAAAAATGGCCTAAATTATGTGGATTAAGTTGAAATTTCTAATCTATTTTTTCTAACTTATTATGACTCTCATGGTATAGTGTGCGGCACTGTTACGCAAGAATTTATAGGCTCATAATGCTCACTGCGGTATATAAAAGTAAGAAAAAAGCGGATACCTTTCTTTTTGTCGAAAAAAGAGATGATTTTGGCAAGGTACCTGAACCTCTAATGGGGATGTTTGGTAAACCTGTATACGTAATGCTAATAAATTTAGCGAAACGAGAGCACTTAGGTGTTGCAGATCTAAATACAGTTAAGCAAGCGTTAACAGATGATGGGTTTTACTTGCAGATTCCACCACCACAAGATAATTTACTTGCTGAGTTTAAAAAACAAAATGGAGTTGAGAGTGACTAAAAGAGTATTAACAAAATTGGCTGCTATTATTTGTAGTGCGTGCATTAGCACATCGGCACTGGCCAATACACAAGAAAAATTTGATGCATATGTTGCGAACCTCAAACAAGAAGCAACGCAAAAAGGCTATGACAAACAGCTTATTGACGCTGCGTTTGCAACGGCTAAGTTTAAGAAAAAAGTAATTTCTGCTGATAAAAACCAGCCAGAAGTTAAAGAAACCCTCGAAACATATTTACCTAAACGTGTACCGCAATGGAAAATAGACCGCGCCCGTAAATTGTATGCTGAAAATAAAGAAATTTTAGAACAAGTTGCAGATGAGTTCGGCGTGCAAGCTCGCTTTATTGTTGCACTTTGGGGCCTTGAAAGTAACTTCGGCAAAATTCAAGGTGGACACAATGTTATTTCATCAGTGGTAACATTGGCGTTCGATGGCCGTCGCGAAACCATGTATAAAAACCAACTTTGGGCCGCGCTGGATATTTTAAAAGCAGGGCATATCACGCTAGATAAATTCAAAGGATCGTGGGCCGGTGCAATGGGACAAACGCAATTTATGCCAACCTCTTTTAATGCTTACGCAGTTGATTATGATAAGGATGGTCGCAAAGACATTTGGACCACACAAGCTGATGCCTTTGCTTCAATCGCAAACTACTTAAAGCAAGCAGGTTGGAATGACGATTTAACCTGGGGGCGCCAAGTTAAATTACCTGATGGTTTTGATAAAAATTATGTATTAAAACGCGGCACGCGTACGCGCAAGCAATGGCTGGACTACTGGGCTGATTCAGAACGTTCATTAGCTGATTGGCAAGCACTTGGGCTGCGTAAGATGGACGGCACAGACCTTCCAAATGTAGATGTGACAGCTGCCCTCGTTATGCCAGATGACATGGGCGGGCGTATGTACCTTGCTTATGATAACTACAAATCACTTATGCATTGGAACCGTTCATACTACTTCGCTACTAGCGTTGGTTACTTATCAGATCGCATAGGTTATCCAGCGATTTAGTTAGTTGATAGATAGATGACTAGGTTCTAGGTAACAGGTACTAGGGATTTTGCACAAAGCGCGAGTATATCTCGCGCTTTTGTTTGTAAAGAATATAAGCAAGCTGGGAGCGGTAAGCTTTATGTTCTAAGTTCACAGTTAAATTTGGCTACGTAGGTTGGGTAGAGTGCAACGAAACCCAACGAACAAATACACTTTCAGTCCGCATTCTTGTCCATCATAAACAAGTGTTTTATATGCGATGTTGTGCATAAGTCCTTTGAGTCAATTATGCAAAAAAATAAATTTGAGACGCTTCGATTTAGAGAAAGCATCTAATTTATAAGTACATAGCTGTTAATTAAAACGCTATGTACTATTAGGTTAAAGGTAATGACTTTGATGTATGAAGACAATAATGCCTGCTTTACTTCATTTTGAGTCGAAAAGAGTTAATTAATCCCCAATTCGTCAATTATTCATTGCCCTTATATTTCTTTAATTTACGCATAGCCTTACTGACAAGAGTAGTATCAGGTTGCTCCAATGTTATATATGTAACTCCATGTTCATCAAAGACAAGTCCTAATTGGCTGTTGACTAGCTCATCTACTCTAAACTTATTATTTCCTGTTAATATGATACGTGAAGGTGCATTATTAGTTTCCGAGTTTAGTAAAACTAGTTCACTTCCTTGTCTTTCTATTTTTATCTTTTTAGCAAAGGGAGAAAAATGATGTGGCATCAAATTTTCGTATTCACCAAGTAAGTTATCCACGAAATTTTTTGATATTGGCTCTTTAGTTTGAGCTATCTCATTTTTCCAATTCAAAGCGGTTGTCACAGAGGCAACAATTTGTTCAATTGTTGATACCCTAGCTCTATAATCACCATTACCAAAAACAAAAATCCCGCGACCATCTTCTACTGAAGCCATTATCAGTCCGCCAGTTCCGTGGTTATACCCGCTATGAGAAAACCAATCCAGGTTGCCTATCCCTGCATTGCGCATCCATCCTAAGCTCCAGCCACCAGTCAATTCAGTGGTCTGAATAGCAATTAGATTTTGAGCAGCCTTTGTCGATATTACTTTAGTACTTTTGCCCGCCAAGGATTTTTGAATTTCGATTGTTAACAGCGCTATATCTGAAGCATTGGTCCACAAACCACAGGCCGCTTGCGGGCAAATAGGAATCCCAGTAGAAATTACTTCGTTGTTGTTATTGTGCGCTTTGGCAACATTAATTGGAAAATTAACATGTCCATGCTGATTGAAGGTACTGTGTTTCATACCCAATGGTGTAAAAAGCATTTCCTCTGCAAGCTTTGCCATGCTTTTGCCCGTTACATCTTCTAACACTAATTGGGCAATAAGAAAACCACCGCCACTGTATTTCCAGCTAGAACCCGGTTCAAAAATCACTGTTATTGCTTCATTTTTATAGTTATTGAGCGTCTCCACTGTAGAGGGAATTGTATCGCCACTATAGTTTGAACTATAACCACTATGGCTTGTTCCTGATGTATGACTCAGCAAATGACGTAAAGTAACAACATGATTAAGTGTAAAATCAGACTTTGGCAACGCCCACCTTTTAAGGTATTTACTAACAGGCGCATCTAGGTCTAACTTACCTTTTTCCGCTAGCATAACAACTAAAGTCGCTACTATAGGTTTAGAAATAGATGCGGCATTAAAAGACGTATTAATGTTAATTTTATTTTTGCTCGCCGTATCCTTTAGGCCGCCAGAAAAAGTGAAAATAACTTCATAGTTATCGACTATTGCAACGCTAATACCAGGTAATTTATTGTCTTTAAGTAGTTGTTCATAAGTTTTCGACTCTCCTGTTTTCAAGTAAACCTTCGAAAGATCAATACCAGCATATGAACGAAGTGAAAAAAATATTAACAAAAGAACTAAATTTAAATTTATAAAATTCATGTGTTACCTAATAGGGCTAAATGAGCAAAGGGTAATATAAAGACCTTAATAAACCGCTAAAACAGCGCGATTTATTGAGGTCAGATTTATAGGTTTGTTACAGACTTTAAATGATAGGTAAATATATGTCGGTTATCATTTCATTTTCTGGTACTTCTGGGAATAAACTAATCCTTTCAAAAAAAATAGGAAAGTTTCGAACCTCAAAATCAGAATTTAGAAGCCATTTTGAATACAGAAAGTTTACTGCCACCCCAATAGAGTCATCGCTACCAACATATCTAATTACTGCACATTTCCCCGCAGGAATTACTTTTGTTACGACCCCATAATCATTTGGCTCTATTGCATGCTCAATAGTACAACAAAGATCAAATCTGAAATTTTCTGGGCCTGTTACAGCAGGGTCGTCATAAACCAAATTAAAAGTTTTGCTTTTAGCTGGAGGAAGATGATTTATTTTCCTCCACTCAATGAATTTTTTTATGGTAGCTCCTAAAAGATATGGTGCACCTCGGTGTTCCATAACTGCAATTGATGTTTCAGGGAAATTAATAACCATAACTTTAAAATCAGTATTTTCACTCATAATCTTATTCCTTAGCTTAATAACAGGTTCATATCTTGAGCGCCAAGGATTCCAATCTGGGCTTTTTCTAAAATCAAACGGACTTTTATCAAAATGTTTTTTAAAAGCCCTAGAAAAAGCTTCATGACTTTCGTAACCATTTGCCAATGCAATATCAACAATTTTAGCTTCGTCCCTGTAGGCTAGTTGAAAAGCCGCCTTTTTAAGCCGAAGTAACCTCGCAAGCGATATTACAGGCATGCCAAAGTGTGCTGAAAATTGCCTATGAAAATGGTACTTTGATAAATATGCGAGCTGGCAAAGCCTTTCAACGTCAAGGTCCTCATCAAGGTGCGCATCAATATAATTGACAACGCCTGTAAATTTATCACTGTACTTGGTCATATAATTTGTTATCTCCTAAGCAACTCTATATTAGGAACTGTTTAAATAAGAATCTTGACCAAAGTTGCTGAATTTTGAGGGCATATAGGCGCAATGATTCTCACGCGGTGTTAGCATCCGCTTTTTGTCGGTTATCCTAATACAAAGCCAAAGCCGTAACTAGTTTGTAAATACCTAAAGGCAGAGGCCAACATGAATAAATATAATATACAATATGTAGATCTGGATACACATAAAATTTAAGTAAAACCGCTTAAATTGAAGAACATAGAGGCGTTCAATCTATTCGTATTACGCAATTTTTTTTCCAAAGTGGCCGTTCAAAAGTGTGTTCGTCTGTTTGAATCTAAATGCCCCAGCACAACACTACTCTTTGTTCATAAAGAACGCTGCATTGAACCACGAACATAGACTGAAGACAGGTACCACTGGTGACCGCCACGGGACGAACTAAGTAAGGTCTGCTCTGTTACTAGAAATAGTGATAATCAACGACAAAATTATCAGGAACAAGTTTGAACAGCGTAGCTGATTCACAAAAGGCAGGACGCCTGTCGTCATATCAGCAAGATAACGGACGACATTACTTGTTTCATCCTATGTATTAACTCGCTCTAATTCGAGCTGAAGTAATTATGGCTTAAAAAGTTAAGCAAGGATCAGTGCGTTTAATTTGACAGTGGGAGTCATACCAACGCCTCAATATGGGGCGTAAAAAACTTGGCTAAAATTAGCGAAGAATGATCGCCAGCCAAGCTTTAGACGTCCCTTGCATAATTGACTTGTTAGCAGTACTTTGCCATATGACTATCAAATTGCTCTGCTAGTTTTAGATACTCTTCAACCCAGCCATTTCCCATTGCAATTTCTTGTAAAGGAGCTGTAGGTAAAAACAAGTAGTAAAGTTTGCTTACGCTAACTTTGCTTGTATTTTTAATCAGAGTTAACTGATTATTTATTAGCTCTAATGTTTCTGAAACTTACATGTCTGACCATATAGAGTCTTCTGATTTATCCAGAAAAAGTAGGACTTGTTCCAAAATTTTAACCAATTCTTTTTCAGTACTTGGTTTCAATTTACGCTTAAATATCAGATTCCAAAGATAGTTCATTTCGTACTGCTAACAATTTTATAGTGCGCGAAGGGCGGATATTTCTGCTCAGACCACACTCATATTTATACTTTATATATTTTTAACAAATTAACTAAGATATTACTATCATTAAGTTTTCTAATATCTTTTAAACAAAGCTAAGTGGAACAATATACGCGCGTCGGTCATATCCTAGAATATGTGAGCAAACAATTGTTTGACCAATCAATTAATTATTAGCCAATATCAATGGCTATAATTTGTTCAAATAACTCCGCCAGCAGAATGTTAAGTAAAGTACTTATCTACGCTTTATATCTGACACAACATATCTTTTTATTCATCACTAAGAGCACAACGGAGCGTCGCGCTGCACAGAGTAATCTTTTTGATTTTATTATTTTTCGGTGAATTCTGTGGTTAAGTTTATGAGAACCTAGAACCTAGAACCTAGAACCTAGAACCTAGAACCTAGAACCTAGAACCTAGAACCTAGAACCTAATAAACACAACGCGATATAAAATCGCTGCTACGGCTTCTTCAATATCTTATCTTTAAAGTCGAGTACTTTTCCAATGCCTGAGCCGAGCTTCATCAATCTTTGGAGTTGTTCTGGGCTTAGGCGCTGTAATTCTGCTGACCACTTTGTAACGGTTTCTAACAAGTCATGAATTTCTTGCATTTGTTGCTGAGCGAAACGCTCATCATCATTGTGAGCTTGTTCTAAAATATTGTCACGGAGTAGGCTGAGTGTTGGGTCTATCTCGCGTTTTTTGCGCTCCTCAAATACGCGGTTGGCCATGTCCCAAATTGTACCCGCAGGGGCATAATACTCTTTACGATCGCCGGGAATATGCTGCACTTTAATTAAGCGCCACGATTGCAGCTCTTTAATACCCATACTGACATTACCGCGAGAAATGCTTAGGGCATCTGCAATTTCATTGGCCGTCATGGGTTCTTTAGTAATAATAAGTAAACCGCACATTTGACCAATTGTACGATTAAACCCCCAACGACTGCCCATTTCGCCACAGTGCATTACAAATGCGTAGTTTTTGTCTGATAATGTCATATTTTTTAAGTTTCAATAAACAATGAAACTAATGCTAGCACGCTTAAACTGTATAGCAAGTACTACCGTGATTGATAATATGAGCTGACTAATTTTTGTGCGACCAAAGTTTGATTTAGATTAAATCACATTCCTTTATATTGGCGTAAGATATACCCATAACGATGACAACTCTCACAAGGAATTAAATATGAAAGCTGCTATAAATACTCAATTCAAAGGACGCTTAGAAATTACTGATTTACCTATTCCAACGGTCGGTGTAAATGATGTGCTGGTAAAAATTGCAGCATGTGGCGTTTGCCATACAGACTTACATGCATGCCATGGCGATTGGCCTGTTAAACCAAAAATGCCTTTGGTTCCGGGACATGAAGGCGTTGGGGTGATTGAAAAATTAGGCAGTAATATTCAACATTTAAAAGTGGGTGATAGGGTCGGTGTGCCTTGGCTTTACAGTGCGTGTGGGCATTGTGAATTTTGTTTAGATGGCAAAGAAACGCTTTGTTTGTCACAACACAATACAGGGTATTCAATTGATGGCGGTTATGCTGAGTATTGTTTAGCCCATGGTGATTACGTGGTTAAAATTCCTGATGGTTTAGGCTTTGCAGAAGCTGCTCCCTTATTTTGCGCGGGTGTGACAACTTATAAAGCATTAAAGGTATCAGAGGCAAAACCGGGACAATGGGTTGCTATAGTTGGCGTGGGTGGCCTTGGGCACCTTGCAGTGCAATATGCAAAAGCCATGGGGTTTAACGTAATTGCAGTTGATACGGGGAGTGAAAAGCTTGCTTTAGCTGCCAAGCTCGGTGCAGATATCACTCTTGATTTTAAAGAGTGTGTGCCAAGTGAAACAATTTTTGAAAAAGTAGGGGGCGCGCATGCAGTTGTATGTACAGCGGTTTCAAAGCCAGGTTTTGAGCAAGCGTATAAAAGTGTAAGGCGCGGTGGTAAGTGTGTATTAGTAGGCTTGCCGCCAGAGGAGATGCCATTGCCAATATTTGATACAGTTTTAAATGGAGTTTCTGTCGTGGGTTCAATTGTTGGCACGCGTAAAGACTTACAAGAATGTTTAGAATTTGCAGCGCAAGGTAAGGTGCGTGCCATTATTGAAGAAAAACGCCTTGATGATATTAATGACATTTTTGACGACATGTTAAAAGGTGACATCAACGGCCGAATTGTAGTAACTATCTAATAGCAAATTAATTATAGCGCACACGATGTGCGCTATAATTAGTAACATGATATAAGCCTACAACTTATAACTCAACGTCAATTTTGCATTACGCTCTTCACCAGGCATACCGCCCAAAAACATCGCTTTTGAATAATATACTTTATTAAAAAAGTTATTTAAGTTTAGCTGTACGCTCCATTTATCAGTGTTATAACTGAGTGCGGCATCATAAACGGTATAATTGGGTACATAGCCATCAGGAATACCAAATGATGACGAGTTAGTGCTTCTGTCATCAACAAATTTCACACCGGCACTAATTTTTAATGGTTCTGTTAGTGCAAACCATTGAGCGCTATAGGTCACCCAGGTACTCGCTGTTACATAAGGCACGCCTTTTTGACGAGTATCAAATGAGCTTGAGTTAGGGTTTTTCTTATCGCGGGCATCTTGATAAACACCATTGATATTCACTTTCCACTGTTCATTTAAATACGCATTTAAATCAAGCTCCACGCCTTGGGTTTTTTCTTCTCCGTCAAAATAGCTTTGTGGTACTGATGCTGGAGAAGTAGCTTCATCATAATCAGGGTTTGCGTATTCTAAATTAGTACGTGCTGTATCAAACACGACGATAGAGGCGAGTAGTTGATCGTCAAACCCTTTTACACGTAAACCTAGATCAGTGCTGAGTGATTCAGCGTCTTCTCTGTCTGCTTCATTACCTAATATAGACCCTAAAACACTATACGCTGTACGGCCTTTTGAGTGATTTATAAACAGTGAGATATCATCGCTTGGTTTATAAGTAGCGCCTAAGTTATAGGTTAAACCATTATCGGAGGTACTGGCTTCTGGTGTTGCAGCTGCAGCGCTTGCACGATAACGAGCGTCTACACCAAAGTGTTCATATTTTTGTGTAATTTCGTTATAGGCAAAACCGATACGGGTGGTAAATGTGTCATGAATATAGGCCACATGTTGTAGACCTACGCCCCACGCTTGAACTTTCTTATTGTAGTTACTGGTTTTAAGTGGGTCGTAATCACTAAATTGACCTTCGCCCCAGTTTGGTGTGCGAATGTCAAAAATATAAGGTAACGATCCTTGGTATGTAGTATCACCGTTTTTATCTTTGAGAATATAGTCTTTATCCCAAATAGAATATTGTGTGAAGCGCACGTCACGATCTTCGTAATTAGCATTAACTAATAGCTCATTCTCTATATCACCTAGGCTAAAGTCATAGCGTAAATCAGCAAAGTACTGCCATGATTTTTCGTCCGCTTCAACTTGGCGGTATTCTTGGCGACGAGCGGCAAACGGATAGAGCATATCATCAATTACTAATGGGGCGCGTGGGTCTGCATTAATAACACCTCTGCGGTTCCAATACACATAATTGTAAGCGCCGGTTTGACGGGCAAAGCTAGATTCGTAATTACGATATTGCAGTTGTTGGTTTAAAAATAAATCATCCGTAAGGTAATAATTATGCGTTAATTTAAAACGCAGTTCTTCACCTTTATTATCCTTGGCCATTGGAGAAATTATCCCGTTGTGGCCAAATGTATAAGGCGTTAAACCATCTGAACTGGCTAATGAATCAGCGAGTTGTTGACGTTGCGCTTGGGTTAACTGTAAACCAGCCAATGTTTGGTCATTTACTAGATCATCGCCAGTTACCTGACTTGCTGTTTTGCCACCAACCGACTCTGCATTAAAAATACGGATAGGGTGGCCGATAGAGTCAACAGCAATGGCATCTTTTATATAAGCCGCTGAGAGCATGATGTCTTGTTTGTCGTCGAAAACATATTTTAGTGAGCTATATATCTCATCACGATCGTCTTTTAAATCACGATAGCCATCACTGCGTGCTGTTTTAGCGTTTACTCGGTAGGCTAGGTTATCTGTAATTGCATCTGTACTATCAACTGCAAGTGAGTAAGTGTTCCATTGACCAACCTCAGCTTGCACTGAATGCTTAGCTTCAAACTGTGGTTTTTTTTCAATAAGGTTTATAACACCACCGGCACTGCCCATACCATATAAACCCGTGGCTGGGCCTTTAAGAACTTCAACGGCCTCAACATTGGTAAGCGAGCGAGTTGGGTTAAAGGTATTGCCTAAACCTGCACCGCCGTACATACCGTCATACGTGTAATTTGCACCTAAGCCACGAATAACCAAGTTATCACCAATACCATAGTTATTACCTGCTTGGGTAACACCGCTGATATTACGCGCTAAGTCTTGAAGGTTATCAACCCCTTGTAAATTTATTAATTCTTGATCCACCACCACAATTGGGGCAGGCGTTTCCATCAGAGACATATCAGATTTTGTTGCTAAACCGGAATTTAGCACAACATGGTTTTGCTTTTGATAAACAGTGATGTGTTCTAGCTCAGACTCTTGAGCTGATAAAGCATTGAATGAAGTTACGCACGCGAGCGTAATTAAAGAAAGTTTATGTGTTGTCATACATAGTTGCCATTAAAGTTTTTCGCAATGATAATGGGTTGCATTTTCATTACAAGTAAAAATTAACTTTTATTAAAATTAAATAGGCTGTATACATTTTTATAACGGCATGTTTTATATATATTTACTTTTGATGGGCAGAGGGGATGAATAGTTTATTACGTGGGGTGAGGGTGCCCCACGTTTAAATGAAAATAGCACTTTGGCTTACTTAATGTGTTCGCCGCCTTTCATAATAAACTCAACGTGTTCTAAGTAAGTAATATCATCTAATGGGTTTCCTTTCACTGCGATTATATCGGCGGCAAAGTTTGGCTTGATCTGGCCAAGAGATTGTTCAACCTTTAATAATTTGGCACTGTTAATTGTTGCAGACTGTATCGCCTGTAACTCAGTCATGCCTAATTTTACCATTCGTGAAAACTGTTTAGCATTATCGCCATGTGGGTAAATAGCTGCATCAGTGCCAAACACCATGTTTACACCCGCCTTAACTGCTCGAGAAAAACTGTCGCGTTGTCTTTTAGACACTAAGCGCTCTTTGGCAAGGTTTTCTTCTGCAACACCGTTTTGTTCACCGTAGGTCAGGGTATACTCAGTATTATAAATATCCATTGAAAACCAGGTACCATGTTTTTTAGCAAGGGCGATGGCTTCATCATCAACGTAACTAACGTGCTCTACACTGTCTACTCCTGCTACAATAGCGGCCTTTATGCCACTGGTTCCATGTGCGTGAGCTGCAACGGTTAAACCTCGCATATGGGCTTCATCAACAATTGCATTCATTTCATCTTGACTATATTGTTGAATACCCACTTTTGTGCCTTTAGAAAAAACACCGCCTGTTGCGCAAAATTTTATAGCATTGGCACCGTATTTTATATTTTCGCGTACTTTTGCTCTAACAGCCCAAGGGCCATCAGCAACACCCGTTGCTGTATACTTTAGTTCGGGTGGTAGTCGATTATTATCACAGTGGCCACCAGTAACACCTAAAGAGGGGCCTGCTGCCCAAATTCGCGGTCCAACAATATCGCCTGCGTTTATACCGTCTCTAACGGCAATCACACTGTAACCATCTGCGCCTACATTTCTAACTGAAGTAAAACCAGCATGCAGAGTTTTTTTAGCAAAATAGGCCGCTTTAATTGCTTGACGTGGGATTGACTGACCAATTCGCTCGCTGCGCGGTACGGTAGGATCGCTAGTTAAATGCACATGCATATCCATTAAGCCAGGAAGCAGCGTTAATTCATCAAGCTGAATGTGATCATCGCCTGGTTTTAAATTTGGCTGTTTGGCATATTCAACATGGGTAATTACGCCGTCGTCAATGCTTAAAAGGGGGTGGCTTTTTAACTTACCTGTTTGTACATCTACCATCGCTTTCGCAGTTATATAAGTAGTTGCTTGTGCCATCGGACTACACAATAAAAACGCACTTAAGCTAAGTGTGATTACTTTTATATTTTTCATTATTTTAGTTTTTGTCGCTTTTTAGTACGTTTAATTTAGCAATGCGCACCTAACAAGTAAATAAAATGTCGAAGCAAATACAAAGCTTGCTATGCAATGTGCTCAAACTGCATAATCTACCACTCTCTCATTCAAGGAATAAATTATGAAAAAAATAAAGTTAGCCGTGCTAAGTACTGCTATTGTGTTGTCGCTCAGTGGATGTAGTGGTCAAAACAAAGACAATAATCTCAGTGTTGATAATCAAACACCTCTCAGCACAGGGCTGGTTATGAATGAGAGCGAAAAATTAACTCAGTTATTGTCACACTATTTTGATGATGCACTAGCATTTAATCCCATTGGTGGTACATTTTTAGGCCGCAGTGAATATAACAACCAATTTATTGCACCAATTACGCAGGCTAACATCGATGCCAAGCGTGATTTTTATGCCTTATATCAAGACAAGCTAAATAAGATTGATAAGTCAGCTCTACAAGGGCAAGACTTATTGAGCTATGAAATACTTGAACGTGATTTGGCTTTAGCACTACAAAGTGCACAGTTTCCAAGTCATTTAATGCCGATTAATCAAATGGGTGGGGCACATAATACGTTTGCTGGTTTTGGCTCAGGTAAAAGTGCACAACCCTTTAATACGCCAGAAGATTACATAGCGTTTATAGAGCGAGCACAAGCATACACAGCGTGGCTGCAAAGCGTTGAGAATATGATGCGACAAGGGATTAAAAAAGGGGTTGTATTGCCTAAACCGCTAGCACAAAAATTACTTCCTCAGTTTCAAGCGCATATTGTATCAAAAGCAACAGACTCTTTGTTTTGGGGACCAATAGAGAATTTTCCTGAAGACTTTACTCAACAACAGCGGGTTGAAATAAGTGCTGCTTATAATACGATGATTTTGCAAACCTTGGTACCTGCCTACCAACAGATGAGCGACTTTTTAGCTAACGAATATATCCCAAATAGCCGCAATTCAATTGGCTATGCTGACTTACCAAATGGTAAATTATGGTATGAGTATGAAATTAAAAAACACACCACGCTTGAATTAAACGCTGATGAAATTCACCAAATAGGTTTAGATGAAGTTTCACGTATATTAAGTGAGATGAAAAAGGTTAAACAGACGGTGGGATTTGAAGGTGACTTAAGCGCATTTTTTGAACATTTACGTACCTCAGATGAATTTTATTATGACACCCCTGAGGAATTAATTGCGGCCTATGAAGCCGTTAAAGCCAAAATAGACGCCAAGGTGCCTTTGTTATTTGATGTAGCACCGAAAGCGGATTACGTTGTAAAAGCCGTTGAAGATTTTCGAGCCGAGTCAGCGGCGGGGGCTTCTTATCAATCGCCTGCGCCAGATGGCTCACGACCAGGTATTTTTTATATCAATACATTTAACTTAAAAGCACAGCCAAAATTTCTACTTGAAACGCTGTCAATTCATGAAGCAGCACCGGGGCACCACTTTCAAATTGCATTACAACAAGAAATTGAAGGGCTTCCGTTATTTCGTAAATTTGGCGGTTATACGGTTTTTGCTGAAGGCTGGGCTTTATATGCTGAAAGCCTAGGCAAGGAGATGGGCTTATTTACAGACCCTTACATGTGGTATGGGCGTTTATCAGATGAGCAGTTACGTGCAATGCGTTTAGTACTTGATACTGGTTTTCATGCTAAAGGTTGGACTCGCCAACAAGGTATTGACTATATGCTAGCTAATTCATCGATGGCAAAAAGTGATATCGTTGCAGAGGTTGAGCGTTACATTGCATGGCCTGGCCAAGCATTGTCGTATAAACTTGGGCAGTTTAAAATTCAAGCTTTACGCGATTATTGTAAGCAAGCCTTGGGTGAAAAGTTTGATATTAAAGCATTTCATACGCAAATTTTAGTTGATGGCGCATTACCTATGCCTATTCTTGAAGCTAAAATAAAAAGGTGGGTTGCTCAACAGCAATAATCACTACGCGTAGGGCTGCTAGCTTTGCGCGATGACGTTGTTTACGGTAAACTGCGCGCTCTTAGGGGCGCTGAGTTTTAACATGTTAGATAATCAATTTTGGCTAAAAAAATCACTAGAGCAGATGTCTCAACCTGAATGGGAAGCCATTTGCGATGGTTGTGGTAAATGCTGTTTAAACACTTTTATAGACAGTGAAGATGAAGACGAGTTTACGGCTACGGATCAACTCCGTGAGGGCGAAGAGCTCATTTTTACAAATATTGTATGCCAATACCTAGACAATAATACATGCGGCTGCAGTGAATACGAAAACCGCCAAACACTTGTACCATCATGTGTAAAACTCACTAAAGAAAACCTCGACAGTATTTTCTTTATGCCACAAAGTTGCAGCTATCGGCGTTTACATGAAGGACGTGATTTAGCTTCATGGCATCCATTAAATAATAACGGTAGCAAAGAATTGATGCACGAACTGGGTATTTCAGTACGTGATAAGACTGTTAAAGATTGTGATGTAGAGTTGGACGACTTTGATTTATATGTTGCTCACTGGCCAACACAGGACTTTGATTAATGACTCAGCTACTCTCAACAATAGGATTAATTAACCCTAAGAGCCCAACTAATGTTGGTGGTGTGCTACGTGCCGCGGGTTGTTACGATGCAAAACAAGTGTTTTTTACTGGCACACGCTATTTAAATGCCCAAAAATTTCACACTGATACAAAAAATGTGGTTGAGCGTATTCCACTGACACCCGTTGATGATCTTAAAAGTGCAATTCCTCCAGGTGCTAAAGTAGTTGTCATCGAGCTAATAGAAGGAGCAACGCCGCTGCCTGAGTTTACGCACCCTGACAATGCGTTTTATGTTTTTGGACCAGAAGATGGGTCAATTAGCAAAGATGTTCTTAAATGGTGTGATGAAGTGGTGTATGTACCAACAATTGGATGCATGAATTTGGCCGCAACGTGCAATGTTGTTTTATACGATAGGCTTGCAAAGTTAGGTGGGGTTGAAAGCTCAGATAATACAATTATACAAAGCCGTGACACAAACAACAAAATGAGCTGGGTAAAGCCACTGATCTAAAATTGAAATGATGCACTGATCACAGGACCATGGGTGAGTGCTTCGTATTCATAATTGTAGTTTTCTACAGTATTACGGCTATCAAACTCCAAATAGCTACTTTTATAAAGTGCGGAGACATCCCACCGCGGCGTCAATTTATAAGTCACTCCAAGTTTTAAAGTACCCGAAAAGGTATCTTTAAACCCGTAACCTCCAATATCACCCGAAGATGTTAATTCCCAATTATAACCAATAGGCTGACTTATCTGGTAAGCTAATTTTAGGCCATCTGAATTATAATTAATTGGACCAATAAGATGAGGGATTTTAATTTCATCATTAAAATCAAATCGTACCTTAGAGTATGAGTGATTTAGGTCAATAGAGTTTACCCATTTTGATAAAGTCGATTCAGTTAAATAATTTGATTTAAAAAAAGGCTCAAGTGCCACAGAGACAAACGTTTTAGCTTTAATCGATTTCAATGAATGATTGTTTACTGACGAAGTAAATAAATTTAAAGCATTATACCTACTTCTCAACTTCGTAACTGTTGATTGCATTGGCCATGGGTCAGGTTCGCTAACATTCAAAGCGGCTGAATGGTCTAATTTAAGTTGCCAAGATTCGCAATACCCGTTTAATGAATACAAGCTCATAAGCATTACAGATAATTTCAACAATTTGTTGTTCATTCGGTCTCCAGTGAGCCATATTTATTTATGAAAATATAAATTTTAATCCTAAAAGGTAATAGACCTTAGTTATGTTGATTTTAAAGATTGAACAAAATTGCATCCTGAAATACGTTAGAACCCTAATTATAAAATTGAAATTTAACTATAGTCGTTAAAATTACTGAATGAGAAATACGTATATAAAAATAGTTTTATAAATTTGCTAACCACAAGAATAAACGTGTCAGTTTAATTCACAATTTTACTCCTACAGTAAGTTTTACCCATCTATAATAATTGGAACGTTCCCAGTAATAGTTTGTGATCTTCTTGATGCTATGTGTAAAATCAATAGCAACTTGTTAATGGAGTGAAAACCACGTGAGTGAAATAAATACAAACCAACATTTTGAAACAAATGAGCAGCAGCAAAATAAAAATTATCTGCCCGCTTTAACGGCGATGACTACCCTGTTTTTTTTATGGGGGTTTATAACGGTTTTAAATGATGTGTTAATTCCTCGTTTGAAAGGCGTTTTTGATTTATCTTACACCGAAGCAATGCTGGTACAGTTTTGTTTTTTTGGTGCTTATTTTATTGTTTCTTTACCTGCTGGCTTATTAGTTAAAAATTTTGGCTACAAAAATGGTGTTTTATCGGGCTTAGTAGTTGCTTCAATAGGGTGTTTATTGTTTTACCCTGCGGTTGTTGTACATGAATATTGGTTATTTTTAACTGCTTTATTTGTACTTGCTGGTGGCATTACCGTATTACAAGTTTCGGCAAACCCCTATGTTGCGGCGCTTGGGCCTGAAAAAACAGCTTCTTCGCGTCTAAATTTAGCTCAAGCATTGAATTCGCTTGGTACAACAGTAGGCCCGTATGTTGGAGGGATTCTTTTCTTTGGCGCTGCGGGCTCTTTAACGGCCGGTGCTGCATCTGCTGAATCGGTTAAAATTCCATATTTAATGCTCGCCGCTGCACTACTAACCATTGCTGTTGTATTTGCATTTTTAAAGTTGCCTGAAATAAACGCCCACAAAGAGCAAAACGACTGTAAGGCGAAAGATCATTCGTTAACTAAAGCGCCTCACCTTATTATGGGTGTGGTTGGTATATTTTGTTATGTTGGTGGTGAAGTTGCTATTGGTAGCTTTTTAGTTAACTTTTTTGGTGAGGCACATATTGCAGGATTAGAAGAACATGCAGCTTCAGCAATGATAGCTTACTACTGGGGTGGGGCAATGGTCGGTCGGTTTATTGGCTCTGCTTTAATGCAAAAAGTAGCGCCATCTAAAGTATTGGCCTTTAATGGATTTGCGGTTATAGCATTGTTGCTAATCACTATTTTTACGCAAGGAAATGTTGCTTTGTACAGCGTGCTTGCCATTGGTTTATTTAACTCAATCATGTTTCCAACCATTTTCTCTCTGGCGATTGAAGGTTTGGGTTCTCAAACAAGTAAAGGTTCAGGCTGGTTATGTTTGGCTATCGTTGGTGGTGCACTTATCCCTTTACTGCAAGGGTTTGTAGCAGACACTATGAGTATTCAAGATAGTTTCTTTATACCGGCTCTTTGTTATGTATTTATAGCTTGGTATGGTCTTAACGTTGTTAAATTATCAAATAGATGGCAACAACTAGTCAGTAAATAATTTTTCATAAAATACATCCGTTTTTTAAAATGCACTTGCCTTGGCAAGTGCATTTTTATTTATTGTACTTATACCCTAGCTGCGAGTGTCGTTTAAATTAAAAGAGGCTTAGGCAAGGCATTGACCGATACAATAGTGGTTCTATTGCCAAAACTAATAACGCAGTAGGCATCGTTTTTAAACCAACCCTGTGAAATGCGCAATTTTGTATCTTGAGCTGGTTTGGTTATATAAAGTTAATTGTTGTCACAGCACAATTAATAGCATTACCAATCAGCTAAACCTGTTATATAAAATTATTGAATACGTATTCACTACAAATGCAATGAAAAATAATAGGAACGTTCCAATAGCTACCTTACATGATTAATTTATAATTTTAACTACACTGTAATAAGAATATATAAATGATATTGTTAATTATCTGGCAGCTTAGATTTACCTAATAAACTTAATACTTCATAATAAATAAATTACAGTTAGTACTAAATGCTTATTTTTGTTGTTAATAGCGTGACAAATAACGATTAAATGAGACAAATTCACTGTTATTTGTTAAAACTAAGATGCTAATAAAGAAAAATAAATAGGCTCCCTATGCAAAGCTCCTTAAAGTTTACAACCAAAGTTACTATTGCTGCATCGATTGTTTTAGTTCTGGTACTTGGTTTGTTTACTATCAATAATTTTATTTCAATGCGGACCCAAACCCAGCAGCAACTATCAGCAGTGTTGCAAGAAAGCTCTCAGTCGGTTTCACAAAATATTGCTAATTGGCTCAATAATAAGCTGGCGATTGTTGTTTCCGTTGCCAAAACTCACCAGCAAACTGACTCTGAAGCTGTAACCTTGAGCCAACTTAACACCGCAGAAATGGCGGGTAGCTTTAAAAATACTTATATAGGCAAGCCAGATGGTACATTTGTGCTAAACGATCAAAGTATTGTTCTCCCTGCAGATTACGATGCCACAAAGCGGCCTTGGTATAAATTAGTCGAAAATAAAACGAACACTGCTTTTACCACACCCTATATAGATGTAACAACGAATGAGCTTACAATATCGGCTGTTGCACCAATTACCATCAATGGTTCATTTAATGGTGTAGCAGGCGCAGATATTGATATGAAAACAATCACCAAAATTGTAAACGAGATTGATTTTTTAGGCTTTGGTTATGGCTTTTTACTTGATAGTAACGGTCGAATTTTGAGTCACCCGAATACCAAATTGAACGATCAAAATATGGATAAATTGTTTTCTAAAAACCTTCCATTGGAATCTCAATTTGTAGAAGTTGAGATCAATGGCGATGACTTTCTAGTTTCTTTTACTAAAATTAAAGGAATTGAGAATGTTAATTGGTATCTAGGTGTTGTAATTAATAAAGAAATTGCGTATTCCTCTGTTGCATCATTTCGCAATATGGCTGCAATCTATTTGGTTTTAGGGGTGTTTGCTATTGTTCTCATGATGCAGTATTCACTGCGTTACTTAATGCGCCCAATGCAGAGATTAAATGATGCTATTAAAGATATTGCTCAAGGTGAAGGTGATTTAACACGCCGCTTAGAAATAGAAAACGACGATGAATTTGGCGAGCTATCAGCCTATTTCAACGCGTTTATTGATAAAATACATACTTCAATTGATCAAGTTAAAACCACAACAGTGCAACTAGAACGCTCAGTCGAAAGCCTTGTAGAGCAAACAGAGTCAACCTTGAATATGTATAGCGACCAAACTAAGCGAACAGATAGCGTTGCAACTGCTATTAACCAGCTTTCATCTAGTGCAGTTGAGATATCTAATAGTGCAAGCCATGCATCTAGCCTTGCTACTGATGCAAACGCGCAATCTGTGCAAAGCCAAAAATCGTTAAACGAAAATATAGCGGCAATTAACTCACTCTCTACCAACATGGAAAAAGCCCAAACAACTATCAACAGTGTTGCCAAGCACTCGGCCAGTATTGAACAAGTGCTTGAGGTCATAAAAGGGGTGAGTGAGCAAACCAATTTACTAGCATTAAATGCAGCAATAGAAGCCGCTCGAGCAGGAGAGGCTGGCCGAGGTTTTGCTGTTGTTGCGGATGAAGTGAGGCAGCTTGCTCACCGAACGCAGCAATCAACAAAAGAAATTGAAGACACTGTAATTCAATTACAAAAAGGTTCTGAAAGTGCTGTAAATGTTATGAAAGCGAGTTTACTCGAAAGTGATAACAGCGTAAAACAGGCTCATGTTGCTGGCGATAAAATGGCTGACGTAACTAAAGCAATTGAGTCAATCGATAATGTTAATCATAGCGTTGCTAACGCAACAACAGAGCAAAATCATGTAATTCAATCCTTAGATAGTGATATTCATACAATTAGTGAGTTATCGCAGCAGGGTCAAGTTAACTTAAACAATACGTTGGAAGAGTGTACGCGTTTGAAGTTGGAGTTTGATGATCTAGAAAAAATGGTTCTTCGTTTTAAAGTATAATTAAATAAGAATAATAACTCGTTAATGCCAAAATTTGAAAATAAATCAAGTTGGTTAAGTTTAATCAACATTGAAAACGTTTACAGCGCGGAAAATCAACGCCGCGCTTTTACTTTTTTCACCATGATATTCGTAGCTTTGATTCTAATCACAACGTTAGTTGTTTCAAATTACGACGTCTATCCAATATTTTTAACCGTTACCCTTATAGTGTCTGACATTAGCTTATTGTTGTTTGCTTTGTATTTTTATAGAACAGGGCGCTTCAACACTATTGCAGTAATAGTGCTAACCATTATATGTATTTTATGTTTGGCGCTGGTTTATACTGGAGGAAAAGAAAGCACTGCGCTTTATTGGGTAATGTTCTACCCCGTGGTTGCATTTTCTACTCTGGGGTATCGGCTAGGTTTTGTCCTTGTATCACTTTTATTATTTTTCACCAGCTTATTACTTTATGGGCCGAGTATTGGGCAAGTTGAATACCCTGTGACCGAAAAAGGTCGGTTTACTGCTGCGTTCTCACTTGTGTTTCTTTTTAGCTTGATTGGCGAGTACTTCAGAAATAAGAGCCACTTAGAGATAGCTGATATGACCTTGTCGCAAAAAAAAGATGCTCATACCGATCAACTTACTGGCTTAGCTAACAGGCGTTTCATATTGAGTCACTTTTTGCCACTAACTAGCGCTAACCCTGCTAAATATTTACCGTTAAGTATTTTATTAATCGATTTAGACCACTTTAAAGCTATTAATGACACCTACGGTCATAATACTGGTGATAAAGTGTTAGTTGATTTTGCTACTTTACTTGAAGATCATTTAAGAGTTCATGATATTAAAGTACGCTACGGTGGCGAGGAGTTCATGGTCATTTTGCCTGAAACAGCACTTTTAACAGCTGCAACGATGGCTGAGACTTTATTAGAGCAAGTCGATAATAAAGCATTTATTTATGAAAATATAAAAATTGATCTCACATGTAGCATAGGTATTTCAGAGGTTAAACATATTGAACAGTTCAATGAAGGCGTTAAGCTTGCTGATGACAGGCTCTATAATGCTAAGCATAGTGGCCGTAATCGTGTCGTTTATTCCGCAAGTGATTTTTTATAATGTCTGATACAGCAAAGCTTATTTATGTTTATGACCCTATGTGTAGTTGGTGCTGGGGTTTTACACCTGCTTGGCAGCAATTAAAGCAAGCTCTCGACGGTATTGTAACTATTGAATACCGTGTTGGTGGCTTGGCCCCTGATAGTTCAGAACCAATGCCAGAGCAAATGCAGCATATGTTACAAAACACATGGCATACGATAAGTAACAAACTCGGTACCAGATTTAACTTTGACTTTTGGCACATTTGCCAGCCTAGGCGTTCAACTTACCCTGCTTGCAGAGCCGCTTTGCTGGCGCGTAAAGTAAAAAAAGAATCACAAATGATTGAAGCGATTCAACATGCTTATTACCTTCAAGCACGTAATCCTTCAAACAATAGTGTGTTGGCTGAAATTGCTCAAGAATTAGGGATAGCAACAAAAGAGGATTTCGAACAGCAGTTAACCTCAACCAATTTAGATAAAGAGCTAATGACAGAGATAGCACGTGTCAGAGCATGGCCTATACAAGGTTTTCCTTCATTAGTTTTAATTGCACACGGCAGCATATATCCTATCTCTATAGATTATATTCATTGGCAACTTACCTACAGTACAATTGAGCGCATTGTTAGCAAGTTATGATGCGGCTTTATAAATAGTCTCTAACGCAGAATTAATGCTAAGCAGGCACTGTCGTTTGGTAGCGATTTACGCTTTGTTGTCGCCATGGGTGGCTCTCTAACTTAAACGAAATTTAATCCGCCAAGTTCATCATACCCTAATTAGATGCTGTTAATTATTTATGCTTAGTTGCCTATCATAATATTTGTTTTCTATTGCTCACACTGTAATTTTGAAATTTATCTCAATTTCAATGATTTATAATTTAAGTATCACCCTAGTTGTATTATTTGTTACAGCTGTAACAAAAAAGACTTTTTCAAGCAACACTCTTGTCATCTTTAATCTCTAAACTCTCGCTCATTAAAACAAACCAATAGTAATTAACGAGTAAGGTGTATGCGATGATAGGCGTTAAACCATTGATTCTTGCAGGTATTGTAGCAGCTACTGCCACAGTACAAGCTAATGAGCTTAATACGGTAATCGACAAAAGCAGTGAAATTAATAAATCAGCTGCGCAATCACAAACAAAAATAGACAAGATTGCAGACTCTATGCAAGGTCGTCTTCAGCAATTTACAGCACTAAACAAAGAGATTGATGGCTTGGCTGTTTATAATGCACAGCTAAGCAAGCAATTAAATAATCAGATTACAGAAATGGAAGACTTAAATGCTTCTATGGATAAAGTATCTGTGATTGAACGTCAAATTACGCCATTGATGATCCGTATGATTACGGGCCTTGAACAATTTGTATCACTTGATGTGCCTTTTTTAAAAGAAGAACGTGCAAAACGAATTGCATCGCTAAAAAGCATGATGGACCGTGCTGATATCAATTCAAGCGAGAAATTTCGCCGCCTTTTAGAAGCTTACCAGGTTGAAGTAGATTACGGTCGTACAATTGAGGCTTATACAGCGTTACTCAATGTAGAAGGCCAAGAGCGCGAAGTTGATTTTTTACGCATCGGTCGTTTAGAGCTTATCTATTTAACGCGTGATGGTAAAAAAGCAGGCAGTTGGGATCAACAAACACAGTCATTTGTTGCGCTACCAGATTCAACAATTAGCCAAATCAGTAAAGGTTTACGCATTGCTCGTAAGCAACTTGCCCCAGACATGTTAACACTACCAGTACACGCGGCTGAATAAGAGGTTTTTGACGATGAAATTACTTACCAAAATGACAAAAATGGCCGCTCTTGTAACAGGCCTTGGCTTTGCTGCAAGCAGCATGGCAGCAGAACCAATGAATTTAGATGCGTTATTAAAAACCTTAGAGCAGGGTAAATCAGCGCAATCAGCACAAAATCAGCAACGTGAACAAGAATTTAAATCACGCCAAAACGAACAAGTGCAAATGCTTCAAGACACGCAGGCCAAGCGTAATCAAATGCTTGCACAGTCTGAGCGCCTTGAAACACAGTTTGAAGAAAACGAAGTTAAGCTTGCTAACTTAACAGACACATTATCAAACCGTATGGGTTCACTAAAAGAATTGTTTGGTGTTCTGCAACAAGTTGCAGGTGATTCAAGCAATAAATTTATGACCTCGGTTGTATCTGCCCAAATTCAAGAACGCAGCAAATTTATGGATGAGCTTGCGGTTAAGATGGGTTCAACCTCAAACCTTGCTTCAATCGAGGATATTGAACAAGTGTGGTACGAACTACAACGTGAGATGACCGAGCAAGGTAAAGTTTCTCGCTTTACTACTGACGTTATCGTAGAAGGCGGCGCTAAAGCAGAGCAAGAAGTTGTACGAGTAGGTGCATTTAACCTTATTTCTAACGGTAAATACTTAGAATATAACGCAGCTACAAATACGATTAGCCAACTTACTCGTCAGCCAGTGTCGCGCTTTACTGCTACGGCGCAAGAATTACAGAGTGCCGATTCAGGTGTTGTGCAATTTGCACTTGACCCAACAGGTGGTTCAATTCTTGGATTATTGGTCCAAGCGCCTGATACGCAAGAGCGTGTTCACCAAGGTGGTACAGTCGGCTATGTAATTTTAGGTGTGGGTGTTATTGCTCTACTAATTGCGATTGAACGATTCCTATCACTGATGCTAATTGGCGGTAAAGTTCGTCGTCAACTTAAAGATAACGTGGCCCGTGATGACAATCCACTGGGCCGTGTAATGAAAGTTAAAGACCAATACCCTGATGTTGCTTACGATACACTTGAGCTTAAGTTAAGCGAAGCGATTTTACGCGAAATGCCTAAAATCACCCGTAACTTAACGCTTATCAAGATCATCTCAGTGGTCGCACCGCTGCTGGGTTTACTTGGTACAGTAACCGGTATGATCAATACCTTCCAAGCAATAACGTTGTTTGGTACAGGTGACCCGAAACTAATGGCGGGCGGTATTTCACAAGCACTTGTAACAACAGTACTGGGTCTTGTTGTGGCAATTCCAACCGTATTTTTATACACCTTGCTTAATACACGCGCTAAAAACATCTTGTTAATTATCCAAGAGCAAAGCGCAGGTATCATCGCCGAACGTAGCGAGAAGGGAGCATAAACCATGGTGCAGTTGATTGACTCAATCAATGCTATCCGTGATTTTCTCGACACTGGTGGCCAAGTTCTCTTGGTCATCGGAGTGTTAATCTTCGCGATGTGGTTATTGATACTCGAGCGATTTATATTTTTCTTTCAAGGTTACAAGCAATACAAACGCGATGTAAAAGCCACTTGGCGTAGCCGCGATGAGCGTAATAGTTGGAATGCAGAGCAAATTCGTCAGGCGATGATCTCACGCGCCGGTATGCAGCTTAATACCAACTTAGCGTTAATTAATGTAATGGTTGCGCTATGCCCGCTACTAGGCTTACTTGGCACAGTAACAGGCATGATTGAAGTATTTGATGTAATGGCAGTGACAGGAACTGGCAGTGCTCGCTCTATGGCATCGGGTGTGTCTAAAGCAACTATCCCAACAATGGCGGGAATGGTTGGTGCGCTCTCTGGTGTATTTGCCTCTACATTTTTACAACGCCGAGCGAAACGCGAAGTTGAGTTGCTTGAAGATAATATGGTTTTAGACCACTAATAATAATTTTAGTAAAGCAGCCAATGGCTGCTTTACCAAGGAGAAAAAAATGAGAGCCCCATTAGGTAATTTATTACAAGAAGACGAAGCAGAAGAAATTAACATGACGCCAATGCTAGACGTTGTTTTTATCATGCTTATCTTCTTCATTGTAACAGCTTCATTTGTCAAAGAAGCGGGTATTGATGTGAACCGCCCTGAAGCGGCAACCGCAGTTAAAAAAGAACGTGCGAACATCTTAGTTGCTATCTCTGATACCGGTGAAATTTGGATTAATAAACGTAAAGTAGATGAGCGTGCTGTGCAAGCCAATATCGAACGTTTAAAAGCAGAAAACCCACAGGGTAGTGTGGTTATTCAAGCAGATAAAAAAGCCACCACTGAAGTATTAATTAAAGTGATGGATGCATCACGTGCAGCTGGCGCGTTCGATGTCTCAATTGCTGCGCAAGAAGCGTAATAAGGAACTGATATGTTGCGATATTTAGTTGCATTAGTAATTGCAGGTATTGTTACTTTTTTACTTTTTTTAGGCATGCAAGCGTTGATAACGGGTGGTGAAGGCGCTATGAGCGAGCCAGCTAAAGGGAATGTACTTGATTTTGTTCGTTTAAAAAAAGAAGAAACGGTACAAAAGAAAGAGCGTAAACCACAAAAGCCGCCAAAGCCGAAAGAGCCACCTCCGCCAATGGATTCACCGCAAATGCAAAACAGTGATCCTAACGCGAGTGCTTCAAACTTTGACTTTGGCGCCAATGTAGAAGCCGATGTAAATCTTGCAGGTGGTTTAGCACTTGAATCCAGCGATGGCGAATATTTACCAATTGTAAAAGTGGCGCCTGTTTATCCCAGAAGAGCCCTATCAAGAGGCATAGAAGGGTATGTCATTGTTGAATTTACTGTAACGAAACAAGGCACCGTTCGCGACCCACAAGTCGTTAGAGCAGAGCCTGAGTCATTGTTTGACCGAGCTGCGATGGATGCGGCTCTTAAGTTTAAATACAAACCACGCGTAGTAAACGGAGAAGCCGTTGAAGTTGCGGGTGTACAGAACAAAATCTCATTCCAAATAAATGGATAGAGTAGCGAGGCGATTATGAAACCATTAAAAATTGCACTAATTTGTGCCACAGCATTCACCACCAGCGTAGCGTTGCCGACAGTTGTTAGCTTTATACCTGGCGTAAACATCGCGACAGCCTATGCGGCAGAGCAAAAAACTAAGCGTGTACCAGCACTGCGTGAAAAAGTATACAGCCAGCTAGCACGTGCGCAAAAGTTAGCTGATGACGGAGATGCAAAAGCAGGACTTGAAGCGCTGGATAGCATAAAAGAACGTGCGTCAAGTATGAATGATTATGAAATAGCCATGATGCATAACTTTTATGGTTTTATTTATTACAACGAGAACGATTTAGCGAAAGCGATTGAGTCATTTGAGAATGTTGTTAATGCAGAGGCTATCCCTGAAACATTACGTTTAAGCACGACTTTCAGTTTAGCGCAATTGGCAATGGCCAATGGTGATTACGACAAAGTAATCTCATTTTTAAATGATTGGGATAATATTAACACTAAGCCAAAAACTGATGCGTATTATGTGCTTAAGGCCCAAGCTTTTTATCAAATGAAAGATTATAGCAAAGGCATTAACAGCATTAATCAAGCAATTGCTCAGGCTGATAGTGAGGGTAAAGAACCTAAAGAAAACTGGTTAGTCTTACAACGCGCTATGTACTATTCGCTAAATCAACCGCAAAGGGTAGTTGATGTGCTTGAGCGCATGGTTAAACTTTATAATAAGCCTGAATACTGGGTGCAGTTAGGCGGTATGTATGGTGAAACAGGGGCTGAGAAAAAACAGTTGGCTGTTTTAGAAGCAGCATACCAGCAGGGCTTTTTAACCTCTAAGTCTGCGTTAACTCAGCTTTCACAAGTGTATATGTATAATGGGCTTTCTTATAAAGCAGCCGATGTGATGCAGCAAGCTATGGCGTCGGGTGTAGTTGAAAAAACGGCTAAAAATTATGCTTTTATCGCTGAGGCAATGGTACAAGCGAAAGAAGATGAAAAATCAGCACAATTTTTCGCAAAAGCTGCTGACTTATCAACTCATGGCAAGTATGACCAGCGATTAGCTGAAGTGCTAATAAATACGCAGCATTACAACAAAGCGGCTGATGCTGCCCGTGCTGCACTGGATAAAGGCGGATTAGATTTTGAATCAAACGCCTATGTTGCACTGGGTATGGCACAATATAATTTAAAGAATTTTGATGCGTCTATATTAGCGTTTGAACAAGCTGAAAAGCATAAAAAATCACAACGTTTAGCGACACAGTGGATCAAGTACGTTAAAAGCGAAAAAGTTCATGCAGAGACACTTCGCACCGCTTTACTTTAAGTAATCGCATACGCGTTTACTGAGCAATTTATAATCGCAACACCAAAGCCGCCTTCGGGCGGCTTTTTTCATTTCTATAAGCCTAAGTTATTGTAATTAAATAACTTAGATTGTCACTTTATGTTTATCAAAGTGTAACTCGTTTGTCATAAACCTTAAGTATCTTAAGCCTTAGTTTTTTAAAGCGTTAACAATAATCGAAATTCAACGGAGTATTACAATGAAACTATCTGACTTATTCAAGGTCAGCCTACTTGCTTCTGCAGTAACATTAGCAGCTTGTGGCGGCGATATTGACATCACACCAACAGTAAACGACAACAGCACTACTACTGATAATAGTACTAATAACTCAAACAACTCTACTACTGATGGTGGTTCAACTGATGACTTTGAATGTGCCAGCTATGAGTCAGATGCTGGTACTGTAAAAGGTGTGTTTGATGGTAAAGATTGTACTTACAATGATTCTTTTGCTAGTAAATCTATAGAAATTACAAGTAACATCACCTTTGAAGAAATTCCAGACGGTGGTGTTCACTTATTTGCTGAAGCACTTTTAATTGGTAAAGATGGCGATACAACGACTGGTTTTACAGTACCTGAAAATGGACCTACTTTAACAGTAGAGCCAGGCGCAACACTTGCCTTTCAATCAGGTGAAGCAATAATCCGTATTGCCCGCGGTGCGAAAATTCAAGCAAATGGAACAGAAGCTAAACCTATTACATTTACATCTGCAAACGCTTTTGACCGTTTTGATAGTACTGGTAATGGCGCTCGCTATGCTGATTGGGGTGGCATCATCATTAACGGTAACGGTATAACAGACCAATGTACTGATGCAGAACGCGCAGCGAGTACGTGTAACGTACCATCTGAAGGAATTACAAGCTACTTTGGTGGTAATGATAATGCTGATTCTAGTGGTAGTATTAAATGGGCTAAAATTTGGTACGCTGGCTCAGGTCCTAAAGTTGGTGGCCCTGGTGATGACCTTAACTCTCTAACGCTTAATGCTGTTGGTTCAGGTTCTGCATTCGATTACTTACATATTCACCAAGGTTTTGATGATGGGATCGAGTTCTTTGGTGGTGCAGCGACAATTAAACATATTGTGGTTACTGATACACAAGATGACTCATTTGATTTTGATGCAGGGTGGCAAGGTAAAGGACAGTTCTTATTTGTCCAGCACGGCACTGTAACTTTAGCTGATGGCACTATTGCAAATATGGGTAATAATGGTTTTGAGTCGGATGGTGTTAAAGGTGAGTCTTCTGCTGAAGTTGGACCAACTAATCCAACTTTAGCAAATATCACAGTTATCACGACTGATGCTAAATCAGTACGTGATGATGACCCTTCACAAGCTTATAAATTTGACGATGAATTTAATGCAAGTATCTACAATTCTCTATTAGTAAAGAAAAATGCTGTTGAAACCGCGTGTATTGAAATTTCTTCTGATGGTGAAAAACAAGCTGATAAAATTATGTTTAACAACTCAGTTATGGCTTGTTCATCAAACTTTGCTGAAACAGATACATTTGCAGCAGGTCCCCTGGCTGGTCAAACTAAAGCATCTTGGTTTGAAAATAGTGCAAGCAGTGAAATCTTAACAGATGATGTTGCAGTATTCGCTGAAAATGGCTTTGCTACTAACACAGCCTCTACGGATGTAACAATCTCTGCAAATGATTTAACTTCGCTTGAAGATAGCTTTTTCGACACTGTTGATTACATCGGTGCAGTATCTGATACAGATACTAGCTCTAGCTGGTACAAATGGGTTGAAACTGCATTAGCAGCAGCTGCTCAAGACTAATACCTGCTCATTTAGAGTTATGAAATGTAGGCGCCTTAATGCTTATTTAAAAGCAATTGGCGCCTGTTTTTTATCAAACTGATTAGGATGTAAATCATGTCAAAACAATATAGGCTGAGTAAACTGTCACTCGCAATTGGCCTTGGATTGTTTGTCCACACTAGTAATGTAACCGCTGCCGACGAACAACTCGAAAATAACGAAATTGAAGAAGTTGTTGCTGTTGGTACACGCCTTCAAGGTAGCGCAGCAGCTGTTGTTGAAGAGCGTAAAAATCAAGCGTTTGTTGCAGATATACTAGGTGCTGAACAACTTTCAAGAACCGGCGATAGTGATGCTGCATCTGCTCTTCGTCGTGTTACTGGCTTAACATTAGTAGATGGTAAATTTATATATGTGCGTGGTTTAGGCGAACGCTATTCAAGTGCTCGCTTAAATGGTGCATATGTTCCCAGCCCAGATTTAACCAGAAATGTATTGCCATTAGACATATTCCCAGCGAGTATAATAGAAAGTATGGCGGTACAAAAAGCCTACTCGCCAGATATGCCAGCGTCTTTTGGTGGTGGTAATATAGATATTCGTACCAAGTCAATACCATCTGAGTTTACTGCTGGTGTTGAGCTAGGTGTAGGTTATAACACTTCTGCAAATGATGGTTATAAATATTCAGGCTCAGACAGTGGGATACCACAAGCATTAAAAGATGCAATAGTACAATATCACGGTAATTTTAGTGTTAGTAACATTGTTAGTAGAGACCTTCTTGTTGATGGTGAACAAGGTACTCGCGCCGATCAAGCTACTGCTATTAACAGTCAGTTACTTAAATCTTTACCGCGTAATTATGCATTAAAAGAAGATTCAATTGATCCTGAGTATGGCGTCAAAGCACATTTAGGTAATAGCTTTGAAGAGTCTTATTTTGGTGGCAAAATCGGCTTTTTGCTCTCTGGTGCTTATGTAAACGAATGGGACTCTAGCACACAGCTCTCATCTGTAATTACACAAGATCAAGAAGATTTAGAAAGCTGTTCAACCACTTTAAGCACACCTGAAAATGTTGCTAATTCTTGCTACAATACGTTAAAAAACTCTACGGTTACTACTGAAAATGAACGTTACAATTTAACCGGTAGCGTTGGTTATTCATATAAAACTCATAGCATCTCAGCACAGCATTTATATATTGTAGATAATGAAGATGAAACTGAAGTTTCAATTTCTCAAAGCCCTGCGGGCAGTTCTACATTTAGTATTGCTGGAAATGGTATAGCTAATCGTGATCATGAGTTTAACCTTGAACAAAGAGAGTTAAATATTAGCCAATTCTTAGGCCAACATACTTTCCTTGATTACTGGGGGGTAGGCTTTGACTGGCAATATACACGCTCTGAAGCAACAACCGATATTCCAACTAATGCAAACTATAAGTTCAGAGATCAATATGACGATGAAGGTAATTACGCCAGTTCAACAATAACTGGTGATGATAACCGTGTAATTATGTCTTATACAGACATGGAAGAGCACGTAACTTCATATGGTGGTAATTTTAATCTACCACTTACTTTTGACTCTATGGATGTAGAATTTAAAGTTGGCTATGATTTTTCAGACAGAGCGCGTGTTTATAATACATCAAGCTTTACTGTAAATAATAGTTCAGGTTCGCCAATATCTATTAACGATGGAACAAATGATCCTCTTGCAAATAGTGGTTATTTATCAGATGAGTTTATTGATAATAACGGTGTACTCGTTGACTTTAATGAGCCAACAGCACCTGATGCGGATGATTATATTGCTGCACAAAAAATAGATGCAGGATATGGTTCCTTTGATGTTATCTATGATCAATGGCTACGGGTTAGTGGTGGTGTACGCTATGAACAGTTTCGTCAAACATCCGTGGGGACTTCAAGTTTAATCTTTGATGGTGATGATTTACAAAATATTTGGTCAGCTGAGAATATTGAAGATGGGACTATCTTAGAAGATGATTGGTATCCGGCATTGTCTCTAACCTATTTAGGTGGCGAAAACTATCAAGTACGTGCTGGCTATGGTGAGACGGTTGTTAGACCAGATTTCCGTGAAGTTGTGCCTGTTACTTACTTTGATCCGCTTACAGATATTCGTACCTTTGGTCGTGTAGGGCTTAAAAGTAGCCCGATTAAAAACTATGACTTACGTTATGAATATTATGGTCAAGCAGGCAACTCATTTAGTGTAGCTGCATTCTACAAAGATATTCAAGCGCCAATTGAAACTGTATTAAGAGTCGGTGATGATGACTATTCTGCTAGCTTTATTAATGGCGAAACCGCTGAAGTCTATGGTGTTGAAGCTGAGTGGTTACAAGATCTTACTATGGTAACAGAGGGGCTATTCACAAGTGGTAATATTACACTAAGTGATTCTGAAGCTTCGATTGATCCTGCATTAGCTGGTAATTTAACTAACCCTAAAAAGCGTATGACAGGTCACTCAGAATATGTTGTTAATATGCAACTAAACTATGATTCTCCAGATGGCATTCATAGTGCTTCATTAGTTTACAATGTATTTGGGGAGCGCATACTCGCTGCCGGTGTCGCTGGGCGTGATGATGCCTATGAGCAACCATTTAACTCATTAGATTTAGTTTATACTTGGTACCCAGATTTTAACTCTAAAGTTAAGTTCAAAGTACAAAACTTACTTGGTGAAGATAAAGAAGTTACTCAGTCAGATATCATAGTTCGTTCACGTGATGAAGGCACTGAATTAAGTCTTAGTTACTCTTACGAGTTTTAAGTTTGTTCTGCCCAGGAAGGCAAATATAAAAAACCTAACTACAATTGCCCTACTTACGTAGGGCTTTTTTTTGCCTGCATATTTGTTATGTTAATTTTAACTTTAATACGCCAGTTCATAAGGAATTGTTGTGCACACAGTTAGTACCATCAAACTAAGAGAACCGACATTACAGCTAGATAACCCTGAGCAACAGTGGCCATGCATTAAAGATAAAAAAGCCTACAAACAAGAGTTAAAACGTTGGCAAATTGAGTTACAGCATGTTCAGCAGGCTTATTTTCATCAAGGGCGGCGCGCTATTATCGTTTTAGAAGGATGGGATGCAGCTGGTAAAGGAGGTGCAATTAGGCGTTTAACTCAGCGTTTAGACCCTAGAGGGTTTAGCGTTTACCCTATAGCTGCGCCAACGCCTCAGGAACAAGGAAAACATTACCTTTATCGCTTTATGACTAAGCTACCAGCTACAGGAACCATCGCCATCTTTGACCGCTCATATTATGGGCGTGTTTTAGTTGAGCGTGTGGAGGGATTTGCCAGAGACGAGCAATGGCAGCGCGCGTATCAAGAGATTAATGAATTCGAACGCTTATTGCTAGATGACGATGTTCGTATTGTTAAGTTGTTCTTAAATATCAGTAGTGATGAGCAACATAAACGCTTTGAAGGTCGTTTGCAAGACCCTTATAAACGCTGGAAATTAACCAGTGAAGATATCCGTAATCGCGAAAAAAGAAGTGAATACGTCACTGCTATAAACGAAATGTTTGCTAATACCGACACTATTGCAGCCCCGTGGCATGCTATCGCTGCGCAGTACAAATGGTATGCTCGCATAGAGGTATTAAAAACGGTGGTCAAGCAATTACGCAAAGGAATAGACATTACACCGCCTAATTTAGATGCCAACCTAGAGGATATAAACATAGATTAAACCCATGACTGACTTTTCAATATGAAATATTTTTATGTTCTATGACTATTGCTGGTTTTGCATTTACTGCAATGCTAGATTTAAGTTGCTAAAAATTAAATCTCACGCAATGAATTTTAATTTTTAACGTATTAGGTATTTCTTATGACTCAAACAGTGGAACAAACAATGAAAAAAGTAGGATTAGTCGGTTGGCGGGGCATGGTTGGCTCAGTGTTATTAGAACGTATGCAGCAAGAGAAGGATTTTGCCAATATTGATACCACTTTTTTTACAACCTCACAAGCAGGTCAATTAGGACCTGACATAGCCGGCACAGCAAAACCTTTACTTGATGCCACCAGCATTGATGAACTTGCTAAAATGGATATTGTAATTACGTGCCAAGGTGGTGATTACACTAAAGCGGTTTACCCACAGCTTAGAGAGTCAGGTTGGAATGGCTATTGGATTGATGCCGCCTCAGCGCTTCGTATGAGCGACGATAGCATCATTGTGCTCGACCCAGTTAATAAAGACGTAATCGAGCAAGGCCTTGAACAGGGTGTTAAAACCTACGTGGGTGGTAATTGCACGGTTTCATTAATGTTACTTGCTTTAGGTGGTTTGTTTGAGCAAGACTTGATCGAATGGGTAAGCCCTATGACTTACCAAGCTGCATCAGGTGCAGGCGCACGCAACATGAAAGAGCTTATTGCTCAAATGGGCTCTATTCACGCAAGTGTTGCTGATAAACTTGCCGACCCGCAAGCTGCCATTTTAGAAATTGATAAGCTGGTAACTGAGCAAATTGCTTCAAGCGATTTACCTCAAGATCAATTTGGTGTGCCATTGGCAGGCAGTTTAATCCCGTGGATTGATGTGCCAATGCCATCAGGGCAATCAAAAGAAGAGTGGAAAGCGCAGGTTGAAGCAAATAAAATTTTAGGTTCATCTAAGCAACCAATACCTGTAGATGGTTTATGTGTTCGTATTGGTGCGATGCGTTGTCATTCACAAGCCATGACCATCAAATTACGTGAAGACATCAGCGTTGAAAAAGTTGAAGAGATCTTAGCCTCTCACAACGAGTGGGTTAAAGTGATACCTAATGAGCGTGATATTACCGCTACAGATTTAACGCCTGTAAAAGTAACGGGGACGCTTGATATTCCAATTGGTCGTATCCGCAAATTATCGATGGGGCCTGAGTATATCAGTGCATTCACTGTAGGTGACCAATTACTGTGGGGTGCTGCAGAGCCTTTACGGCGTATGTTACAAATTGTTGTTGCTAAAGACTATTAAATTTACAAGTTATTGATGAGGTCAGCTTTTGCTGGCCTTTTTTATTTTTTAATTTACTTTTTCTTTTTTACATGTTTAGTCCTACTATTATTTGCTCAAAGAACACTTAAGCACTATATTTTTAGAAAGCTCTTTAGGTATTTTTTATGAATATTTCTAAAAAACTGAAGCTCTCTTTTGCTTCAGCAATAGTACTACCTTTATTCATCATTGCCGTATTGGTCATTACACAAACTCGGCAACAAGCTAATGATAACTTTGCGCTATTAAGCCAGCGCGAGGCAACGCAAATTGACAATGCTATTGTGATGTTTTTTACCGAAATTGCTAAAAACGTCGACTTTCTTGCATCTGATCCCCGCGTTCTTGCTGCTTAAGTAAATGTTAAAACCCACATGGACGCGGACACCTCTGTTGCTCTTAATCATCTTGAACAAAGCACCACCGAACAGGAGGTGTTCAAAGCGTATGATCACTTCGGTCTGACTCATCCAGGATTAGCTTATATTTATATGGGTAATGAACAAGGAGGTTACATACAATGGCCTCAGGGGGAAGTTAATGCGCGGTACGATCCACGAGATAGGCCTTGGTATAAAGCTGCGGTTCAAGCGAATGGCGAAACTATTCGCACTAACGCCTATTACTGGGCAATAGACGATATGGTACTCGTATCTACAGTAAAGGCGATTAAAGACAATGGAGGCATTGTTGGTGTTCAAGGAATGGATGTATCATTAAATGGTCTTACCAAGATCATTGCTGATATTAAGCTAGGAGAAACGGGTTACTTAATGCTGATCGAAGATAATGGCACTATCTTAGTTGACCCTAAAAATAATGATTACCGATTTAAGCAATTATCCGAGGTTGCTGGTGGTAAATATCAAGCATTAGCTAATAATACATCCGGCCAGTTTGAGCTTACGCTTAATAATACCGATTACCTTGCCGGTATTTATACATCTCGTAATTTAGGCTGGAAGTTTATTGCGTTAGTCGAAAAGTCTGAAGTAATGAGCGCAGCGAATACAATCACTCTTTATATTATATTTATTAGTGCCGTGCTGATTGCTGTTTTCATCATAATAGCGAGTTATATTGCCAAACTAATTTCCGCACCTATTGTAGAAGTAAGTGATGGTCTAACTGAAATTTCTCGCGGTGGTGGAGATTTAACACAACGGCTTTCGATTAAAACAAAAGATGAAACAGCTAAGTTAGCGAATAGTTTTAATTTATTCCTTAATCTTATTGCCGATCTAGTAAAGCAGATAAACGAATGTGCACAAAAGGTGAGTGACACATCGTTGCAAACATCATCACAGGCATCGCAACTAACAAGCTCTACATCACAGCAGCAACAAGCGCTTGAAATGGCGGCGACAGCGATAAATGAAATGGCTGCAACAGCTAATGAGGTTTCAGCCAGTTGTGCAAATGCCGCTGATTTAGCTATGCAAACACAGAAGGCCTCTGAGATTGGTCAGTCTGTAATAACTGAAACAGTACAAAGTGTTGCATCATTAAGTGATGTGATCATAAAGGCAACTTCAGACATATCTCAGTTGGATGCCGAAAGCGAAAATATTATGTCTATATTAAGTGTAATAAGAGGGATTGCTGAGCAAACCAATTTACTTGCACTTAATGCCGCTATAGAAGCTGCTCGTGCAGGTGAACATGGTCGAGGTTTTGCTGTAGTGGCTGATGAAGTGAGAGCATTATCACAGCGCACATCGGAGTCAACAGAGGAAATTGCTGGTCAATTAGATAAATTAAGAACTATGTCAGGTCAAGTTTCAAGTGAGATGAAGCGAAGCTTAGAGCGTACTGAAAAAACAGTAGGTCTGTCTCAGTCTGCGCAACAGCAGTTTACTGAAATCACTGAATCAATTGTTACCATTAGTGACTTAAATACTCAAATAGCAACAGCTGCCGAGGAGCAGCAGCATGTTGCAGAAGACATCAACCGAAATGTAATAGAAATTAAAAACGCTGCGGATGATGTCAGTGAGATTGCCACCAGCACCAGTGAAAGTGGTGACAAGCTCAATCTATTATCTGATACACTGACCGCTCTTGTTGGCAAATTTAAAACATAAGGTGATAAATAACAATTATTTACCACCTTTATTTGTTACTTTTTAAGGAGTGCCTTTAATTCAGCGAGTTGTTGTTTAAGTTCGTTCACTTGCCCCTGAGTTGCTGGTAATGAGTTTGTATCAGCTTTCTCTTCACGGGCATTACGATGCTCTTCAGACATTACCTCTAAAATAGCGCCAACCATCATATTTAAAAATACAAATGCAGTTAAAAAGATAAACGTAAGGTAAAAGATCCAGCTTAACTTATACACCGCCATTGTTTCGTACATTACATCGGTCCAATCTTCAAACGTTGCAACTCTGAACAATGTCAGCATCGAGATAGATACATCTCCCCACAGTACTGGGTTTATTTCAGCAAATAGCATACTGCCCATAGCGGCATAAATATAGAAAATCACAAACATGAGCAAGGCGATATACCCCATTTGTGGAATCGCTTTAAGTAATGAGTTCACTAAAAGGCGTAACTCAGGGATCATTGATACCAATCGCAGTACACGAAATATTCTGAGTAACCGCGCGATAAATATTGTCGATCCTGCTGCCGGATATAAACTGCCTACCACAATGATAAAGTCAAAAATATTCCAGCCTTTAGAGAAAAAATCTTTTATACCTTTACTGGCAATGTAGCGTATAACGAGTTCAATAAGGAAAAATACAGTGATCCCTACATCCATCCAATGCAAAGCAAGCTCGGCTGTAGGGTGTAAAGAATAAGTGTGAGCGCCTACAGTTAGCGCAGATATTACAATAACGGCAATAACAAATGATTGAAATATTTTACTTTTATCGATACGCTGGAACAGCTCTTGTAACTGCGACAACATCATAATTCAGCCTTAACGGTAATTAATTCAAAACGTGTGCAATATACATCAAAATCGCGTCGGATGAATTATTTTTTCGGCATAAAACGTAAGGGATTTTTAATGGTTTTCAATACACTGAGGTTGTTATTTAGTGTTTTATTTGTACTTTCTTTAGCTGCCTGTACATCTGACAGTCGTTATCATGAGATTCAATCAGCGCGATTAAATGAATGTAACTACATGGCTGATAAAGAATATCACGAATGTGTAAAGCGCCAAGAAAGCGGTTACGACGAATACAAAAACAATAGGGCAAACGAGCAAGCATCTAAAAATGACAAAAACTGAAAAACGACTAGATAATACACTTCGCAAAGTACTGACCACTGCCTGCGAAAATATAAAAGATACGCACCGCGACTTTAGTCACCTTACGCATACGATTAATTTGAAAAAGCCAGAGAATACATTACAAGTTACCTGTTTTTTTATTGATGAGCTCGCACTCACCCAAGCAAATAGGCAACAGTTATTACCCTCTATTGAGAGAGAGTTAATCGAGCAGCTTCAAATCGTGGGTTTAAAGCCTCAGACAATTAATTTTTTAGCAGTGTAAGGTACTCATGTTTTCGAATTTAACTCATAAGAAAAAACAACGCAGCTTATTGGTGCTGGCTTTGGTGTTTTTTATTTTAGGTATTTATCAGATCACAGCATCACCGAATGGCACACCTATACCCATTTTTAGTAATGGGTTTGTCATTGCAATCGCATTTTGGGCTTTTTCTCGTCGTTATAGTGCAAAATTTATAGAGCAACATGCGCTTGCGAATGCTATTACTAGAGATAATAACCAGCTAATTGTAAAGCAGGCACCAATTCAAAAAGTATCTCAGGTTGAGATTACTCGAATCAGCCAAATTACAATCGCAGACAATTACCTCAGTTGCATACTTGATAACAATGGCCAAGGCTATGATTTTCATATAATTGGTAAAGCCTGCGACATTCAATTGCATTTGGCCTCAATTTTAACCGCGAGTGAACGCGAAGCTGTCATTATTAGCCTTGTTTAATTTGGTATAGTTTTCACATACAGTTATAATCTAGCAAAATAGTAAAAGAGATATATCATGGCTGTACCTACTCGTTCTGAAATTTCCCCGGGCACTGAAGTCAACATCGTTTTAAAGCAAGATCAGCGAAGTGGCACATTAACTAACGGCATTGTTTCGCGTTTATTGACTAAATCACCTAGTCACCCTCATGGCATTAAAGTGCAGTTAGAAGATGGCCAGGTAGGGCGCGTTAAAGAGATTATTTCATGAGTGAGTTCTCAGAGTTTGATTTTTGGCAATTAGTCACCGTCGATGATAAAACAGCTGATCCCGAATCTGTTACTCAACGTTTAAAAGAGTTGCTTGCTGATTTAGATGACGATAGCCTGATTTCGTTTGATAAGCAGTTTAGTCTTTGTATGCGTAAAAGTTATACATGGGAATTATTCGGTGCAGCGTTTGTCATGGCAGGGTGTAATGATGAGTATGGTTTTTCAGAATTTCGTTGCTGGTTAATTTCGCGTGGTGAAAGTGCATTTAATGCGGCAATTGAAAACCCCGACTCACTGGCTGATTGTACTCCTGTTTATCATTTAAACGAACAGCCATACCCATACTTAGATGAGTACGATCTCATAGCAGGGCTGCTTTATGAAGAGCGCAATGACGATGAGCTTCCATTTGTTCCATCAGGCCTTGAACAACCAAAGGGCAAACGTTTCAAAGATAAGCCTAAATTTTTAAAACTAGCTTATCCGCAATTATTCGCTAAATACTGGCAGTAACTCTGCATGTATCAGTACGTTAGCTTGTTTTATTTTTTATCTTAACGGGTACACTTATACTGTAGCAGCTCATTACTTTAAGTAGGTATTTAATGCATCATTCGAAGATAGCTTTTTTCATTGTTTTGGCTTTATTTTCACATTTATGTGATGCTAAAAGTGTACTGCCTAGTAATAAAAGCCAGTTTGTTAAACTATTAAATGCCAATCTAGGTAGTTATAAACTAACAATCGGTACTAGTGAATTATGTACTAGTGGTGAGCTGAAGTGGGTTAATAAAAATAATCCCAACCTTGGTTTCAGTTTAGGTAGTGGGATTATTTTTAACGCTTTGCATAACGGCACGCAAACCAATAAAGTGCCTAATTTTTGTTTAGTCACAACTAAATTTAAATACACCAATGAAGGTATAACCATGGCTCTTCGTCATGACCGCTGTGACAACCCTGAAGACTCACTTGATAGCAGCCAAACACTGCGCTTTTTGGCGAGTAACAAACTACAATACACTGTTAAAGGCACGGATGTTATGTGCAATTTTGAGCTGCAACGTCTATAAATCACATGTTATTTTAGGTAACGCATGCCAACGAGTTGTGTAATGGGGCGATAAGTACTCGCGTTTCATATGCCATGACTGTGTTTGTTGTTGGCTTGCCAATGATAATGTATTGCTGCCGTAACGTTTGTTTATGGTATCTAAGCATTGCATAAGCTTGCTATTATCTTTTGATACAGCAAATAAATCTGGTTGTTGAAATTGTACAGAGCTCAACTCTAACGCTCCCACACCACACTTATAAAACTGTATGCCAGGTTGATAGAGTTGATCAAATAACTGATTAACAGCACTGGCTAATACGCAACTATCACAGCTTGGGGTTTCAAAGTCATAGATTAAAGACTTCTTATAATAGACTTGTTCGTGTGCAGAGCTTGCAACAAACAATAAAAGCCGCTGAGTGACAGAGCGTTGTTGACGAAGCTTTTTACCAACAGTAACGCAGTGGCTTACTAATGCAGTTTTTAGTGCAATCGGATCAGTTAACCGCTTACCAAAGCTGCGAGTCGAAAATATTTCGCGTTTATCTTGGCGTACTTCGTCCCAGCTCAAACAAGTTACTCCGTTAAGCTCGTTAACAGTACGCTCAAGTACAACACTAAATTGCCTTTTTATACGCCGAGGTTCTTGCTGCGCCAAATCAAGCGCTGAATGTACATTCATTAATTTTAATTTTTTTGCAATCCGTTCACCTACACCCCATACATCGCTTACATCCATCATGCCTAGTATGTGTTTGCGTGCGCTCTCATTATCAATAACTGCAACGCCATCAAAGCCACTCAGCTTTTTGGCTGCATGATTTGCAGCTTTTGCTAAAGTAGGGGTTGGGCCAAACCCAACACCTACAGGCAGCTTGGTTTCTTGCCACACGGTACGCCGGATCTGATGTCCATACTGATGCTAATCACGTATTAAGGGTGTAAAACCGTTAAAGTGTAAAAACGATTCATCAATACTATAAATATGCTGATTGTCACAAAAGCGGCTTATTACATTCATCATTTTATCGCTTAAATCAGCGTATAACTCATAGTTAGATGAACGAACAACCACGTTATGCTTAGCAAGTAAGTGTTTTACTTTAAAGTAAGGCTGAAATTTAGGAATATTTAATTTACGCGCAATAGGGCATACCGCACAAATACAGCCATCGTTGTTCACCGTTACACTTATAATTGTTTAATTGTTGAGAAAGCCCAGTAATATTAAAGCTTTCGGACTATTTATTGGATTCACAATGCATTCAAGTGATAAGTTGAGAATTTTAAGGGTAACTTTCACAAATTCTCAACCTTTAAAAGTGAGCAAGTCTTAGCATGAACTGTCAATTTCAATTAATTGAATTCGACCAAAGTTGACATTCTCATGTGTGCCAAACAAGGCTATACATTTATGAACCTTTATTTTTAACTTGTACTACAAAGCAGACGTTAGATTTTGGGTTACAAACGGTGGTTTTGAGCCTAAAGCGGTCTAAAACTGATACGAATAATCATCAAAACCAATAGTCTCTTTGATACGATAGCGGACGTTAACATCAATAGATTTTTGAGCTGTTTTTAGTGTTCATTAGACGTTGTTCTACCTTCACCTTGATAGTCAACAAAGCCACCAAAGCTATCAGAGAACATGTTACATCACTCGACCATCTAATATACCTGTAGCATTTTTCTTATCTTCGGGCATAAACCAGTGGGCACTATTCAAGTCATTAGCTAATTATGACTGCTCTCATAACCAGGATATTTGAACAACGATCTAATTAAGCGTTGTCGAATAATGCAATTGTCTGGTGTTTTGTCTGAATGGTTTTGTAACATAACTTGGCTTATTGGATGAGAGTGATAAGTACAAGTTACTTTCGGATAGGTGGTTTGAGCAACCGATTAGATTGGGTTTAATATATTACAGGCAATAAAAAAGCACCAGATTAATGGTGCTTTATAGTTTAGATATGAAACATGTGATATTACTATATTTTAAATCTACGTGATGCTAACCCCATAATATCTAATGCGAAGATGGTAATCGTAGAAGGTTGTGGAACATTGGTATTATAGGATGATCTATCAAATAAGTACCGTTATAAGTACATACATTAGGTTGTTTTACTTAAGTTTTTCTTTACTCATTCAACATAGAGAAAACTATTGCATCAGCGTTTTTTATATTATTGTGATGATTTAAAAGTTTCTTTCAAGAATATTATATTGACTAGTATAATGACTACAATCGTAATTAATACTGGCAACATTGCAAATTGAAAGTTTTCTACTGTATTAGTCCCTTCAATTAGACGACCTCCTGGTATCGATATAAATACCCCACCGACAAGGAACATAATTCCATTTGTTATAGCGGAAGAAGTTCCGACTTTATCTTCTGTAACCAATTCACCTGCCATAGTAAAACTGATCATGTGGCCTCCATTTAACAGACCTAACAAAAACATAAAAGTACCAGCCAAAGTTTCAGTTAAAGGAATATATAAAAACGCTATGAATAAAATAACAAAACAAATGGCGGATAAAATAACGGTTTTCTTTCTACTTTTTAGTATATCAGAAAATTTGTTTGCAAATGCCGAACCAATTGCTAACCCTAGCCAGATTAACAAAGCTAATTTATTAGCTGTACTTTCCTCAATTCCATTGGCTTGAATAATTTTTGCCCCCCAAACAACAGCTAAAGAAAGTAAAGAACCAAATAACACAGCGCCAATTAAAGCTGATAGCCATATTTGAGGGTTCTTAGCTACATCAATAATTTTTTCAAATACTGATTTGAAAAAACCATCTTCATTTTTTGATGAAACTGGCTCACGATCTTTTAAGTAAACAAATGATATAATGACTAAAAAGAAGCCAAAAACACCAATGGCATTGATAATAGTCCTCCAGTCATAGGAGTTCATGGCAAGGTTTATAATTTCACCTCCAAATAAAGATCCTAGAGAAACTACTGTTTGTACCAAACCAAACATAAAGCCAAATTTGGCAAAACCAAACCATACACCTCCTACGTAACCAGCTCCTACAAAACCAAATGAAGCGCCAATAGCTAATACAACTTGAGAGAGAATTACCATTTCGAAATTTTCTGCATTGGCTAGTAAAAATGCTCCTGCTGTTACCGTTAAAACGGCAAAAGGCAATACTTTATGAATACCTAATTTATCTAAAATTGAACCTGAAAAAAGTTGCGCTAAGGCAAAGACCCAAGTGTAAATTGCTGCAATTAAACCAATTTGTGCGACAGTTAAACCAATATCAGTTTTTAAATCGTTGTTTATAATTTCATAACCTGTTTGGAGGTTAAAAAGAAAAACTACAAAAACTGTAGTTAATCCCCATACAAACCAAGCTCTTGCTCCACCTACAGGGTATACTTTCGATGTCATCATAATATTCTAATCCAATTTATAGTAGTTATTGTTGCTATCATAAACTTTTTCGCCATTCACAAAAGTTGCAAAAACAGAGCGATCATCAGCTAATATCATCTGAACAAAAAGTTTCTCTTCGAAACTATTTGCAAACTTTAATCGGTAATCAATTATATCTGTCGACTCTAAATCCCATATTGTCAAATCTGCTTCCATTCCTTTTTCTATACTTCCAATTTTACTCTCTAATCCTAAAGATTCAGCGCCACCACGTGTTGCTAAATAATAACCTTTAATTGCGGTTATAGAGCTATCTCTCATTTCAGAAATTTTGTAAGCTTCGTTTAATGTTTGTAATTGACAAAAACTAGTACCCGCCCCTAGATCGGTACCAAGACCTACATATACGGGATGTTTTCCTGTTTTCGCTTTATTTAAATTGAATAACCCGGATCCTAAAAACAAGTTAGAAGTAGGGCAATGAGAAATAGAAGCTTTTTTCTTGCTTAATGTTTCAAAGTCTTCATCTTCGAAATGAACACAATGGCCGAATACACTGCGTTTTCCAACTAATCCATAATGATCGTATACGTCTAAATAAGACTCTCTTTCTGGGAACAACTCTTTTACCCAAGCGATTTCTCCTTCATTCTCACACAAGTGAGTTTGCATAAAAACATCCGGATATTCGTTAAATAGTTTTCCTGCTAATTCTAATTGTTCTCTAGTCGACGTTGGGGCAAATCTAGGAGTAACTACGTAAAGTTGCCTCCCATTATTATGCCACTTTTCGATTAACTCTTTACTTTCTTTGTATCCTGATTCTGGAGTGTCTAAAATTTCTTTGGGCGCGTTTCTATCCATTAATACTTTGCCACAAAGCATACGACTTCCTAATTTTTCACTTTCTTCAAAAAAGGCATCTACAGAGTCTTTAAAAACAGTACCATAAACCATTGATGTTGTAGTTCCTGCTTTGACAGTTTGTTTTAGAAAAACTTTTGCAACTGATCTGGCTAGTTCCTTATCCTTAAATTTCGCTTCTGTTGGAAAAGTATAATTTTCTAACCACTCAAGTAAATGTTTTCCATAAGCTCCAATCATTGTGGTCTGAGGGTAATGAACATGAGTGTCGATGAACCCTGGTGTAATTAGTTTCCCCGTGTAATCTAATATTTCAACTTTATCAGGAACATCTTTTATTAGATCGGAATAATTACCTACGTTCACTATTTTGCCATTTTCAATAAAAACTAAAGCATCCTCAATTAATGTGTAAGAATTATCATCACCAACAATAAAAGGATCAGCATGAAATGAAAGAGATGTTCCTCTAAGAATTATTATTTTATCCATATGTTTTCCTTTGGTTTAATGCCCAAAAAACACTCCCAAGGTTGCCGGACATGCAATTGGTTTCATTTTTTAAGCTTTAAATATCATTAATCATGTTTAAGCTCATAATTGTCACTTTAACTTCTTTAATATTTCTTTTATTAATATAGTTCAATAGTTTAGTATGTAAAGTTTTGGATGATAAAATAATCGAAGTGAAACGGCTTTTGTATTTTTACAAAGAAGTAATAAAAAAAGATGTAGATTACACTCTAAATGTTTTCCTAATGTGTCACAATTTAGAGTAAGTTGAGAGACATATGACCGTAGAAAAATTCGACCCAAGCACAAGTAATTCTGTAGCAATCCAAACAACCACGTTAGACATTCCCTCAAAATGATTGAAGAGCAACATCAATAAATTGTTACTTCACATCCAGAAGCAAATCGCCCTGCAAAAGTAGGCTTCGTGAGTCTCGGCTGACCAAAGAGTTTAGTAAATCTATAATGAATACCACTGTCGGCAATGAGCTCAAACCATCCCCAAAAGTGAGCAGAGAATCTTGGCTAGTATTACCCTAAATATGCTCATGAATTTGCAAAGGCTTAATGTCCGCAATTGGCTAGCAGTTGTCATAAAATTCAATAAATACCTAACGACTGCTTTGTCGGATCAACTGTCATTTGCGAAACAAATGTTAACGGCTGCTATGCGGCAAAGTAAAATCTAACCAGTGAATGCTCGAACGGCTCATGATCGCTCAAAGCAGTCTGTCAGTTATTGTCAAAAAGGAGTGCCTTATTCAATGTAAGTCACTGTATTTAAGGTAAGCTTATGGATATATTTTTAAATCCAATTTCACGAGCGTTTCTGGTTGCAGCATCAATAGTCTTAAATACGCGAGGTTCACCTTGAGTACGTTGACCGCTAATGTGGTACTTTTTAGATTTATCTTTTGCTTCAAAGATAACAATATATCCGTTATCCAAAATTTGATTCGTGATAGTGGCAGTTATAAGAGCACCATTATCAAATAAAATCTTTAGGTCTTTAATTTCCATTTCTGACTTGCTCAACCTTATAATTTGACCAATCATATCCCTGATTTGATAGCTAATCAAATTTTGATATGGACACATCAAAAATGAAATATGATTTTTTTTGCTAGAGTGTGGCTAAGTTAACATTCAATCTTTGGGATGTCTGACCATTTAGTAGTATATGCTGGAGAAAGGAATTCTCGCTTCATTTCCCAAGTATTATTTATACCTTGGCTTCCAAGTTTAACAGTATCTTTCCCAAAGCGATTATTTATTGAATCTAGTGTGCTAGTAAGAGCTTGATTGTTCGGGTCAGGAGCAAGCAAGTCGAGCTGCATATTATTAGAATCTATTAAATCTACCGCGCCAACACCGCAACGTTTATAGCTGATATTTTGTTTAAATATCCTACCTATATAATCGTTAATCCTGTTGGCGATTAATGTTGGATCAATTACTGGTTCTGGAAAAGCAATAGTGGCTGAAGCGTTGAACGGACGTTGCCTGTCATCGAATGGGCAAGAGCTGGCAAACACAATTAGTTGGGCTATATGTGAGTTTTGTTTTCTGGCTTTCGTGGAAACGTTAACCGCGTGATTTACTAATGCTTGTTTTAACTCTTCTCTGCAAGATATTTTCTGACCAAATGATCTTGTTGAAAAGATTTGCTTCTTCTTTTCTACGTTATCATCCCATGACAGGCATTGCTCACCATTTAGCTCTCTTATCGTCCTCTCGACATTTACGTTGAAGTGCTGTCGAGCGAGCTTGGGTGGGTAGAGGCTTAATTCGAGAGCAGAGCTGACTCCTAAGGCTTTAAACTTTTGACTAAGTTTTCTTCCAATCCCCCAAACGTCCTCTACTTTGCACTTTTCTAACATAGATTTCCTAGAGTGCTCACTGTCAATTATCGCTATACCTCGATAACCATCAACCTTTTTAGCGCAATGGTTTGCGAGCTTGCACAATGTTAGATTACTACCTACGCCAACACCGACAGGTAGTCTGAGTTCTTTCCAGATCCTTCTGCGGATATTACGTGCATAGCTAAACCAATCTTTAATATTGCGTTTGAATATAAAGCTTTCGTCGATTGAATATACAAAGTGTCTATCTCCATACTCTTCGATGATAGACATCATCTTGGAAGACAGGTCGCCATAAAGTTCATAGTTGCTAGAAAAAACGTGGATGTGGTTCCTTTCTATTATGTGTTTTTGCTTAAAATAGGGTTCGAATTTTTTTAAACCTGCCTCTTTAGCTTGACGATTAAGAGCAACCACAGAGCCGTCATTGTTTGATAAGACACAACATCCAGCTAGTCGCAAATCAGGTCTAAACACTTGTTCACAGCTTGCGTAAAAGCTGATCCCGTCAATCAATGCAAACAATCGATACCTCTTTACTTAAATATCCAGCCTGTCATCGCTATTTGGGTAGTTTAACGACGTTTTGTAAATTCAGTTGCTCTTGTAACTCATAAAGCCGGAACATCAACGAGCTATTTTGCGCTTCTAATTCTTTGTTGATAATTTGTAAATCATCACGTTCTTTTCGGTATTGCTCTTTAAGTGTTGTCTCTTTCTTTAATTTATTCTTTAGCTTATCTGTCTCGGTGATTTCTACCTTGTTTTGCAATAGCTTTGCTTTGATCGGGTCGTAGTCAGCGTTAAAAGATTCAATTGCTGGATTTGCTTCATATTTAATAAAGTCTTCAAATTTGTGAATGTAGCTATGCCCAAGTCCAGCTTCGTTATTTATTCTATTAAGTGTTAGCTTCCCATTGTGTGAAACACGTTCTGGTTTGCCGGAGATCAAGCGTTCTAAAGCTGCTCTTAGTCTTGCTAATGCTGTTCCTGAATTTTTCATTTTAACCCCTAGCTGTCGCTAATACGCCCTTAATATTATCCTCAAAGGAGGAGACTTTAATTCCATGCTTGATAATTAATGACTCATTTCTTTTTATTTTCTGCTTGGTTCCAATAAGTATGCTGTTCATCATGGGGTCACCATCATTTAAATCTCGAAATGTATTGATTAGTCTCATGTTTTGACGCTGAATTCTTTTAGCTTCCTTGTCAGTAATTACCTTGTGCTCGCAAGGCTTTATTTCAGCGGAGAATTCACCTATGCCACAAACTCTACTGCAAGACGCATTCATGCAGTAACCTCCGGTGGCTAGCTTTACGACAGAAAGTGTGCCGTTACGAACTAGAGATTCAATTTCCTTTCGTGTCATATACACTTTGTCTCCAGACCTAAGTTTTTCGAACTTATCTTTGGCTATTCGTTCGCCTCCTGCACCACTGAGAGTTTCCGATTCATTATAGATTTCGTCAAATATATCGACTCCCAAATTAACTCCTTCTTCATGGAGCAGTTGAATTAAATCTGTGTCCAGCAAAACATCTTCCATGTGTTGAAGTTGGGCGTTCTTGCCATAATAATCTGACATGTTTATGTTTCTGTGTTTGTACTGAAATTTGATTGTTGAAGTTGTGCCGAATCCATAGCGCTTAAAGAACACTGCAAATGAACGCCTAAAGTCGTGAGCGCTGACTTTAGGTAGGAAGCAACCTTCTTTAAGCTGTCCTTGCCATGAAGGGTTTAAGGTGTTGAATGATTCAGCATCTTCTTTTGTTGCTTTAATATTTAGTTGATTCAAATAGGACGTGAGGTTTTTTGAACGGGCAGCCGTTGAGCTGAAGTTTGTTCTTTTGCCTTCTGATGTTACTGGCAGAAAAATAGATTCTAACGCACGCAAAGTTCTTTTGTGTTCATCCGAATTGTTTGGGCTTTCAGCGTATTTTTTGTTAACTGATTCAGTGTAGATTTCGCGAAGATATTCTGTGCAATCATAGGCCAGTTCAAGCGCATCTTTAGATATGCTATGTGTTTGCCATACCTCTTTTTTAGGTATGCCATCGACGGTTTTAGTTGTTTCCCCTTTTAAAAAACTAATGCTGCTGCCGTCTTGCCCCTTTCTCTCTTCGTAGCTTTCTTTAGTGAGACTGATTAGTTCTCCAACCCTAATACCACTAAATGCCAATAAAACAATTGCGCAAGGGGTTAAAATTCTAGAAATGCTTGTCCCATCTCGCGTAAGCTTAAACCCAGGTATATTATGCGCTATTTTCTTAACTCTAGCGGCTGTCCTTCCGTTTATCTGGCCTGGAGAAGAAGAGCAATCTTTTCGAATTTTTTCTTCGTTATATATAGTCTGTACTTGGCTCATGATCGCTGAAATTTCATGCCGATATGGGTGGTATGACTCTACTACTGAGACTGAATCACTTAGTATTTGTTGATAAATATTCGTTGGAATTGCAATGTATTGCTTTACTTGCTTCACGCTTTGTATATTCAGACTCTCTATCGTTACAATTCGATGGCATAAGTTATGGGCGTTCAGTAGGTTTAAAGTAGTCACCACGTTGTTGATAACTGTTTGAGAAAGGTCTCTTTTAATAACTAGCTCGTTGAATGATTTTCTGAATTGGTTGAATTTTCTATCGTCTGATAGCGAGTTCCAGTTGCACTCTTCGATACATTGCGCAATAAATTTAAGCCCACTCTTCCAATGATTAAGTTGTCCGATAGTAGGGTGTGTCTTGTTTTTTTGTTTAAATTCATCCATGAGGTATGCAAGTGTAGATTGGATGTACTTACGGTATTTGGTGTCAATTTGTGAGAAGCTGATTGATATTGGCTTTCCAACACCTACTTGGATAGCGCCGCTAAACTTCCATGTATTATCAAAAATGTAACTCTCGATGCTGCCGTCGCTATATGTGCTTACAGGAATGTTTTCGACATACTCTGGAACGTCAGTTAAATTACTTGTTATGGCTGTGATCATGAAAATACCTCATGTAGGTCATTTAAACTGTGGACATTTGAATATAAGGGGTGTGGTGATTGTTTTTGGAGTTCAGATGCTTCCCTATAATTATCTGGAGATTTATCTTTGAATCCTCTCAGAATAGTCTCAATGGTGATTAAAAGTGTGTTCATTTTCTTGAGTGGTATGGAGTTAACTGCGGGTGTTATCTCAAGCTCTTGCAGTGTTTCCTTGAATGACATCATTAACCATATATCTTTTATGTCAGATACCAGAGAATGATGTTCACACTCAAAGCAATCAAGTAAGCTGGTGCAGGCTTCTTCATCAGAATTCATTTCAACTCCGATACGCTTAAGTATTTTGTTGATGGTTTTTAAAGAGCCTTGTTTATTATCATTGCAACGTATCCCAATCGGTGTTCTGGCTTCATTAGACCTATTAGAGTCTTTCCGTAGTGATTCATATTCATAATGATCAAGAATGTTTGAGTGTTTGTATTTGGCTTCCTCAACTGCGGCATTGATATCAACACCTTTGGCGTTGGTAAATTTAGCATCCATCGCTGCTTTTAATTTATTTTCGTGCTCTCCAGATGTGCCATGTAAATACTGTGATGAAACAGTTTTAACACTGTTGTTTGCCGATATTGAAACAAGGTAAATAGATTCAGCTGCCTGAAATAGAGCGTCCATTTTTGTTTTTCTGAGTATTGAAGGAGTTATTTTAGGAAAGCCTAGTCTATTCAATAAAAGGTTGACACTTTGGTGGGGGCTGCGGCTTGTTTCCGTATATGAAGTAGCTTCGCCATTCCTTGTATAGTAAGGGAAGAGAAGTGCGTTACTATCTCCATTAGCCATATCTATAGAAACCTTTAGCCAGCTTTCAATAAAGCTTTTTGCGTGTTTGCTAAAACCAAGGGTACTGTCTTGTTCTTGGTAGTTTGCTCTACCTTTCACAGAATCTAGGATATATTTTCCGCCTTGCACTTCTTTGAATTTTACGTGAGAAATTTTCATGTTAGCTAAAGGGGTAGAGTTCATTCCTGTAAACAAATAGCAGATCATTATCGCTAGCTTTGTTATAGCGTTATTTGGATGTCCTAAATTTGGGTTTACAGCCTTTGAAAATGCTGCAAAGTGATGGACTCTGGCGCTGCTTTTTAAGCTCCTTTCTTTCGCTATTTTTTCGAGTAATTCTTTATCGTAAAGTGGGTGTTTGTCTGGCGTTGTGCCTGAATTGTAGTGTTTGAGTAATTTGAAGTATGCGTTAAGCAGTCGTTTCGTGATTGGTTTTAATTCACTCTCAATGTCGAGGCTTTTATGAGGTGTGGTGTGGCTTGTGACGTTCTTTACATTAGGAAGGTTCTTTGCTTCCTGTTTTCTATTTAGCTGCTTTAAAACCCAAGCGATGTTGGTTCTAAACATTCCCCAAACAGGTCGTGATAACAAGCCTTTGCTGTTTTGCTGTCCGCACCAAGTCATGAATCCATCTATTAGATCCCAATGGAGCATGTCGCCATTGATTGGACTTATGTTGTGGCCGTCCATCCATTTGACGTATTTTATTAGTGTCTCATACCTAGACGCTGTAGTTGAGGTTACGTTCGCGCTCAATAAAGAGTAAACCTGGCGAACAAGACCATCTCTATTCATGTTCTTATAGTTGCTAGTATCGACTTTTGTTGCGCCTTGAAACAGTGGAGGGCAGGAATTATAAGCAAACCTTTCAAAAAAAAAGTTTCTCCCATTTGCTCGTATAACCATGTCAGTTATATGTAGAGTTTGAACCTCAGCTTTTATTTTTATTAGATTTACCTCAGGTAGTAGAGGTTTTCTCTTACTCGTTCTTCCTTGTGACATTATTGGCTACCTGTCGGGTTTATATCTGTTTCTTCAAATGCCCCGATGAATTCAAGAATGTCTTCATAAATCTCATCACCTGACGGTTCGTCTTGAGCGATTTTAAGGTACATTAAGGTTACTTGCTCCTCTTCATGCCCTAGACACTCTGATACTAGAGCTAAGGCTTTATCGGGGGTTACATGCCTTAAGAGAAGCCTGAAAAGAGATACTGCGAAGGTTGCTCTAAGATTGTGTATGGTTCCTGTAAGATTAAGCCCAGCCGCTACATTAACCGTTGCTCTAATTTCATTCCATCTAGCATTTGCTTCGGGTAATTTGGTAAAAAATGGTACACCAGTCTGACTAATGAATAGATACTCTTTTGATTCATCTACGCCATCTTCCCCGTCAAAATATCCCAACTCACCTTTTTGACGTTTAATTTTACAATGCTCTTTGAGTTTAGAGATTCGCTTCTTGTATCTGTCACTCCTTGTGTACTCGTATAAAAGCTGCATTATGCGTGTTGGAATGATTGTTTTTCTTGATTTATTGCCTGAACCGGAAGTTTTAGTTAAGGAGCCGTATTGACCGCCCACACCAAATCTTATGGCTTTTTTGTGCTCGTTAGGTTTTATTATCTGACCTTTATGCAGGCTTGCCACTTCTTCTTTTCTTAGACCTGTATATCTCGCAACGAGAAAAAATAAGCAGTATTCAATTGATAAGTTGGATGTGGTTGTTTCACCAGCCACGTTTTTGATTACTCGGCGTGTATTCGTAAGGATGTTTTCTACGGCCTTCCATTCTCTATTTGCTAATGGATTCAAGTCCTTGCGACTTGTTGGTAGAGCGCCGCCTTCGTTGCGCTTAGACTTTCCTAAATTTAATCGCAGATCTGTTGTGTGAACATCTTTACTCATGTAAGCGCCGATGTTTGTACTATTGCCTTGGTATTGTATAGAAACAACCTCATGCTCGAATGGAGGGTTGTTAAATCTATAGCCATTTCTGATATGGAAAGAATAAAACTTTACTACTGCACTCATGTATGCGGTTGCTGTAGTTCTAGCTATCGCCTGACTTTGATCAACAGGATTAATAACAGCTTTTATTAGTGCCTCACGATATTGATATGTTGCTTTGTCGCTTTTTCTAATAGGGAATTTGTTCCAGCTAGGTCTAGGTAAGTCAATCGATTCATCGTATAGGTCTTCGTCGTATTCACAGTCCCATAATCGCTGTAGCTCTATTAAGAATGAAAAGTAGTGAACTAAGCCTTTGCTGTATTGTTCTGATTCTTGCTTATTGCTATCGATATGGTGAGCTAGTAGAAAGCGATTAACTTGTTCAAGCGGTTCGTAAGAGACTATATCGCCCTTCGAATTTCTACCAACCAAGTTCAACAAAACAACTTTTTTAATATGCTTTGCCTGTTGTCGAGAGTGTTTAATTGAAAGTTCACCATTTTCATTAGGCGTGATTAGAGGGGTTCTATACGTGAACGGTTTTATTTCAGTTGTTTTGATCTCGTATGTGATTGCCATGTAGTGAAGTTCAATTCATTAAGTATGTCGATAAGATAGTGGGAATTCTCAACTTGTCAAACGTGTATAGTTAGAAAGTGGTAAAAAAGGTGTATAGGTGGTTGTTGGTTAATACAACCACGGGTTTTGTTCTAATCGCAGGGTCAAACACTTTTTCAGCACTGGCATAAAATGACACCGCATCGACTAAGGCATACATTGGTGTAACTCAGGACTTAAACGGTGCAGACGAATTGAGCGCGTGACTACACCTTCTAATTGAAATTCATCATCGGCTGAAAGCTGAACAGGTCCATATGCAGGAGACGCTGACAATAATTGTGCATTTGTTCTATCAAGTAATTTACACACAAATAAGCCATTTAAATTGGCCACAATCACATCACCATTTTTAGCGTCTTCAGCTCTGTCAACTAGCAGTAAATCACCATCAAAAATCCCCACACCTTGCATAGACTCCCCAGAGGCAACACCGATAAACGTGGCATCTGGGTGCTTTATTAATAATTGATCAAGCGATAAGCCTAACTCTTTGTATTGGGCCGCGGGGGATTCAAATCCACACACGCCCGCTTCGATATAAATTGGGATAACACGCATACTAAAACACACTTAACTGTATATTTGTACAGTATAGTGCTTAGCAAGTTAAAATGCCAAGGGTTAGATTAGTATCGCAAGCGTATACCCCTATTTTATTCATATTTTATATTGCTGATCAGAGTGTTAGCTGTATGCAAAAAATTATCAATTTGGTTTTAATCGACCTTTCGGTATATCAACGCGTTACTCATCGATGCACAGTGTATTTATTGCTATGTATTGGCAAGCAAGTGAGCAAAACCAAGCCTGCAATTTTTACACATGACTAAACAAAGTAAGCTGAATTTTTAAAAGTAATCAAATTAAGCAAGCATACATTTAGTCATTGTTATTATGTCTCGTACAAAATAGCTTGATATGTAATAAGTGCTTTATGTTCTATTTTATTAATCAACCTGATTCATACAATCAATTTTAACGTTTAAATGAAATTTATTAAAATTGAGGCATAACCAGCAATACAAAGGAGAAACACAGTGAAACCTCAAGACCATACGACCCAAAAAACTGTAAACAAAATAGCATTGATTGCAGAAGGTGGTGGGCAGCGAGGCATATTTACTGCAGGCGTATTAGACGCCTGGCTGGAACATAATTACGACCCATTCGATCTTTTTATCGGCACATCGGCTGGTTCACAAAACCTCACGAGCTTTTTAGCGCGCCAAAAAGGCTATGCGAAACGTCTTATAAGAGGTTTATCTCGCCATAAACAATTCTTTCAACTTGGCAGAGGGCTTTTTGGTAAAAGTATTGTGGATCTTGATTGGTACTTTGATAAAACGACTGAATTTAACCGTGCTCTAGACTTTAAAACCGCTAAAACAAGTTTAGGTGAAAGAGAACTGTTGATCACAGCAACAAACGCACGCGATAGAAAGCCCTACTTTTTAACCCCAACTGGCGAGGGTAAGCAATGGCGAGACTTACTTAAAGCTTCAAGTGCTTTACCTTTTTTATATAAACAAGGTGTTCGACTAACGCCTTGGTTAGATAAACCCGCTGCAAATGAAGAGTCAGAGTGCAGAGAGTGTACATTTACGGATCAAGATTTCTTTTTAGATGGTGGGCTTGCTGCGCCGTTGCCTGTTAAAGAGGCCTACAATCGTGGTGCACGCAAGATAGTTGTTATTCGCACTGTCGATGCTAGTTTACCGGTGCAATCAGCATGGGTAAATAAACTGAGAACATTTGTGTGTGCATCAGGCTATTGCCCTAAAACCATCGATTATTTATTACAGCATGAACAAGCTTATTTGGATGAACTCAAATTTATTGAAAATCCGCCTGAAGATGTCGAAATAATCCAAATTTTTGCGGATAGTAAATTACACAGCAAATTACTCGGCAGTACTAACAGTGATTTACGAAACGATTATAAATTAGGTATAGCAGCAGGGAATCAATATTTAATTGAGCAATACCAACAAACACAGACACAACAAGCTCTGTACGGTTAACGTTCGTTAATGAACAAAATGTTATACAAAGACCTTGTGTATTTTATAAATAAAGATAAAGTGAATGTAGTTAAGTATTCTTAAATAAAGAATTTATATTCCCTCTTTGTTTCATAAAAATAATAAAGGCAAAGTATGTTCGATTTGATAGTAGGCACCATAAATAACTTTTTGTGGGGTGAAGGGCAGGTACTCATTTACATATTATTGTTTACGGGTATCTGGTTTTCAGTGCGTTTAAAGCTTATTCAAATCTTAAAATTTAAGCACATGTTCTTATTATTGCGCGGTAGCAGTAAGTGCAACAAAGATGATATTAGTTCATTTCAGGCACTTTGCACTGGCTTAAGTGCTCGTGTAGGAACTGGTAACTTAGCTGGTGTTGCCGTTGCTATATCACTTGGTGGCAGTGGTGCAATTTTTTGGATGTGGATGATTGCCATTTTAGGGATGGCCACTGGCTTTGCCGAAAGTGTACTGGGGCAAGTGTACAAAGTACGTGATAGTAATGGCGAATTTAGAGGCGGGCCTGCTTACTATATTCAACAAGGTATTGGCAGCAAAGCACTCGCTATCGCATTCGCTCTATGTTTGTTTTTAGGTTACGGCTTTACATTTAGCGCAATGCAAACTAACACCATAACCGATGCACTTAATTACGCGTTTGAAATTCCAACCTTATATTCAGGTATTGTTATTACTGTGCTTGCGGGGTCAATTATACTCGGTGGGTTTAAAGCAATTGCCCGTTTTGCAGAGCGCGTTGTGCCCATCATGGGCATTGTGTTTGTATTAGCCGCAGTGATAATAACCGTTATAAATATCAGCGAAGTACCTGCAATGCTTAAAGATATCTTTTTATCAGCCTTTGGCTTACAAGAGGCGGGGGCAGGTGCGATGGGTGCAGCTATTAAAAACGGTATACAACGCGGACTTTATTCAAATGAAGCGGGCGCGGGCAGTGTACCCCATGCATCAGCAAGCGCAACACCAATACCAAATCACCCCGTTACTCAAGGTTATATTCAAATGTTAGGGGTATTTTTTGACACCATAGTGCTGTGTAGTTGTACTGCGGTGATCATATTACTAGCAGATATAAATATTAGCGGCGAAATGGAAGGTATACGCCTAACGCAAGAAGCCATGACCGCGCATTTAGCACAAGGCGGCGTGTATTTTGTTGCTGCAGCCATTACTTTATTTGCCTTTACCTCGGTTGTTGCAAACTACGCATATGCTGAAAGTAACCTGCATTTATTTAAACTCGATAACAAACTCGGGCGCGGTATTTATACTTTGTTGTATTTATCAATGATGATGTGGGGCGCATCGGCTACATTAAAAGAAGTATGGTCATTAGCTGATGTAGCACTTGGCTTAATGACTGTAGTTAATGTAATTGCTATTATAATATTAACGCCAACGATATTAGCAGTAACTGCTGATTATAATAAACAAAGGTCGCAAAACGCAGAGCCAGAATTTAACGCGGATAAGGTTAAAATTCAGGGTAAAACAGAAAAAGGCATTTGGCATTAATCCATAATAATAAGTTTTAATTTGCATAACTATGCACTTTAAGCGTTAAAGTAAAAGCTAAGATATTGAATGATTGAGATACATGCAGGCAAAACGGCTGCAAGAATAATAAACGAACAAGGCTTAAAACCTGAGCTATTTACATCATTTTTAGGCGCAAGCGGTGGACCTAAATGGTTTACTTTATTTGGTTTAGATAAATACCTTTTTGGCGATTTTTTTAAAGGTAGAACGCAGCAATTAAACTTAATTGGATCATCTGCCGGTGCTTTTCGTGCAGCCTGTTTTTCACAAAACGACCCAGTAGCGGCCATAACTCGGTTAGCAAAATCATACAGTGAAACTCGTTACTCAACTAATAAACCAACCCCAAAAGAAATAACTCAAAAAGCTCGCGCTTTACTTGAAGAGGTTTTTGGTGATAACGGCGTTGCTGAAATCATTAATAACCCTGTATTTAAATCACATTTTATTGTAGCAAAATCAAATGGTTTGGTTGCAAGTGAGAAAAAATCACTGCAATTATTGGGTTTAACCAAAAGCTATTTGAGTAATCGCGTACATCGCCGATTTTTAACCAAGCAGTATGAGCGTTTTATATATCAAGCGCCAAACAGTGATTTTACTATTGAAGACAGTTATAAATTTAAAACCACACAATTAGATTTAACCACTGATAATTTAAAAGATGCGTTACTCGCATCGGGTTCAATACCCCTTGTAATGCAAGGCATTAAAAATATTGCGGGATCGCCACCCGGTATGTACCGCGACGGTGGAATAATTGATTACCATTTTGACTTGAAAATAAATAACCCAGGTTTAATTTTATATCCGCATTTTAACTCAACACCAAAAGCAGGGTGGTTTGATAAAAGTTTAAAACGTGCAGTCGCCCCTGAAAATTACGACAACGTAGTCATGATTTCACCATCACAAGAATTTGTCGCGGGCTTACCTTACGGAAAAATTCCAGACAGAACCGACTTTACTGATCTCGATGCCGACACACGAATTAAATACTGGCACACAGTATTCAGCGAAACCGAAAAACTAGCCGACGCATTTGATAGAAACCTAAACGTTAACAATAAAAGAATACAATTAATTGAATAGTACAGAAGATTAGATTTATAGTTTATTAACAGCCCATAAATTACGTTATGTTAAATTATGTATTTAAAGTTAAAGTGGGCGTAATTACACGAACTAGCCCACTTTTAGAAGGGTTTTAAAAGCTTAATTTAGCTCGGAATCTAGCCAAAATTTAGTACCTTTTAATACAGCTTGTAATGCAAGGCCATTCTCGGTTAAAGAATACACTGTAACTTGATCTGCAATGGCTTCAGCAGCTATAGCTCCACCTTGATCTTGGTATTTTGCAGCCGCATCGGCATTCCCACCAAAGGCCCAACCATTTTCTATAAACCGATTAATTGCGTCTTGATTATGAAAAACCATAACTACATTAAAATCTTTAACACCTAAGCCAAGCCCTAAACCAGCCTCACCCATATTCATATAAGTTGATTTTCCAGTTAGGTTATTTTTTACCACACCGTAACCACCACCAAAACTGGCAAGTACAACATTTACATTGGCGTTATCAAATACAGCATAACCAGCAGAACCTGCAATTTGCTGTTTAACATCGGGTTTCTGTGTATATAATTTAGCTAATGTATCTGCACGCATGTTTTGTACTAAATTACGTTTTTCATTTGGCGAAGCGCTACCCGTTGTGGCACACCCAGATAAAACTAAAGTTAGGGTAACTAAACTTAAAACAATCAAATTTTTCATATACTTTCCTTGAACACCGGACAATAGCAAAAATAAAACAACAGTATGCACTTTCTTAATGTCCAATACTAGACAGTATCGGACTTAAATATTAAACTGTAACTAATTTATTTTAATAGAAATTAGCTCAATATGCTTGTTGCTTTGGTCGATACATTAAAACAATTACGGTATCAAATTGCTCATCTCGAAGATGATACTCTGCAATCAGAATACCCAGAACTTAACGCCTTTATACAGCAAGTTGGCTTGACTCTGGCTGAATCAAAAGAGGAACTGGTATTTTTATATCAATTTTTATATGTATACGGTCGAAAATCTGAAGCTACATATAATCGGTTTCGTAATGAGCTTGAACGATTTTATTTATGGTCTTGGCTTGTGGCCGAAAAATCAGTTTTCGAATTAAAGCGTGAAGATATTGAGGGTTATGTGGATTTTATGGTTGAGCCCGATTCAGCCTGGACAACTATCTCTGTACAATGGCGTTATAAAGATGAGCAAGGAATACGAAGACTGAATGAAAATTGGCGCCCTTTTATGCGCAAAGAATCAATTGCGAGCCAACAAACATTAGCTGCTATGTTTACTGCACTGAACGTATTTTATAAATTTGCAATTTTAGAAGAAAAAACGTTTGCGAACTTTGTTCCTGTTGTTAAAAAGAATAGTCCATATTTGGTTGTTCAATCGCAGATTAAAATACCAGACACATTAAGTGATATACAATGGGAATATGTTTTTGGCGTTACTCGTGATAAATGTAAACAACAACCTGACTTTGAAAGAAATCTTTTTACTTTAGCCTGTTTAAAAGGATTATATCTACGTATTTCAGAATTATCAGAACGCCCACAATGGTCACCTGTCATGTCACACTTTTGGCAAGATAACGATGGTTTTTGGTTTTTGCGAATAATGGGTAAAGGTAATAAATTGAGAGACGTTACCTTAAGTGAAGATTTTATAGAATACTTAAAACGATATAGGATATACAGAGGATTAACTGCCCTGCCCCGTGTTGATGAATCAGATCCACTTGTTCATAAAATTCGCGGTCAAGGTGGCATGACAGTACGTCAAATCCGTAGGTTGGTACAACAAAGTTTTGATCTTGCAAAGCAATCATTATTAGATGATGGTTTTACGGATGATGCAGAACAATTAGAATCGGCAACTGCACATTGGTTACGTCATACTGGCGCCACCCATGATGCACAAACAAGACCGTTAAAACATTTATCTGAAGATTTAGGTCATGCGAAAATAGCGACAACAGATCAAATATATATTCAAACAAATATAAAAGAGCGTGCGAAATCTGGAATTAAAAGGAAAATTTGATGGAATACTTTGTATTAGCAAGTGTTGGCTTAGCTTTTTTGGCGTATTCAATTTCTATCAGACAGCTGGAAGTAGTTGAAGTAACTGGCCCGATGTTTTTTGTTTTAATAGGGATGCTGATTGCTTTTTTTATCCCTGGCATTTCTGGAGATGCAAAATACTTTAGTGCTGATCTAAGTAAGCTATTACCCTTAATAGAATTGACCTTGAGTATATTTCTATTCACAGATGCTGCAAAAACTAAGCTTTCAGTTTTAAAGCATAGTTTTCAATATCCTAGCCTATTATTATTTTTAGCATTGCCGCTCACATTGTTTTCAGGAATTGCGGTTGCGAGCTTTATGTTTACAGAGCTAACATTAGTCCAAGCTTCGTTGATTGCGATTATTTTAACCCCAACAGATGCGGCATTAAGCAAAGGCATTCTAAATAGTAAGCATGTACCAGAAAAAATACGTGAAGGGATAAATACTGAAAGCGGTTTAAATGATGGTTTATGTGTTCCAGTGTTTTTACTTTTAATGTTATTGGCGCAAGAGCCTACAATATCGATTTCAATTTTATCGGTTGCAGAAATTTTTGCGCGTGAACTTGGTTTAGCAATAATTATTGCTATAACTACCATGAGCGTTTTTATACCTATGATAAAGTTTGCGATGCAACGGCATTATTTTTCAAATAATACTAGTCCGTTTTTAGTAATAGGTATGGTAATAACCATTTTCTCAATTGCGCAAAGTGTTCACAGTAGCGGATTTATAGCGGTGTTTGTGTCGGGTTTGATTTTCGATAGATTTACAGAGCAAGGCTTAAGAGAAAAGCTTGTTGAAGACAGCGAACATATTGCAGACTTCGTCAGTTTGCTAATTTGGTGCTTATTTGGTTTTGTGTGTAGTTATATTGTTATTCCAAATTTAAATTGGCAAGTAGCGATGTTTGCAATGTTGAGTGTAACCATTTTACGAATTATACCGGTGATGCTAAGTTTGCAATTTACCAAGTTAAAAATAAAAGAGCGATTTACTTTTGCTTGGTTTGGCCCGCGAGGTTTAGCGTCGATCGTTTTTACTATGATGGTGATTGATACACAAATTGAAAATAAGTTTCAGGTTGCTACTATTGCGATGACAACAATTTTATTGAGTGTGTTTATTCATGGTATGAGTACTAAACCAATTGCTGAAAGCTATTCTAGTAAATGAAATTAAAATTAAAAGGCGGTAAGTAAACCTTATCGCCTTTGAAAATTAAAAATATTTAAAGTATTTTGGCAAGTAACTCAATGGGGTGCTTGGGTTTAAATTTTTCGTAGCGCTTTACCTGACTACGACATGAAAAACCAGTTGCCAGTAATTGCTCTGGCTTATGTTTATTTACAACAGCCTGCCAACTCATATTATAAAGAGCACGTGAGTTTTCTTGATTTTGTACTTCGTGACCATAGGTGCCGGCCATTCCGCAACAACCCGTTGCCGTTGTATTTAATTGCAAACCTAGATCAGAAAAAATGGTTCGCCATACAGTTGCTGCACTTGGCATTGCTGTTGTTTCAGTACAATGACTTAACAGTGTAAAATTAGTTTCATTTTTTATTTTATCAGCGAATGGTTTGAATGATTCTTTAGCCAGCCATTCATGAGCAAGTACTACCTCAAACTCACCTCTATCATCACCCAAAATAGAGTTATACTCATCTCGGTAACACATTACTAATGAGGCATCTAAACCGACAAGAGGCGCATTTATTTCTGAAAGTGAATTCAAAAATTGTGCTGCATTTTTTGCAGTTGTTTTAAACTCACTTAAAAAACCTTTAACGTGTTGTGGTTTTCCATTTGGTTTAAACGGTAACAGAATAGGTTTTTTACCAAGTGCAGTAATCACTTTTATAAAGCTTTCGACTAGCTCAGCTTCGTAAAAACTAGTGAATGGATCTTGTACAATTAATACATACTCACTTTGTTTTTCTGCACTAAGCGTAGATAACTTTTCAAAATTAAATCTATGTTCTTTGTTTATGCGTTTGTCTAAACGAGGTGAGCTTAAAGTGGGTGTATCAACATACCCGACAGTTTTTTCAATTAACTTTGATACAATTTTAGTATTCACAATCGGATTTATTACACTTGAAAACTTAGCCATAACAGGTGCGCTATTTTCAATATTTCCAACCAAATAATCTTTTAATGGACGGGCGTAATAACTATGATAATAATTTAAAAAACGCGATCTAAAAGTGGGAACATCTACTTTTATCGGGCAAGCTGTTGTACATGCTTTACAGGCTAGGCATTCATCCATTGACTCTTTTACTTCATGAGAAAAGTCATACACGCCTTTGCTTTTATCTCGGCTGTGCTGATAGCGTTCCCACCAAGTAATAATTTCTCCTTGGTTAAGTTGTTTTTCAACTTCAAGTAAATCAATATTTTTAGATTCTTGTAAACGTAACCATTCACGCATAAGACCCGCACGGCCTTTTGGTGAGTAACGGCGATCTCCTGTTACTTTATAGGAAGGACACATTGGTGAGTTTTGATCATAATTAAAGCAAATACCGTTACCGTTACAGGTCATTGCATTGTTAAAACTGGTTTTAACATCAATAGATATTTGCTTATCAAACCAAGATCGTTTTTGACCATCAACACTTACAAGTGAGTCTTCACTTTCTATAGGAGTGCATATTTTACCGGGGTTTATTCTGTTTCTTGGATCAAAAGCTGATTTTATAATACGTAATTGATTAAATAAGTGTTCGCCAAAAAACTCAGGGCCGTATTCACTTCGATAGCCTTTACCATGCTCTCCCCACATTAGGCCACCGTATTTAGCAGTAAGTTTTACAACCTTATCGGAGATCACACGTAAAAGTTTTTCTTGCTCTGGATCACACATATCAAGTGCGGGCCTAACGTGTAGAACCCCCGCATCAACATGACCAAACATCCCATATTGTAAGTTATGACTATCAAGCAAAGCTCTAAACTCAACTATAAAATCAGCTAAGTTCTCTGGTGGTACCGCTGTATCTTCAGCAAAGGCTAATGGCTTTTGCGAACCTTTAACATTACCAAGCAAACCAACTGATTTTTTACGCATGCCGTAAATTTTTAAAATATCGGACTTATCACTGGTCAGTTGATATCCAATAACACCATTTTTTTGATGTTGAACACATTCATCCAATAAACGACACAAGGTGTCTACTTTATCTTTGATATCTTCAGGTGAGACGGCATTAAACTCAACCATGTTGAGCCCTTGCATATCTTTATTTTCAACATCGGTTATTAAGTCCGATACTGAGTGCCATACTATATCTTGACGGGCTAAGTTAAGTACTTTGCTATCTACAGTTTCAACTGATGTAGCGCGCGCATCAACTAAAAAAGGTGAATGGCGAAGTGCTGAATCAAAACTATCGTATTTTATATTGATTAGCGTTTTAAACTCAGCAATAGGTGTAATGTTTAATTTAGCTTCAGTAACTATGCCAAGAGATCCTTCTGAACCTGTTATTAAACGGCTCATGTCAAATGTAAGTAAGTCATCACTTAGTACATGTTCTAGGTCATAGCCAGTTAAAAATCGATTAAGGCGAGGAAACTTATCTAATATTGCGTCGCGATTATTTAAAGCTACATCAAGTACAGTTGAGTATAAATTACCAATAACAGTGTCTTGCTCAGCAATCAGTTGAGCTTTATCAATATCAATTGGCGTGGTCGACATTTTAGTACCATCAACTAAATACGTTGTTAACCCTAAAACATGATCGCTGGTTTTACCGTATACAAGTGAGCCTTGGCCTGAAGCATCTGTATTAACCATGCCGCCAATTGTTGCTCGATTACTTGTTGATAAGTCTGGAGCAAAAAAGAAACCATAAGGTCGTAAAAAGTCATTTAACTGATCTTTTATAACACCGGTTTGTACGCGTACCCAACCTTCTTCGGCATTTATTTCTAATATCTCACGCATATAACGTGATAAATCGACAACAATCCCTGGCGTTAATGACTGCCCGTTTGTGCCTGTACCACCACCGCGCGGGCCAAAAGTTAACGATAAATAGGGATCATGTGATGCGGTTTGCAGCGCTATTTGAATATCTTTTTCAGTTTTTGGAAAAATAATACCTTGCGGTACTTGTTGGTAGATACTGTTATCAGTAGCAGCAGTTAAACGTGAAGCATAACTGGCATCAGTATCACCAGTAAAACCTTGTTTAGTTATTGTTTTTAGGTAAGTTGCGACTAAATCAGTCGCGGCATCTTGTTGACTTATAGTTGCTATCATGACGGTGATAAATTAAGACATTTGTTTAATTATATCATGCTAACATTCAAAATAAGTTGAAGATTTTACAGTTTGTAACACTCTTTTTATCGTATTTGGGTGATGATTAATTATACTGGTTATAATGCTAATCTGGAGGTTACGATGAAAAAGTGTTTATTAATAATTGTTGGTAGTCTCTGTATGATTTTGGGACTAATTTTTGCGGTTGTGCCAGGTCCTTCTTTGATATTTTTTATTGCTGGGTTATTTTGTTTTTCGTTTTACTACCCTAAAGCCCGTCATTACTTGGGCCTATGTCAAAAGGCGTTATCTAAATCTTGCGCTTTTTTAGATAAAAAATTTGCTAGATAATGTAAATACCAAGAATAAAAATGCCAGCGTAAACGCTGGCATTTTCAATAGTAAGTAATTATTTACTTTCTAATTTTTTAGCAAGGTATAACCAAGTTTCGAGTACTGTATCCGGGTTAAGTGACACAGAGTCTATGCCCTGCTCTACTAACCAAGCTGCAAAATCTTCATGATCTGAAGGACCTTGGCCACAAATACCTACATACTTGCCTTTAGCTTTTGCTGTTTGAATAGCCATTGATAATAGCTTTTTAATAGCTGGGTTGCGTTCATCAAATAAATGAGCAATTAATCCAGAGTCACGGTCAAGACCTAGTGTTAACTGTGTTAGGTCATTTGAACCGATTGAAAAGCCATCAAAGTATTCTAAAAACTCTTCTGCTAATAAGGCATTTGAAGGAAGCTCACACATCATTATTACTTTTAAGCCATTTTCGCCACGTTTAAGGCCATGCTCTTCAAGTAGTTCAATGACACGTTTACCTTCTTCAAGTGTACGTACAAATGGGATCATGATCTCAATGTTGGTCATATCCATCTGATTGCGAACACGTTTTATAGCTTCACATTCTAGTGCAAAACAGTCACGGAAATCTTCCGAAATGTAGCGAGCAGCTCCACGGAAACCGATCATTGGATTTTCTTCTTCCGGTTCGTATTGCTGACCACCAACTAAGTTAGCATATTCGTTTGATTTAAAATCAGACATACGAACGATTACGCGCTCAGGTGCAAATGCACAACCTAGTGTAGAAATACCTTCAACTAACTTCGAAATATAAAACTCTACTGGCGAATCATAGCCAGCAATCATATCAGTGATTTCGTCTTTTAATGCATCAGTTTGAGCATCAAAGTTTAATAGTGCTTTAGGATGAACACCAATCATGCGATTAATAATAAACTCAACACGGGCCAAACCAACACCTGCGTGTGGTAGACGTGCAAAATCAAATGCACGATCAGGATTACCCACATTCATCATAACTTTCATTGGTAATTCTGGCATTTTATCAACACGAGAGGTCAGGATTTCGAAATCTAAAATACCTTCGTAGATAAAACCAGTATCGCCCTCGGCACAAGAAACAGTGACTTCTTGACCCGCTGTGATTAAGTCAGTTGCATTACCACAACCAACAACAGCTGGAATACCGAGTTCACGCGCAATAATCGCAGCGTGACATGTACGACCACCACGATTAGTTACAATCGCTGCAGCACGTTTCATGATTGGTTCCCAATCAGGGTCTGTCATATCAGTAACTAATATATCGCCAACCTGTACTTGGTCCATTTCAGCAATTGAATTAAGTACGCGAACAGTACCAGAACCAATTTTGTGACCAATAGCGCGACCTTCAACAACAACGTTGCTTGTGCCGTTTAATTGAAAGCGCTCCATTACGTTTGTATCTTCGTTAGAACGAACAGTTTCTGGGCGTGCTTGTACAATATAAAGTTTGCCGTCGTTACCGTCTTTAGCCCACTCGATGTCCATCGCGCGGCCATAGTGTTTTTCAATGATCACAGCTTGCTTAGCAAGTTCTTCTACTTCAGCGTCTGATATTGAGAATTTGTTAGAAAGTGCGTTATCAACATCTACAATTTCAACTTGTTTGCCATGAGCTTCGTCTGCTGAATAGATCATTTGAATTGCTTTAGAGCCGATATTACGACGAACAACTGAAGGCTTACCCTTTGCAAGAGTTGGTTTGTGTACATAGAATTCGTCTGGGTTAACAGCGCCCTGTACAACCATTTCACCTAAGCCGTAGCTTGATGTTACAAATACTACATCTTCAAAACCAGACTCAGTATCAATACTAAACATTACGCCTGACGATGATTTATCAGAACGAACCATGCGTTGAATACCAGCAGATAACGCAACGCCTCGGTGATCATAGCCCTGGTGAACACGGTAAGAAATTGCGCGGTCATTAAATAATGAGGCAAAAACATGTTTTATGGCGACCATTACTGAGTCAATACCACGAACATTTAGAAAAGTTTCTTGCTGGCCTGCAAAAGAAGCGTCTGGCATATCTTCGGCAGTTGCAGATGAACGAACTGCAAATGAAACGTCGGCTGCTTCATCACCATGTAATTCGCTGTATGCTTCGCGGATTGCTTGGTCTAAATTAGGCTGGAATGGTGTGTCGATTATCCATTGACGGATATCTGCACCAACTTGGGCGAGTGTGTTTACATCATCTACATCGAGTGTGTCTAGGATGTCATGAATTTTTGCATTGAGTCCTGATTGCTCTAAAAACTCATTAAATGCATCAGCAGTTGTTGCGAAGCCACCTGGGACTTGAACACCAGCGTTTGCTAGGTTTGAAATCATTTCACCGAGTGAGGCATTTTTACCACCAACACGAGGAACATCTTGCATACCAAGCTCTTGATACCAGAGAACGTATTCTTGCACGGGATCTTTCTCCAAAAAACAAATTGTAGTATTAACTGTGAGAGTTAAGAAAGAAAACCTTCTAAAAAGGTCACCTTCATTCTACACTGGCAACAGTCCATACGTAAACCGTATGAAGCCCCAATTTACGTGAATAGGTAATAAAAAGGTTAATATGAGAACTGCATTTTATATTTCTGATGGCACAGCCATTACTTCTGAGGTTTTTGGTCATGCAACATTGTCGCTTTTCCCAGTTGAATTTAATCATAAAACAATCCCATTTGTTGAAACTGAAACTAAGGCGCAAGAAGTAAAGGAGTTAATAAACAGTACAGCACAACGTGATGGTGAGCAGCCTTTTGTTTTTTATACATTCGTTAATCACGAACTAAGTGAAATTATTAATTCATCTTGCGCTGTTTGCTACGATTTTTTATCAACCTACAGCGAAAAAATAGAACAAGAGCTTGCAGTGGCGCCAGTTCCCAAAGTACACCGCACTCATTCTATGCATGAAAAAAACTATGACTTTAGAATTGACGCTGTTAATTACTCTTTAACTAATGATGATGGCGCGAATATTAAGAATTATGCAGAAGCAGACATCATTTTAGTAGGCGTTAGCCGAAGTGGTAAAACCCCAACTAGTTTATATCTTGCGCTACAGTATGGAATAAAAGCAGCCAACTACCCATTAACTGAAGATGATTTAGAAACGGGTAAGCTTCCAGAATGTTTGATGCCTTATAAGCATAAACTTTTTGGCTTGACTATTGACCCTGTTAGGCTTGCTGACATTAGACAGCGCAGAATGGCAAACTCAAAATACGCTTCACTTAAACAGTGTCGTATTGAGGTTCGTGAAGTTGAGATGCTTTACAAGAAATACAAGTTATCATACCTAAACTCAACAAATCACTCAGTGGAAGAAATATCTGCCAAAATTATATCCGATACTAACCTTGAGCGACGTAAGTACTAACTCAGTAGGTTCTAAACATAAAAAAGCCACTGATCAGTGGCTTTATGTATTAACGATTTTACTTACTTTCGTGCATCTTTAAGCAAGTCAGCAACTAAGAAGCCGAGCTCTAATACTTGGTCAGCATTTAAACGAGGGTCACATTGTGTACGATAACGTTGTGCTAAGTCGTCATCTGATAGACCATAAGCACCGCCGGTACATTCAGTAACGTGTTGGCCAGTCATTTCAAGATGTACACCACCGGCATAAGAACCTTCTGATTTATGAACAGCAAAAAACTGGCTTATTTCACGTAAAATATTATCAAAGCTTCTAGTTTTATACCCTGAGGTTGCCTTCTCAGTATTACCGTGCATTGGATCTGAACTCCAGATTACCTTACGGCCTTCTTGTTGAACTCGACGAACAAGCGCAGGTAGTTTTTCTGGTAATACATCAGCACCCATACGCGTAATTAAAGTTAGCCGGCCTGGTATGTTATCTGGGTTTACAGCATCAATTAAACGGATAAGTTCATCTGGCTCCATACCTGGGCCAACTTTGACACCTATTGGGTTTTTAATACCTTTAAAGAATTCAATATGGGCGTGATCTAATTGACGTGTGCGCTCACCAATCCAAACAAAATGAGCAGAGCAGTCATACCAGTCACCTGATAAATGATCTCGACGCGTTAGTGCTTCTTCATACCCAAGAAGTAATGCTTCGTGTGAAGTATATAAAGAAGTTTCTTTTAAACTTGGTGCTATAGAAGAGTTAATTCCACATACTTCCATGAACTCAAGAGCATCTTGAATTCTATCTGCTAATTGTTGATATTTTTCTCTTAGCGGATTCGCAGCCACAAAGCCCATATTCCAGCGGTTGACCTGATGTAAATCTGCTAAGCCACCTTGTGCAAATGCTCTTAATAAATTTAAAGTAGCGGCACTGTGGTGATATGCAGTCATCAAACGTTGCGGATCGGGTATACGAGCTTCTTCGGTAAACTCGAAGTTATTAATTATATCGCCACGGTATGAAGGAAGTGAGACACCGTCAATTGTTTCTAAATCTGCAGAACGTGGCTTTGCGTATTGGCCAGCCATGCGAGCGATTTTAACAACTGGACATTTTCCGCCATAAGTAAGTACAACAGCCATTTGAAGTAGTGTTTTAAATGTATCGCGAATATTTGCTGCATTAAAATCACTAAATGATTCTGCACAATCTCCGCCTTGGAGTAAAAAAGCCTTTCCTTCGCACACATCTTCAAGTTGTTTAAATAGACTACGTGTTTCTTCAGCAAATACCAGTGGTGGTGCACTGTTTAACTGACTCTCTACGGTTTTAAGCGCATCTTGATCTGGGTACTGTGGTTGCTGGACTATTGGGTGTTCCCTCCAGCTATTTGGATTCCACGACTGCATAATATTTCCTCATTCCTACTATTACCTGATACAAAGAAATTAACGTATGCAGCCCCCCTGTTCAAGGACTATATTCGCGTATTATCAATTATTTAGTTATGACATAAATTAAAAGTTTGTTTTGTATATCAATTTAGATATGTATTGCGATTTTAAAACAAAAATAAAACCATTAAGTTATTGATATAATTATATTAAGGAATAAATATAACCCATTTACAACTATTGTTAGAGAGATGACTGTATGAATAACAACTAAAGAACACATCATACTATTTGGCATTGTAAGTGTAATCTCAGCTTTACAGTGTTAATTATAAAAATTTAAACCGACATGGAAATGTGTTGCTTCTTGTGCTAAATGGAGGCGTTTAATGTGTTGCAATGAGTAAAATGTCTTCAAGTTAGATTAATCAAAATTTGATGCAGCCCTGCAATTTAAGATGATAATTTACCATGAATAACTAATGTTCACTGTACTTCAGTGATTAAACTTATGAATACACAAAGGCAGTGTTTTAAAGTTTCGTTAATGCTCCCTTTTAAACATGTTTTAAAATTACATCATTAGCATTAGCTATCCAGAATACTATATTTATTCAAAGTTAGCAGGTGAAGCATTGCTTAAGTGTAATTGGGCATTTTTTGGATTCTAGACACCCCTATAAAATTGAATACCTCAGTATTCGGATGTTGATTATGTACGCCTTATTATTCAAATATTAATTAAGCGTAATATCTTTCAAGCTCGACACCATAACCTTACCCTCAGGAAGGTATTAATAGACAGAGTCAAATGAACTTTTTATCCTTCAACCTATCCACTTTGAGTTAAAAACCATCGCATTTACAATTTTATATAACAATCAAAGAATGTTATAAAGTAGCTCACACAGTACTAGTTCGTTACTAGCGCCCAAATCAGCAATCTAAAATACGCGATGTCTTACCGCGTTTAATATTGAAAAGCTTGCCCCAATTATGCTTTAAGCTTATGTTGTCGCACAACCTGATCAGCGCGATTTACTAAATCAGTGTTTATCTAGGGCCTAGTATATTTGCCTCTGCAGGTTAAAAAAAGCTTTAATTCATTTTCGAGCGACTTAGCATTTACAGCACTTTTACACCACACCTACTGAAAGTAATAAACCACCTTAAGCACTGCAGCTTTAATAAATATCTAACTAACCACACTAAGAACACATCATACATATAGTAACTGATAATTTAATCTTAGCAAAAAAGTTACTTATGATAAGAGTAAAACAAAGGATACGAAAGATTCTAAAAAGTGGTATCATATTGTAACAATTAAGTATGATGTGTTCTCATGGCCTCTAAAATACAAATACGCAGTCAGTTTGATTTGCTAAATGATCTAACTAATTTATTTATAGAAGATTTGAAAGAATGTGAATATTCAAAAGCTGAATTTTATCAGCTACCCGAAACAGAAAGTAGTGATGAAAAGATAGTTCCACACAGTATTGAAGTGACCAAACAAACAGGTGAAATTGCGCATAGGTCAATTTTAAATTCTTTTACTGATATATATAAAAAGTCAGGGTTTAGTTCTCGCGTTCTTAAACGACATCCTGGATTGTTAGTATTAAAGAATACGAATAAAGAAAACCTTATTGCACGTATTCAACAGTTAAATAAAGCAAAAGCAGCTTTTAAAGAGTGTATATTATCGATTGATAATAATGATGCTCGTTTTGAAGCAGTTCATAATGCAGTTCCAAACTTAATTACACTTGCGGCATACAGAAAGATTCATTTTGAACATGAGTCCCCTTTCTCAGTTCGTTTTACTTGGATGCACAAGCATTCAACTAAAACATTAACAAAAAAAATGGCTTTAGCGATGCTTGAAAAATCAGCCGGCTATTCTAATCCAAGGATGATCGATCAACATAGTTGGCAGACACTTGTTGCCCAAGAGCAAGTTCGCGTTGCAAGTTTGGGGGATAAAGAAAAACTGAGAATTCGCAGGCCAACTAGAGTAAGTCCGCAGGTAAATGTTAGATACACTGCACAAAATAGATATCATGTCAGTGCAGCGTTACCTTTTATTCTAATAAACCCAGAGCCAGATGTTAAACTCGGCACTTTGCCAAATTATATAAAACCTCAAAGTCATCCAAGAAAGAAAGAGTATGATTTTTTAGTGGATAGACTGTACTTAGAGCAAGTCACAGATTGATCAATTGCTATTTCACACTTAGCATTATGTTAAATAATGCTTTATTTTAATTTTATATAACTAGTATGTTTACTGAAAAAAGTGATTCCCTTTGCTAATACAAAAAAGCCTTTAGTAAAAACTAAAGGCTTTAATAATTAATTATCTTCGACTATTTCTTCTATTTTATCTTCATCGATCAACACTGCATTTTCAACAATTCGCTTACCGCCTTGGATCTCAATACGCTTGTTTTGTTTATTAAGCGTAAGAATCTCATCGCAGAACTGATCTGAAGGATGCATCTCATAGGTGTAATCAATAATATTACCGGTTTTATCATCTTTAACATTAGTAATACTGTATTCTGAAATTGCGCCTTTTTCGATTAAATCTTTCATGGTGGTCGTCATATCACGACGTAATGCTTTTAGTTTATTTTCAGTGATATCATCAGTTGAATAAATCGAACCATATTTTTCCATAATCGATAACAATCTAAAATGATAGGTTTTTCCTGGAGCAGCATATCGCCAAAGGTGATATAAACGTAACATCATCCACCGCGACAAACCGCGTTTTAATTCTTGAGCACTATTAAAGTAATAACCTTTGTACTCTAAATTATCAATCATGTTATGAACAAATGCGTTAAGACATGCAACACATTTAACATTACCGCCCTGCCCTTTTTTACCACTGAAATGTAATGATGATAAAAAGTTCATATTAGATTCGTAAAATGAATCATCGATATCTGTATTTTTTGTATCCGTTGCAGAATATTTAAATGATAGTTTAGAACCTTGTAATGCTTCTAATGCTTCTTTGATTTGTGGATACGGCATTGACTGGCCAACAGCTTTAAGTTCTTGCGCCAACTCATTCATCGAAAAAACGACTGCGTATTGAATACCAGACTTAAAATTGATTTTTACAATTTTACCTTTAGAGGCTAACCGAATAAGTGCACGTTCAACTTTTTCTTCACGATCAGATGGCCAAACTAAATACTCAACATCTTCACCATCTTTTCGAGAACTTACCACTGCTGGAGTTATTTTAATCTCACCGTCGTATAAAATGCCATCTACTTTCTCAGATATTTTACGAGTAATAATGGTTTTTTTCGGTGCTTCTTCTAATGGCAATTTTTTATGGCCAGAACGAACAAATCGTCCCCATAAATCATAATGATTAAAAGTATTAGAATAAGCACGTAATCCGTGGGCCGCATTTTCAATTGAAATACGAACATCTTTATTATCTGTAAATAAAGCTAAACTTTCATTATCGATTGCACTTTCCACCCCGTGGATTTGTCCCCGTAATGTATCGGGTAAGTTATCTACCGAGATGTTGACCTTTCGGCTCATTGTTCTTATTTCCAAATTTTTTTGCGACAGCTAATAACAACACATATAAAGCTAAAAGTTAAATGTTTAAGTTAGTATAAACTTGATCTGGGTTTAAAATAAATTTTCAGATCACTATTTTACTAAGCTAGTTTTATTTTACTGGTTTGAGATCATATTTTTACTAAGCGACCACTTATAAACCGAATTTTTACTAACTCCAAGTGTATCTATGTCACTTAAAAACTTTATTTTAGTTAAATTTACACGACAAAATAGAGATAATTTAAACAGCCCTGTGTATAAACATGTTCTGAGTTAGCATAGATCTGATCTGTACTTACTATAGATCAGATCTATACTAATTTACTTACTACATTTACATAGCTTGAAGTGTATAACTTTCTATTTTACTTAGTAAAAATCGGATCTTAAGCATTAAAAATGTGTATAATACTGTGCTTAATATGTGCATAACTTCAAAGTTAAAAAGTAGCTTAGTATTATCGTGATCTGGTAGTTATAAGAGATCTGATCTTAACGTAGTATAAACATGATCCAATATTTTACCTTTTATTCATTAATATCATATATTTATACCACCTTTTTTATTTCTTATCCTTTATTACCTTATACTTTAACCATACTTAAACTTCTTTATTTATACTAAGCAACTTTAAATCTATAAACTAATTTTTTATGTCTACTTATTAAAAGTGATGTCGTCATAAATAGTTGTTTACAGTCAATTGAATGGACATTATACTTATAGCCTAACTTTGAGGAATAAAGCATGTCAATTCATAATAATGCATTAGCCACTTACCGGCTTTTAAAAGCAACCGCAGAAGTTGCTGAAAAATCTTTAGAAGGACGTATCCAGCATTATCGTGCCCACTTGAAATCTGAAGAGAAAGAGTTAAGAACCTACACTCAAAAAGCAGCAGCTGATCTTTTAGGTTGTAATAATCGCACTTTAAAACGCCGTCATGATAACGGTGATTTTGATGAACTTAATATTAAACGGGGTGCGAACGGTCATTATGCTTACACGTTAGTTAATATTTTTGCTATGGCTGATATCATGGATATTAAGCCTGATCATCGCTCTGAGTCAGATAAACTACAAGTTATTGTTATCAACTCTTTAAAAGGTGGCTGTGGTAAAACTACTAGTATGGTTAATATAGCTGCAGCACTAGCAACAACAAATATTAAACGTTATAGAATCGGTATAATCGATTTAGACCCTCAAGGTTCTTCTTCAAGCTTTTTTCCACCAAGCGAGCCAGATCCAATTACCGTTGGTGATTTAATGCGTGATTGCATTGAGCTTGATAAAGGAGAAACATGGGAAGATTTAGTATCAAACTCTTTTTTACCAACTCACATTCCTAATATTAGAATGTTACCATCAGGTATGGATGATTTTTACTTTGAACATGAAACGGCAACCTTGCTTAAAGATAGTTCGAGTTATGATAAAACACGCCATTACCATAAGTTATTAGAAAAGGTTATTGACCCGGTAAAAGATCAATTTGATATCATTCTAATAGACACTGCACCATCTCTTAACTTTATGTTTTATAATGCATTAATGTCATCTACAGCTATGTTAATTCCGGTTCACCCTGAAGCTGTTGATTTTGATGCAAATAATAAATACCTCAAACGTTTAGGTGAGATCTATCATACTGTTGCATCCTTAGGCCATGAAGGCTGGGATTTTATGCAGTTCTTAGTAACAAATTATGTAAAAGGTAATCACTCTCAGCGTGACATTGTAAAAGATGTTCGAAGTGCATTTGGGCGACAAGTTATGAGTTACCCTATTAATCACAGTTCAGCTATTACGGCGAGCTCATCCTCATTTAATACTATTTTTGATCAAAAAACGTCTGATAGTTTAGCAAGTCGAGAATCATTGATTCGCGCACAAGAAAACATTAAAGATGTTGTTGATGAACTTGAGATGTTAATTCGCTCGAATTGGCAGTCTACTCAATCTCAACTTAAAAACCCTAAGTAAGGTAGTTAATAAAAATGGCAAAAAAACGCAAAAACGACACCCGCTTAGACCCATTTGCAACAACAATTGGTAACAGTAATTTGGATGAGCTGTTAGAACAAGCTTCTGCAGGCGATGTCATAAAAATGCCTGCCCCAAGCGACCCTTCTCGTTCAATCACATTAACTTGTAAAGTTATCCCTCACTCACAGATTGAACCCGATACAAAAGTGTATGGTAAAAACCGTCGAGTGCAGGCGCTACTTAATGAAAAGTCAGTCGCTGACATTTTACCTGCAATTGCACAAGACGGTCGTAATCAGCATCCAGCATTGTGCTGGGATAAAGGCGATGAAATGCTTGTACTGGCAGGCTCTCGACGTAGAATGGCATGTATTTTAAGTAATGCAGATTATCTTGTCCTTAGCTCAGCAGATTTCACCGACTCAGATGCAAAAATACTGGCTGTTTCGTCTGATCAGTATATTGCACCTAGTCTCTGGGAGTTAGGTCAAGCCTATCAACAAACCAGAGATGAGCTGATCAGCCAGGGGAAAAAGGGCTCGTATAGGGAAATATCTGCAATCGAAGGAGTTTCACATACTGCAGTTGCTGATGCAATCAAAGCCTATGAGAACCTGCCTGCAGCGGTGTTAGCACTTTACCCTACAGCTAATCATGTTGGTCGTGAAGTCGCTAAAAAGCTCATCGCAGCTAAAGAAAGGGACTCTGAGACGTTTGATGCTCTTGTTCAAGAAGTAGCTAATGATCCTCAATTATTGCTAATTGAAGGAGATGATAAACGTGCGATGGCTATTACTAAGTCATTAACAGCGCAAGAACAAACTGTTGGTCGTAAAGAAGCTGTTTTAGAAAACGATTTTGTTAGTGTTCAGCGAATTTTAAAAAGCGGCGATTTATCTATAAAAATTGATAATAAAGTGATGACTGACAAACGTTTGGAACAGCTCACCAAACTGCTTAAAGCGTTCAATTAGTTAGTATAATAATGATCTGAGGTCTGTCTTAAGTTAGTAAAAGTACGATCTCAGTTCTTTCAATGTTAGTAAAAACTTGATCTAAAAACCCTCTTTTTCTTCAATTTACCCTGATTGGATCAGTTTTTTACCCACATATACGTGTTTAAATTCGATTTGATCTTAAAATTCTATCTCCTTAGTAAAAAACTGATCTGTAAGCCCCCCTACTTGTTATTAAGTTGTATATATCTTGTGGCTTAGTTGTATTGGTTTTGTTTTTTCTGCCCAATTTTGTTGATAAACCGATTTTTTACCAACTAAGCTACTCCAACCAGTGTGTTTTATTCGATTAAGCCTTTAGCTGGCAGACGATAAATCATATACTGGTAAAATTACTTTTTATTCATACTGCTTTGGGCGTTATGTCTGCTAACTTATCAAAGTCTGATCTTCTTGCTATTTTTGAAGAGATAAAACAAGAACAAGAAACCTTATTTCCACTTTCTGAAAGGTTTATTAAACAGCTTTTCAAGCCTCATGTTCTTAATCAAGCTAAGGAGTATTTAGCCAACGGACAGATCAATTTTTTAGAGCACAATAAAGATTTTTCAATCATTGATGCGTCTATGTTTGGTAACGAAGGTAGCACTTTCACTCAACATATTGAGATAAAAAAATTCAATGGCGGTTTTTCTGTTGAAAGGCATTGCTCATGCAAAGCCAAAACAAGTTGTCGTCATTTAGCAGCCGTATTACTTAAACTCAAAATTGATCATTCTGGTGAGTACGGACAAGACTATATTATTAACGATTGGTTTGATGAACTTAGCACAATTAAGCAAACGCATGACCGAAGTGCTAAAAATGTATTATTGTTTGTGCTTGAGGTTGAAGCGAATAAATTAATATTAACGCCAAAAATAGCGTCTTATTCAAATAATGAGCAGTACACTTTAGGGCGAAGTCTTACTGAGCAACAGCTAAATAGTTTTGTAACTCCAGCAGATTTGCTTGAAACTGATTTTAGGCTTTTCAGTTGGATTCGTTCACAAAATGCATTAGGTAATCTTGAATTAAAGGGGCAATGGGGTTTCGCGGCATTACAACAATTAATTGCTACTGGTCGTTTGTTTTTTGGACGTTCTCGTAAAGCTATTAGCCCAGACAGCGCTGTTGATCTTAATTTTAGTTGGAGGCAATCAAACGATTTAATTCAGCTCAATACTACTATTAATGACAAGCCTTCTTGGTTATTAATAAAAACAACGCCGCCAACATATTTAGATACCGATACCCTTAAGGTTGGTCGTATTCGCACACCTTTAAGTGGCGAAGAGGTTGCTCATATTAAATCGATGCCTGGTGTACATACAGCAAATTTTGAACGTGTGTTTAAACAAATTAGCGCAAACTTTGGTGATGGCGTTATTCCTCATTATCAACAAAAAGAAGGTAAAAAGGTTAAGCGCCATGCAGATACTTTTGCAGAAATAGAAGTTAATAATGATAATAAGGAACTCACTTTAACACTTGGTTTTAATTATCAAGGCGCTACTTTTGCGCCTAATGCCGCTCCCAAAGAGTTACTCAACTTAGCCCTTGAAAATACGGTTTTAACCGAATTAACTAACCTTGGCTTTAACGTGTGTAAAGGGGCTTTACAGAATAGGTTTATATACAATAAACAAATAGATGCATTTCAACATTGGTTTAAATTTGAAGTGCTACCTAATTTACGTAAACGTGGATGGCAGGTTTGTGATAAAAACTTACGTATAAAAAAATCACTTGTTCCCGTCAACCTAGAGATCACACGTGGCAAAGGACATCAAATTGTTAGTAAAATAATGATCTCAAAATACAAAGCTGCTAGTTTACTAATTAATGATAACCCCGATTACCAATCATTAAATCGTCAAAGTGACTTGTTTTATTATTTTAAACAAGGAAAAGCTTTTTCTGTAATAGAGAAGCAAGTTTTTAAACTTCTTTGTGAGTTTATTCAGCGATTTGAGTTTATAAAAACGCGAGATGAACTACTTATCCCGCTTTCTTACTTGCCGGAACTCGTCGAGCTCAATTGTATCAATGTGACTATTAATGATAGTAATTTAGACAATTATCTTAACGACTTAAAAGCAGAAGACTCAACTTATATGCTCGTGCAGCCGGACTTAAATGAGGGAGTGAAACTGCGTGAATATCAGCTGCAAGGTGTTAACTGGCTACACTTTTTAAAGCGTCATCAACTAGGCGGCATATTAGCGGATGACATGGGGTTAGGCAAAACTCTTCAAGTCATTGCGTTTTTAGCCACTACTAAACAAACCCTTCAATCAGGCCCTACTTTAATAGTATGCCCAACCAGTCTTGTTAGTAATTGGCAAAATGAAATGAGAAAATTTGCCAGCAATATAAAAGTAACCACAATCTTTGGTTCAGCGCGTGTTGAACAATTGCAGCACTTGGGTCAGGCTGATTGTATTCTTACAACCTATCCTTTATTAAAAAGGGATATTGCCTACTACACGCCTCTTCACTTTGAAAATATTGTTCTTGATGAAGCCCAATATATTAAAAATGACAGCGCCCAGATATCTCGATTAGTAAAGCGATTAAACGCCTCATTCAAATTGTGCTTAAGTGGTACACCGATAGAAAATAACTTATTTGAACTTAAATCATTACTTGATTTTGCAATGAGCTCGTTACTTGGTTCGCAAGCACATTTTAAGAGTCATTTTCAGCTTCCCATAGAACGTGATTCAGATACCCAAAGAGCAAATGAGTTAAAAGCATTGATAATGCCATTTATTCTTCGTCGTACTAAGGCAGAGGTTGCCCAAGAGCTACCGCCGAAAACCGAACTCATAAAAGAGTTTGAATTTGAAGAACAGCAAAAAGCATTGTACCAATCAATTACAGATACGCTCGAAGAAAAAATGGTTAACCTATTTGCTGCTCAAGGTGTACAAAAAAGTAAACTCGCATTCCTAGACGCATTATTAAAACTGCGGCAGATATGTTGTCATCCTAAGTTAATTGATAATAATACTTCAGCTCAGAGCGCTAAGCTAAATTGGTTAAGCCAGCATATTCCTACAATGCTAGAACAAGGTAGAAAAATCATTATATTTAGCCAATTCACTTCTGTGCTGGATATTATTGCCGAGCAACTGCAAAACCAAGCTATTCCCTATAGCTTGTTAACTGGGCAAACGCGACATCGTGATAAAGTCATTGAGCAGTTCACCGAAGGCGTAACATCGGTTTTTTTAATTAGTTTGAAAGCTGGCGGTACAGGGCTTAACTTAACGCAAGCAGATACCGTAATTCACTTTGACCCTTGGTGGAACCCGGCCGTTGAAAAGCAAGCTACTGATCGTGCTTATCGTATTGGCCAAACTAATCCGGTATTTGTTTATAAACTTATTATGGCTAATTCGATAGAACAAAAAGTATATAAAATGCAGCAAGAAAAACAAGCGCTCGTTGATGCTCTTTTTACCGATAAATCAATGAGCTTCACCCGATTTGATGAGCAACAAATGTTGAGTTTAATAAAATAGTGCAATTTTTTTGAACTGATCAAAATAAACGCGGTCTATTATTATGTATGTAGTTAAATTGCAGTTTATACATACATCATGTTGATTTCCCATATTTGTTACTTATTTTAGTAATAATTTGCCAGCCAATTTTTAGGCTGGCTTTTTTATGTCTAAAAAGATCAAATCAATTTGAACTAACTTTCATCGGTAATGTCTATTATTAAGCGTGTAGTTAAATTGCAGTTTGCACATGCATCATGTTGATTTCCCTATTTAGTTACTTATTTATAGTAATTTTGACCAGCTCACATTGAGCTGGTTTTTTTATGCCTAAAAAAGATCACATTTATTTGAACTAACTTTCATCGGTAATGTCTATTATTAGGCATGTAGTTAAATTGCAGTTTGCACATGCATCATGTTGATTTCCCTATTTAGTTACTTATTTATAGTAATTTTGACCAGCTCACATTGAGCTGGTTTTTTTATGCCTAAAAAAGATCAGATTTATTTGAACTAACTTTCACCGGTAATGTCTATTATTAGGCATGTAGTTAAATTGCAGTTTGCACATGCATCATGTTGATTTCCCTATTTAGTTACTTATTTATAGTAATTTTGACCAGCTCACATTGAGCTGGTTTTTTTTATGCCTAAAAAAGATCACATTTATTTGAACTAACTTTCATCGGTAATGTCTATTATTAGGCATGTAGTTAAATTGCAGTTTGCACATGCATCATGTTGATTTCCCAAATTTGTTACTAAATTTAGTAATAATCAGCCAGCCCATTAACTAGGTTGGCTTTTTTTATGCCTCAAAAAATAATTAAATAACCTCTACGCTTTAAACACTGTTTTATTGGACATTTCTTTGACTAAGCTGTTTAACAACTATCTTGCTCACGTGTAATTCGCTATGATTAATTGTCTTATGGTTAATTAAGTTTATTTATGTATATACAGTTACTTACAAATATTGATTGGTTGAGTGTTGGGGTTGGCTTTGCTGCAAGCGCTGTACTTTTTAGTGTTATAAGCGCTGTGCGTCGTAAATCTTACCGACAACAACTAGGCACACAACAGCAAGAACTGGCGTTATTGCAAACGCAGCTTAATGACAAGCAATCCCACTATACCACTTTACTCGACCAGCATGCGTCGCTAGAGCAAGACTATCTAGCGCAGCGTGATGAAGCTCAATACTTTAAAACTCGCCTTACTGAGCAAGAGAAACAGAGTCAACAATATAATCATTATTGGCAAAAAGCGGAGGCTGACTTAACGTCATTGCGCTTTGAGTACAACGCCCGTGATGTCGAGTTAAACTCACTTCGTACTGAGCTTGAACAAAAGCAAATGCATTTTGAGCAGCAACTGCAACACATTAATGACAGTAAAGAGCAGCTTAAAAAAGAGTTCGAAAATCTAGCAAATCAAATTTTAGAAAATAAATCAAAACAGTTTAAGACCCTCAATAAAGAAAGCATTGAGCAATTACTTAAGCCTGTACAAGGTGAGTTAAAAGGGTTTCGCGATAAGCTTGAATCTATTCATGTTGAAGACTCAAAGCAACGTGAAGCACTTAAAATTGAGCTACTGCATTTACAAGCTAAAAGCCAAGCGGTTACGGAGCAAGCAGATAAGCTAAGTAATGCGCTACAAGGGCAAAAGAAAACCCAAGGTAATTGGGGTGAGCTAATGCTTGAAAACGTGCTAGACAGCGCAGGACTTCGCGCTGGAACAGATTATGAACGTGAGGTTTCGTTTAATACAGAAGATGGTCGCCTGCGCCCCGATGTGGTGGTGTATTTACCCCAAGGCCGCCACTTAGTGATTGATGCTAAAACATCGTTAAATGCCTACACACGCTTTGTAAATGCAGATCATGAGCTGCAAGCGCAGCAAGCGATTAAAGAGCATGTGGAAGCCGTTAAAGCACGAATTAACGAACTTGCCAGTAAGTCATACGATCGTCTTCCTGGGCTTAACTCACCAGAAGTGGTGATCATGTTTGTGCCGATAGAATCAGCATTTGTTGAAGCACTTAAATATCAAAGTGATATTTACCAACAAGCGATAGAGCAAAATATACTGGTTGCAACCCCCACTACCCTGCTAACCAGTTTAAATATTGTAAAACAGTTATGGCGTTTTGAAGAGCAAACTAAATATTCAAAAGAGCTGGCAAATCGTGCAGAAAAGTTTTACAGCAAACTTAATGGGTTTTTATCAAGTATGGAAGGTGTTGGTAAGCAGTTAGATAAAGCCAAAGAAAGCTATGATAAAGCGTTTTCTCAGTTATACCGTGGTAAAGGCAACTTAATTAAACAAGCGGCAGAATTTAAAGAGCTTGGTGTATCAGTACAAAAAGAATTACCTAAAGAAAGTGTCGAACGCGCGCAATTAGAGCTGGATTAATCTCAGCTTTTCATAAGCAGGACTCAGTATGAATATTTATATTTACGATGATGCAGAAGTGCTGGATTTTTCTGGCCCTTTTGAAGTATTTAGCACTGCTAAGCGACTTGCTGATAACAACTGGCAGGTATTTTTAGTGGCTGAACATGCTCAACCGGTTATGGCGCGCGGTGGTTTTACTGTAAACCCCCATTACAGTTTTGTTGATCATCCGGCAATAGATTTACTCATAGTGGTTGGCGGCGTTCACACTGCTGAATTAACTAAACCTCAAGTAATTGGTTGGATAAAACAAACAGCTGATTCAGCAAAGCACGTTGCATCAGTGTGCACCGGAGCATTCTTACTAGCAAAAGCAGGTTTATTAGACGGTTTAACGGTTACCACACATTGGGAAGATCAAGCCGATCTCGCTAATATGTTTCCAAACCTAAATGTGATCGCAAATAAGCGTTGGCTGTCACAAGGTACATTTACCTCCTCTGGGGGTATTTCTGCGGGAATTGATATGAGCCTGGCGCTAGTTGAGCAGTTAATAAGCCCAGAACATGCAGAGCTTACAGCAAAGCAAATGGAATATCAGTGGCATAAAAACACTTAGCTCTCTAGTAGCTGCTGTTGTATAAATTCATGTATGTAATCACGTAAACAAACCGCTTTTTTACTAAGTAAACGACCGCTTGGCCAAATAGCAAAAATCTCCCTTGGCAGACTTTGCCAAGCAGGTAAAACCCTGACTAACTCCCCAGTTTTAAGCTCGTTTATAATTTCAAAGCGCGGCAGTAAGCCAACTCCTCGATGATCGCATAGTTGATATTTCACAAAGCCGGTATCGTTATAAATACTGCTAAAACGGCACATATGTGTATAGCTTGCTCGCGTAAAAAGGTGGGTGAGAGGCCATTTATTTCTCAGTGTTGTACCAATTAAACGGTGTTGTTTAAGGTCGCTTGGCTCCTCTAATTTAGGGCTATTAGCTAAATAGCTTGGGGTAGCCACTAAAATAGAATCAGCTTGTCCGAGCTTTTTTTGTTGTAATAACGAGTCAACTTGGGGGCCTATACGTAGTGCTAAATCGGCTTGGCTTTTTATTATATCTTCTAACTGATTACTCAAAATTAGCTCTAATTGAATATCAGGGTACGCTTTAGTAAATGCCAACCACATTGGCCTTAAAAAACCATGACAAATATTAAGTGGTGCAAGTACTTTAAGTTTACCACTTAGTTGCTCTTTTTGCTGATTGAGTTGATGGCTGGTTTGTTCAAATTGCTCAACTAAACTGACATAGCTTTGGTAATACACTTCTCCTTGTTGAGTCAGTGTGCATTGACGTGCAGAGCGATGCAGCAGCTTTTGCCCAAGCCTAGATTCGAGTCGTTGTAAGCGCCTTGTAACGGTTGCCGCAGGTAGCGATAAATGCTCTCCCGCTTGAGACAAGCCACCTTGTTGCACTATGTGCACAAATAACACTATATCGTCTAACATAATTCCACTTTTGCAATTTAAGCTTGATCAAAGTTTTATATTTTACTTTTTTGTAAGTTTATATCATTGGGGCTCGGTTTTCTTGCGACAAGGCTATTTTAATGTTTGAAAGTATTGATTGGACTACAGCGATTGTTATTGGGGTGGGAGCGACTGTATTGCTCGATGTGTGGAGTTTAATACTCGCAAAAGTGTTTGCAGTATCGTCGCTAAACTTTTGCTTAGTGGGTCGCTGGGTGAGTTTAATGCGTTATGGCCTGTTTAAGCATGCGTCAATTAGCCAAGCTGAAGCACAAAACAAAGAGTGCTCAATAGGTTGGTGTGTACATTATTTTATTGGAGTTATTTTTGCCTTGGTTTTCTTACTTTTAGTGCCCAGCGATTGGCTCTCCTCACCAAAGCTTTTCCATGCTTTATTTTTTGGCCTTCTGACTGTGTGTTTTCCTTTTTTTATAATGCAACCAGCCTTGGGTTTAGGTATTGCTGCAAGTAACGCTAAAAAGCCTTTTTTAGCGAGAGTTAAAAGCTGTTTATCACATTGTGTTTTTGGTGTTGGCCTTTATGTTAGCGCACTTTTATTAACTTTGATGTGAGGTATTACTATGTCAATTAACTACTGGCTAAAACGATGGCAAGATAATGATATTGGTTTTCATGAGCAAAAAGTAAATCCTTTTTTAAACCGTTATTTTACTAACTTAAACATAAAGCAAAATGGGCGAGTGTTTGTGCCTTTATGTGGTAAGACAAACGATATAGCATGGCTACTAGAGAACAAGTTTAATGTTGTGGGAGTGGAACTAAGCGAAAGTGCAATCATACAACTGTTTGATTCATTGTGTTTAACAGCTACAGTCACTCACCATGGTGAGCTAAAACTTTACAAGGCCAGTAATTTGGTTGTTTGGGTGGGGGATATTTTTGCTTTAACGGCTCAGTTAATAGGAGAAGTTAATGCAATATACGACCGCGGAGCTTTAGTTGCTCTGCCCTTCGAGTTACGCAAAAAATATACGGCTCATTTAATAAACATTACCAGTAACGCACCACAACTGCTAATTTGCTGCATCTATGACCAATCTAAACGAGATGGCACACCTTACAGCGTGAGTGCCCAGGAAGTGTTTGTTCATTATCACTGTGGTTATACTCTCCAGTTACTAAAGTGCCAACGTATTGAAAATGGTATTAAAGGCGTTGAACCTGCTAATGCGCTCGTGTGGTTGTTAAGTAAAAAGAATTGCTAGCTTTGTATATTGCATGCAATACTTGAGGCGGATGGATAGATCTCTGCGATAAGCTATAAACTATTAACTGGGAAAGTTTGCTAAAGTAAGCTTATTGCAAGACATCTTTAACAATAACAAAAGTATTACCTTACTTTAGGATCTCCACATGAAACTACTTAAATCCTCGGCTTTAGTACTGTCGGTACTCGCCGGGCTTTCGTTATCAGGTTGCACAGTAACGCAAAATACCACTGGGAATACAGCTATGAGCCAAGTAAGTAACCCACTTACCCTTGAGCAAATCTATAAAGATAAATACTTTAAAGCACAACGTAGCACTTACTTTAAATGGCTTGATGATGGCACTGGCTACACCGTGCTTGAAGAGCGAGAAAGCGAAAAAAATAAAAAAGACAACACTGATAATGCAAAGGCTGATGATGAAAAAGAACACGGCGTAAAAGGTAACGATATCGTATTTTACAATGCCGATGGCACGGGCCGTAAGGTATTAGTTGAGTTTGAAAAACTACACCCAGAAGGTGCTGAAGAGCCATTAGCGATAGAAAGCTACCAGTGGTCAAAAGATGGTAAATGGCTCATGGTATTTACCAATAGCGAGCAAGTTTGGCGCTCGCGCAGCCGCGGGGACTTTTGGTTACTCAACCTTGAGACTAACCAGTTACAACAATTAGGTGGCGTAGACGTTGAACCAACTAAGCTCATGTTTGCTAAGTTCTCGCCTGATAGCTCAAAAGTGGCTTATGTGCGCGATAACAATATTTATATGCAAGCGGTTGGCAGTCACGATGTAACAGCACTCACAACCGATGGCAGCTCCACAATTGTTAATGGCAACTTTGATTGGGTGTACGAAGAAGAGTTCACTATTGCGGATGGCTTTCGTTGGAGCCCAGATAACAAATCAATTGCTTATTGGCAGCTTGATACCAGTGACGTTAAATTTTTCACTATGATCAACAACACCGATGAACTCTATCCTACTCTCAAAACATTTCCGTATCCTAAAGCGGGTGAAACCAATTCAGCCGTGCGCGTGGGCGTCGTCAGCCTTGCAGATAAACAAACCCGTTGGGCTGAACTTGAAGGTGATAATCGCGATCGCTACATTCCACGGATCAGCTGGGCAGGTACTGGGGGTGAGCTAATGATCCAAGATTTAAACCGCCCGCAAAGCCATAACAAGGTATGGTTGTTTGACTGGCAAAAACAGCAACTGACTAAAATTTTAGAAGATAAAGACGATGCCTTTATTGAGTGGTTTTACAAAGCCAACTGGTCAAAAGACGGCGACTTCTTTATTTGGCACAGCGAACGTGACGGCTGGCGTCATCTTTACCGTGTATCGCGCGATGGCAAAACCATTATTGATCTAACACCAGGCGATTACGATATTGTTGATATGCTCACTATCAATGAAGAAAAAAATGTCATGTATTTTATTGCCTCGCCAGAGAACCCAGGTCAGCGCTATTTATACAGTACGCCACTTGATGGTAGCAGCAAACCTGTGCGTGTAACCCCTGAAGAGTTTGACGGCTCAAACAGCTATTACATGTCTAAAGATGCCTCATGGGCCATGCACAGCTACTCTAAATTTGGCACCCCTCCAACAAAAGAAATCATTAAAGTGAGCGATCACAGCAATGTAAAAACCTTAGTTGAAAATAAAGAGCTAAAAGAAAAGCTCGCTGAGCAAAGCTTACCAAGTCACGAATTCTTCAAAGTGAATGCGCAGGATGGTACCGAGCTTGACGGCTACATTATGTTCCCAGAGAACATGGATAAAAGTAAAAAATACCCGATTGTTTTTTACGTATACGGCGAACCGTGGGGCTCAACAGTGCAAGATCGCTATGAGGGCAATAGCTACTTGTATAAATCATTATTAACGCAAAAAGGGTTTATTGTGGCATCGGTTGATAACCGTGGTACACGCGCACCCAAAGGCCGTGATTGGCGCAAATCGATTTACAAAAAAATCGGCTCAATCACCGTGCAAGATCAAGTTGATGCCCTAGATGCCATGGCCAAACGTTGGGATGTAATAGACACCGACCGCGTTGGCGTGTGGGGCCACTCTGGGGGCGGTAGCTCAACGCTTAATTTATTGTTCCGCCATGGTGATAAATTTAAAGTAGGTATAGCCTCAGCACCTGTGCCGGATATACGTTTATACGACACCATTTATCAAGAGCGTTATGCGGGTAATCCAAATACCGATCCTGAAAGTTACGATAACACCTCGCCTATCACCTTTGCTAAAAACCTAACCGGTAAGCTATTGCTTATTCACGGCACCGGCGATGACAACGTGCATTACCAGGGCTCAGAGCGTTTAATTGACGAACTCGTTAAGCACAACAAACAGTTTGAGTTTTTCTCATATCCAAACCGTTCACACAGCCTACGTGAAGGCAAAGGCACCACTTTGCATTACCATACAATGATGGCCGAGTTTTTTGAAAAGCATTTATTAACCAAGTAATCGCTTTTAAAAATGAAATACTAAAGCCGCATACTAATTGTTAGTGTGCGGCTTTTTTAATCAGAATGTAACGGGGGTTTACAAAGTGTAGGTTGGGTAGAGTGCAACGAAACCCAACGAAAAAATGTATCTCTTGAACCCAAATCTGTTACTTAACATCAAGCGGCGTAAAATTTGGCGCCGCTTTACAAAGCTCGTCATATAACATTTCGTCACCGTTACTTCTTTCTGATTCAGGTAAAATCACGCCATGTAACTGCGAACGAAGCTCGTCCCACCTTGCGTCCAGTACTTGCCAATTATATTCGTCATAAGTCCCTTTGAAAATAACAGGTTTAATTTCGATAAATGGCAGCTCTTTCTCTTCATACTGACTAGCTTCGAATTCTCTTTGCCACCTTGAGCCAAGGCGATCTACACGACCTATTTGCTGTTCTACAACACCCGGATTCCATTCTGGATGAAGTAGATAAACAACTCTACATGCCTGATGTAAGTTTAAACCTTCACGGCCTACCACTGATTGAGCGACAACCACTTTAGGGAAGCTATTCTGGCGATTAAAGCCTAGTTGCATAACTCTTCGACTATGTGCTTCGGTACCGCCGTACATTAAGCGCGCCATACCACCGCGCACATGAGCAAACTCATTAGCAACACGTTGAGTGATGACCTTCCATAGGTTATTAGCTTCTTCTGTATCTAATTCACCATCTCCATTCTCATCACCTTCATTTTTAGCTGTTACTACATTCATTAAGTCTTTAAAGCCTTGAGCAAGCTCAAGTGCAGAAAAATCAAAGCCCTCTTTATCGATTAACTCAAAAATCGCATTCGCAAAGCTTATAAGGTTAGTTTTTTGATCTGGCTCTGTTGAATCGATAGTTACTTTAAAAGCATCAAATAATGCAGAGCTTCTTGTATCAAAAATAGACTTAGCTTCTTCAATACGTTCAACTAGAGTATTTTTTGCCTTATCAACTTTGTAAGCATGTTGGTTGTATTGCTTTGCAAGTTTTTGGTTAACTTCATCAATACTCCAAGAAAGTTTAAGTTGCCTAAGTGCAGCTAAAACGGCTAACTCTTCCGATTCAGCGCTATTTTCCGCTGAGGTATGAATTTTACTTTGGGGCCAATACTTTTCTTGCTGAAGTGATCTTAGCATTTCTCGGGCATTTAGTAGGTTTACTAACGCGCGCATTGGTTTAGTCATCTTACCAAAAACGAGGGCTTTTTGATTCTTACTTAAGTCTTTTTCAATCTCTTCAATGACTTTAATAATTGCAGGATGGCTATAAAGTGATTCTTCACCAGACTGATATGAATTAGCAATAATTGATTGCCACCATTGAGCTCTTTGTTCTTTTTTGCTTGGTAAAGGAACGCTCTCAATTTCTAACATATCATCATCTATTGATGAGTTAATTGACTTGTCGATTATGCCTGCGATGCCGTGACCATTTGATAATGTTAGTCTGGCTCTTTTAGATGTTGAATCTGTTTGCATTATAGATGATGCAGAAAGCCCTTCAACTGCGCAGACTATCTTTTTCCACTCAGTTGAAAGATCAGATATTTCTACATTTACGGGCAATTGTTTACGGTAAGCATTTATAGGTAAACCCGACACCTTATGAAAGGCCTTTATGGTGTCATCTTGACGCTTATCCCTTCGAAACAAATAAGGTGATAAAACCTGTTGAAATTTAGTTGATGTTTCTTTAAATTGCTGACGAATAACAGGATCTGAGCGCCAAGTTTGCTTTAGTTTAGAAACTACTTGCGCATATTCTTTAACGATCTCTAGGATTTTATCTCGATTTTCTTTTGGCAGATCTATTCTGCTGAGCATATCTTCCCACTGTCCAACGCCTAGCTCAACAGGTGTCGCTGTCATAGCAAGGTTACGGGCTGATTCAGTTTTTAATACGATATTATTTAAAATGGTACTTAAGCTACTCGTTTCGCCTCTACTCTTGTGAGCTTCGTCTATTACCACTAAATCAAATGCTCCAAACCCAAGACCTACTGCTTTTTCTAGTAGTGTTCGATACTCACTGCCAGCTGAAAAAACATCCCCATCAAAACCACTCATACCCCAATTGAAATTATTAATCACATCATTTAAGGTTTTGTTGATTACATGTTTTTTAGGTAGCTTACTGGCATAGTTAACTATGTTTCTTGCACATACTTCAGCTTCCCAAGATACTAAATCTGAACGCTGATGATAACCTCTAGGAACACTGCCATTATGAGCTTTATGGTATTGACCGTAAATCTCAGGTAATAATGCCCAGCGGTCAGCTCTAGAATTAACACCTAGTCGCCAGTTAGCAAAATTCTGTGAAAGTAGCACAACACTTTCATTTGCCCATGCTTCTGCGGTTTCTTCTTCTTTATATGCGTCAAGAAATCCCCACAAGCTTCGTATAATAGGTTTTGGCTTTAAGTATTTGTTCCTGTCTTCAAGCTCATTCTGCCACTGAAACCCGAGTGTTGTAGGCAATACAACTAATACTCGACCACCTGCTTTTTTTACAGCATTAATAAGCTCAACGGCAATACGCGTTTTACCCATACCTACTTCATCGGCAATGATGGCGCCAGACTTGGGCAGTGTTTTAATTAAGTTTTTGACACTAAGTTTTTGGCCCTCGTTTAGCATTTCATTGCTCTCTAAGGAGTTTGTAATAATATTCGCAACTTGTTCCCAACCTTTAAAGTTCATTACAGTTTTCCTAATCTTGCTAATGTTTCTAACCCTAATTTTTGCTCGATTCGCTTTAGCGCTTTTTCATATTGAGCCCCTGACTCAGTGGCGGCTGATTCTGCATAAGTAGGTCTAAACGGGGACTGCCATAGCGCTGAAAGAGGGTTAATAGCTATTTCTTTGAATAATAAAAAAGCTGAATTATTTTTTAGTTGAGAAAATGTTTGCTCTAACCGAATACACCATTGCAACCAGTCTTTTTCTGGCACGTGTGTTTGCTTTTCAGCAATAAGCTCTATCAATGTCATTATTGAGTTGATTGAGTAGCTTTTATCTATTTCAACATCGAGTGCAGTGCCTAATGATAAGCCTTCTTCTACACTATCTTCACCACCTTGTGCATCTGAGCTTGGCATCAGTGGAAATGAGCTAAACATATACCAAGCATCATCAATTGCGAGCTCGGGGAGTTCTGTCGCTGCTACTCGACCATACTCATCAATAACAGGAATATCTGCTGTGTGTATGGTGCCATTATTTAGCCATGAAACTGTAAGTTGCCTTGGTGGTTTTCCGGACCAAAGTAGCCTTTCTTCAGATTCTAAAGTAAACTTGTCAGCTCCTAAGCATATAATACTAAAGGCTTCTATAAATGGCGCGTTTGGTATTAGAGCGTATGTATCATTTTCAAGTTCTTCAACTACAAAGTAAGTAATTGGCAGCGATATGTGTTCAGCTTCATGCTCAGGCATGTCACATCCGGCATTTAATTGAGCTGTTTCAGCAATCAAATATTCGCTATCAAAGCAAACAGGTAACTTTAAGCTCAAAGCGGTTTGGTGGTTTTTCTCCCCATGCCAAGTAGTCCCTTTTACATTGAACACTACTCCAGCCTCTAAGTTACCTCCAAATTTGGACGCTTTTTGAGTAAAGCCTGGAGCTGTTAAATTACCTGAACCTAAGTACACCCATGCTCTTTTACACGCATCTTCGTTTTCTGATCTTTTTGCACTGAAAATAAACTTTGCGTGCAGGCTTCTCTGCATGTAACCATCTTGATATAGCGGATCATATGCCTTTAATACTTGCCAATTATTTTTTTGCAAACTAGGTAAGCTACTCGAAACTGCTTGGCAAGCATGCTGATTAATTACAATGCTTTTTTCTACATGTTTTGTCAGCAAGTTTTCATCACTTAAGCGCTGTTTGACAAGAGCAACAACACTTGGGACTTCATTGCTTGAGCCACCTTCATAAAAGCCTGAGCCTAAAGTTAAATAATTACGCTTTTTATCATTGCAATGGTGCTTAACTAAAGTGGGTAGTTGATCAAGTAGTGATACCGAGCGATTATCAAAAAATCTAGGTTTTATGTATTCTTCAACTTTAATGTCATCAAGCAGTTTGTTGAATTTTTCATATTTCTTATGGGTGCTAGATAGCCTCTTTTTAGTATCGTTATTTCTCAAAATAGCGATATCGAAATACGATATAACATCGTTCAGAAACTGGTAAGCGGTTGCAATGTCTGCATTACCTTGAACATCTTGGTTATCAAGTTTGACATCAATAGACCATACAAGATCTAAACTGTCTTCAAGTGTTTGCTTAGTCCAATTACCTGTTGAAACAATTAACCGAATAAAGTGAACGTCAGTATCGATTGCCTTAAATATTAATAGCGCAACTTTGCTGTGTAATAAATTAAAAGGTTTATTAGCATCATGTTTGAAGGGTAAATGCAGTAAGCCAGGGCATGTAATTGGTGAAATTTGTGCGTGATTTGGGTCGAGCATTAATGCAAGGCTAATATCACCTTGATATGCCCTTTGCCCTTTCATATTTAGGGTGAACTTCTCTAACGCATCATTAAAAAAATCAGCGTCTGCGGAGTAGCCTGTTACAAGTCCAAATTCACCTTTGTAGTTTTTTGGGGCGGTAAAATAACTCGCTAGTGATGGCGCTAGTTTCTTACACATCATTATCACCTTCTGGCTCTAACCATTGCTCCAGTTTATTTTCAAAGTCTTGATTAAGCGCGTACATATTCCAAACTCGAAACGAAATATGGTTTGGAAATAGTGAAGAGTCTTCAATTTCTTCATAGTTCACAGTTTCAGGCTTACCAAATGCAGCAGCGGGAAGGACATGACTGCCTCTGCAGCGAAGTACAACTTCATCCCTTTCTAACAGTGACTTGAGAACACTAATATCATCACTTTGCATACATTGTTTTGCAAAATGATTGGCTTGTTTTCCTGCACTTGGATCATGTTCAAGACTTAGAAAATCATTGGCAGCCACTTTTAATTTATTAACAGCTTTACAAATACCTTCTGAAAGAGGTGCTGTTAGGGCAAGCTTTGGTGGGTTTAAAGGCGCAATTTCGGCTTCAATCACATTAAGTAAATCTAATGATTTATTTCTTAGAGAAAAGAACAAAGCGCCACTTTTTAAGTCATTGAAATGAGTTTCTTCTATGAATGATGGCCTTGTCCAATTAACATATTTGCTAAGGTCATTTGACTTAGTCCACTCAAGTATACCTTTTCTCCTACTGACATTTTGAGGCTCACCTGACAATAAAGCTTGAGTGAATACATTTAAGGCATGTTGCTCTAAACGTACCATAGGAGAAAGTACATAAAGTAAATCATTATGGCTTGATGTTTCAGAGGAAGGCAGCTGCTTTTCGTTTTTGACCCACCTTGCTAAAAACGCTGTAATATTTAATTTATGGCATTTATAACCCATAGAAGCAGCATCTATAAAGTCTCTACCTTGCTGGCTTAAGCTAAAGCTATTGAATCGTTCACCTTTAGACTCAACGAACCCTAAACCTGGTAATGCTTGTACTGTGCTCATGCGCATGGGCTGAGTCACATAGAAGTTATTGCTGCTGAAAGTTTTATAGGTTAAATCTACAGGGCTATTTAATTTAGTTCTGCCTCTTAGGCGATTATCCGCACGCCAGTCATTCGTATAGTATGCTAAATGGCAAGCAAGTGCTTCGATAGCGTTAGTGACTTGAATATTTGTAACTTGCTTACCTGTTTGCCTTACTTTTTCAGCAACATCAATACCTAAACAAGCCAGAAAAACAGATTTGGCATATTTTACCCCACCTAACCCAGGTACTGCTAAATCGTTAAATTTACGTACTATAGAGCTTAAACCTAGCGTTCGTGTTCGTCTTTGAGAAATGACCTTTTCTGGCCCCATTAACCCCCAATCCATATGTGTTCCCTTTATATATTTTTAGTGTTAATTAAGCTTTCAACTTTTAATATAGTTATCCAAAATGATACAACACTGTTGCGACAAAAACTTGTCGCGGCTTTGCTACTTATTTAAAACAGCTAAATTAATTAAGCTATATTTTGGTTTTATGATTCTTTAACAAAAGTTCCATTTACACTTCTGCCAACTAGGGTGTAAGCAAATAGCAATGTAGTCTATTCAAATGATTTATTCTATGTTTTTATAAGGTTAATGAATATATCAAGTGGCCAATTTGAAGTTAGTATTGGACACTCCTGTAAACTACGGCTGTAGTTATTGCCATCAGGAGTTACTGGCAAATACTCACATACAAGCTATGGAGCTAGCAATACGAATCAGCATTTAAAAGTTTATGGTTTTTTAGCCAAAAATAAGGTGGAGATTTACGGTGCGTAGCTAGCGAGGAATAAAAAAGCGCGAGAATGTTAACTCTCGCGCAGTTCTTAAAACTAGCTCGGTGTTTTATTTAAATATCAAAGCGGTCGGCATTCATTACTTTTACCCATGCTTTAACAAAGTCTTTTACAAAGCGCTGTTTGTTATCGTCTTGAGCGTAAAACTCCGCAAGCGCTCGTAGAATAGAATTTGAACCAAATACTAAGTCAACACGTGTTGCTGTCCATTTAGTATCGCCAGAGCTGCGATCAACGATATTAAAGGTTGTTTTGCTTGCAGGCTCCCAACGGTTGTTCATATCAGTTAAATTAACAAAGAAATCATTTGTTAAAGTGCCCACATTATCGGTGAACACACCGTGTTGAGTGTCGCCATAGTTGGTGCCAAGCATGCGCATGCCACCAAATAGTACGGTTACCTCTGGTGCTGTTAAGCCCATTAGCTGGCTGCGCTCTAATAGTAGCTCTTCTGGTGATACAGAGTAGTCTTGCTTTAACCAGTTTCTAAAGCCATCGTGAATTGGCTCAAGCACATCGAAAGACTCTGCATCGGTCATCTCGTCAGTTGCATCGCCTCGCCCAGGTGCAAATGGTACAGTCACGTTGACTCCAGCTGCTTTTGCAGCTTGTTCCACAGCGGCTGTACCACCGAGTACAATTAAGTCGGCTAAACTAACGGGCTTGCTTAAACCTGATTGTATTTGTTCAAGCGAAGCTAATACTTTTGCCAAGCGCTCAGGCTCGTTACCTTGCCAATCTTTTTGTGGGCTTAAGCGAATACGTGCGCCGTTTGCGCCACCTCGATGATCAGAGCTGCGATAAGTACGAGCACTATCCCATGCAGTGCTGATCAACTCGTTCGCTGCAATGCCACAGTTTAGTAATTTATCTTTAAGCTCTGCTATTTCAGCATCCGATAATGTGTAATCTACGCTTGGGATTGGATCTTGCCAAATCAGATCTTCACTTGGTACATCTGCACCTAAATAACGTGCTTTAGGTCCTAGGTCACGGTGAGTGAGTTTAAACCAAGCGCGAGCGAATACGTCACTAAAATACTCAAAATCATCGTTAAACCGTTCGATAATTTTGCGGTACGCAGGGTCCATTTTCATTGCCATATCGGCATCGGTCATTATCGGATTTAAACGAATTGACGGGTCTTCAACATCAACGGGTTTATCCTCTTCTTTAATGTTTACAGGCTCCCACTGGTGTGCACCTGCTGGGCTTTTAGTCAGCTCCCACTCGTAGTTTAGCAGTAAGTAACAGTAGCCATTATCCCACTTAGTTGGATGTGTGGTCCACGCGCCTTCGATGCCTGAGGTCATAGTGTCACGCCCGATACCGCGTGTTTTATGGTTATTCCAACCAAGACCTTGCTCAGATACATCGGCGGCTTCTGGCTCTGGGCCTAAGTTCTCTTCACTGCCGTTGCCGTGAGTTTTACCGACCGTATGGCCACCTACAGTAAGTGCTGCGGTTTCTTCGTCATTCATTGCCATACGAGCAAAGGTTTCACGCACTTGCTCTGCGGTTTTAAGTGGATTAGGCTCTCCATTGACCCCTTCCGGGTTGACGTAAATTAAGCCCATTTGCACCGCTGCTAATGGGTTGTCCATGGTGCTAGGTTTTTCGACATTGTCGTAACGTTCATCACTTGGTGCAAGCCACTCTTTTTCAGCGCCCCAATAAACATCTTTTTCTGGATGCCAAATATCCTCGCGCCCACCGGCAAATCCAAAGGTTTTTAAACCCATTGATTCATACGCCATGTTACCGGCCAAAATAATTAAATCAGCCCAGGATAATTTATTGCCGTATTTTTTCTTAATAGGCCAAAGTAAACGACGGGCTTTATCAAGGTTGGCATTATCGGGCCATGAGTTTAAAGGCGCAAAGCGTTGGTTCGCGGTGCCACCGCCGCCACGTCCATCCGTTAAACGGTAAGAACCTGCTGAGTGCCACGCCATGCGGATCATCAAGCCACCATAATGACCCCAGTCAGCAGGCCACCAATCTTGACTCGATGTCATGAGGTTTTTTAAATCGGTTTTTACCGCTTCAAGGTCTAGTTTTTTAAATTCTTCAGCGTAATTAAAATCATCGTCGTATGGATTCGTTTTTGTATCGTGTTGGTGAAGAATGTCGAAGTTTAATGCGTTTGGCCACCAATCGGTGTTGGATTTAGATGTTTGTGTGTTGCTGCCATGCATTATTGGGCATTTACCTGCATTAGAATTGCTCATTTTGGTCCCTATCTAAGAAAATACAATTTGATTGGAAACTGTAACTGACGGTTAGACGGTTACTTAATATATTCAATATAGCTGATTTGCGTTGGAAAACTAGGTTGTAAGCAATGCTTTAAAGCGATTGCAGCCATCCATTAATTAGATGCAGAGGTTTATGAAATATCCTTATAAAATCAGAACGCAAACTAACCAATACTGTATGCATTATGATTAATCAATGGCCGTTAAATTCTAATTGCAGAGCTTTGTAATTATCGCTTAAAAATTATAAGCGAGTTTCCCTTCCCTGTTGCAACCAATAAATGTCGGTTATCAGGTGTGAGTGTCAGTGATGATATCCCCTTTAATTTTTGCTCACCAACATTATATAAAGTCTCTTTTAAAGCGAGCTTACCATCTTTTTGTACGTTAAACACATGCAAACCAACCCCTAACTCACCTGCGGCGTAAAGCGTGTCACCCTTGTTTGATATGGCTAAACTGCTGACCCCTTTTAAGCTATCATTTCCAATATCAGCGTTAGTGATAGCATCTATAAAACGATATTTTCCATTTGGTGTTTTTTGTAATACGGCAATTGAATGGCTTCCAGAGCATGCTATATATAAAAACTGCTCATTTGACGAAGTCACAATTTTTTGCGGATTGAGACACTGAATTACACCATTTTCACTGTGTTCAATGACTTGCTTAACAGATAAGGTTCCATCAGTTTGCCTATCAAAAATAGTTAATTGGTTTTCATAACCAAGTACGAACAACGCATTATTTGATGGTGATAACGCAAGGCTTACAGGTTTCCCCAAACTATCGGCATAGGGTTTTGCGTGTGTTATTTTTTGTTTAAATGTGACTGTATGATCTGCTTTTACATCAAAAATTGAGATGGCATTGCTCATATAGCTTGCTACTAAAAGCTGCTTTTCGTTTGCTGGGTGAATGACTTCCCACGCTCCAAGTAAGCCAAGTGTGTCTGGTGATTTTAAAATAGTGTTATCTGTAAATACGTTTTTATAACTTAGGCCATCACTTAGCGTCTGGCTATAGGTAATGGTTTTATCGGTTTCATTAAATAGCGTTAATGCGCCATCATAAAACCCCGTTACAGCGACTAGACGATATTTTGGCAAGTAAGTTAATCCCGATGCGCCTTCTAAGCCTTTAAAAGTAGGTGGCGTGTTTTTAAATAGACGATTAAAAGTAAGGTTAAAATGCTTGTCAGCGTTGAAAACAGCCACTGCATTATCGTCGCCGCTGGAAATATAGACCTTGGTGTTATCGGCCTTGATTTTGATGCTTCTGGGGTTAGCTAGTCCATCAACCCCGTTTGTATTGTCGCTCAGTACTTGGATAAGGGTGAGGCTTTGCGCTGCCTTTACTGTTGAGCCATAAAACAAGCTGGTGAAGACCAACAGAGAAAATAAAGCTGCGCTTTTGGTTTGAAACATGGCTTTGGATACCTCAAAAATACGTTGTTATATACAATCGCTACCTTAGCAACCCTTCTACCCATTCTAACACTAAGCGGGTATCGCGCGTTTGAAATTGTTGTTTTTTAGGTACGTAGTAACAAAAGTCGGATGTTACATGCTGTGTACCAAAATGTTTAAGTAGCTCAGTGTTTAATAGCTGTTTCACTAGTGTAGTTGAACAAAATACAAGTCCTGAGCCTGCCATGGCTTCTTGAATGCCAAATAACTCTTGGTCAAAGGTTTTAATATTAAATAAAGCTGGATCTAAGTTGTTTTGAGTAAGCCATTGTTTAATTGGTGGCTCACTCAAAGCGTTGTTTTTCCATTTAGTGGTATAGAGCGTAACAGGGCCGTTTTGCCATGGGGTATCGGCGGTTTTGTATGAGCCGAATACGTTAAATTGCTCGGTTTTAATAATGTCATCTGCGTTTATATTGTGCTGCTGACCAAAGCGGATCGGTAAGGTGTGTAATTGTTTATCAACGGCTTCACTGGTTGATATATCTACCTCAAGATTAGGCTGGTTTATAGATAACTCCTGCAATGCGGGTATTAAGCGCAAGGCGGCCAGTGACGAGGTGGTGCTTATTTTAACGGCTCTGCCTGTGTCTTGCACAGTTGCTAAGGCTTGGTCTATACGGTTAAAGCCGTCGCTTGTGGCGGTACTTAAATATTCACCGGTAGGTGTGAGGGCGACCCTTCTGACTTGGCGGTAAAATAAATCCACGTTTAAACGGTTTTCAAGGTTATTTATATGATGCGAAATAGCGGTTGATGTGATTGATAGTTCATCAGCTGCGGCTTTAAAGCTGCCTAAACGTGCCGCTGATTCAAAGGCTTTAAGCGCTTGTAGTGAGACTTTCATAAGGAATGTTGGCAAATGATAAAATAAATTATAGATGAGTATAACTTGTTTATAGCTGAAGTTAACTTGTTTGTGAATCGTTGCTGTTAGTTAGATGATTACACCATATTCATTACGAGGATAAACAGTATGACTACCCTACTACATATTGATGCAAGCGTAAGAGCCGCTAAAAACGAAAACCCAAGCCATGATTCAATCTCTAAAAATATTGCTAAGTGTTTTACCGATAGCTTTGCAAAACACCAAACTATAGATGAGTATATTTATCGTGATGTAGGTGTAAATCCACCCCCTTTTATTACCCAAGACTGGATAGGTGCTGTGTTTACGCCAAACGATAAAAAGTCTGACGAACAGAAGCAGTTATTGGCTCTATCCGATCAATTAATTGCAGAAATAATGGCTGCTGAGATTATTGTCATCTCCTCACCTATGTATAATTACGGTATGCCCGCGCAGTTAAAGGCATGGTTTGATCAAGTTATACGTATTAATAAAACCTTTGATTTTGACCTAGCGCGCGGAGATTTTCCATTGCAACCTTTGCTTGAGGGGAAAACACTCATTATCGTGACTTCTACGGGAGAGTTTGGGTTTGAGGTTGGGGGGATTCGCGAGCATATGAGTCATTTAGTGCCGCATTTACGTACACTAAGTAAATATTTAGGGGCCAATACGATTTTCGAAATCACTTCTCAGTATCAGGAATTTAATGACGAACGTCATGAGCAGTCGTTAAAAAATGCCTACAATAAAGCAGCTGAGCTTGGGTTGAAGCTCAGCGCAGAGAGTTTTCAGACTCGCCCCTAAAACTGTAATGGGGGTTTACAGCACGCTAAACCTCCTGAATTTAAGTAAGTGGTTATTGTGCAGCTAAATTACGTAAACGAATAACAGTTGCTTGGTACTGGGCACAGTGCTCTGGATCAAGCTTTGAGATATAGCTGTTAATTACATCTAGCTCTGCCTTGTTGCCTTTATTTTTAAGAGCAAACTCTTCAATTGCTGAGCAGCGGCGTGCATCGTCGTACATTAGATCTAAGGTTGGTATGAGTACGTTTAGGCTTTGTGCTTTGGCAAAGTTAGCTATCCAGCTCGCCCTGCCACTTCGCGTTATATTGTCTTCATTCATATTTATGGATGCTAGCTCATTGAGCCATTTTTTATCAAAACCATTCATTGTGTAGTGTGCAATGTACTCCATATCAGGGCTACATACATCGACATTGTCTGTTTCCTCTATTCGCTGCTCACGGAGCAAAGTAACCTGCTTTAACCAGTGCTCGGTTGGCTTATGGGTTTCTACACCACTACTGCTTAAAATAGCCAGTCGTAGCGATGAGTAAACTCCTGCACAATTCCAACGAGTGCCTGTGCCTACTACGCGTTTATGCCAGGTAACTGCTTTGTCTAAATCTTTTTCGACGACAAATTCACCTGATTCATAGCTAGTTGCCAGTATGTTCATGCATCCTGCATGGCCGTTTATTCCACACTCAGACCAGTAGCGGTAGGCTAGTCCTTTGTTTTGCAGTTGGTGGGCAGCGATATGGCCAGCGTTATATTGAAGGTTATTTAATTTGATGTCTGTAACTTCACTTAGCGTGTCTAAATCATCTAAGAAGTCTTGAACTTGCGATACATCAATAGGTTCGCCATTAAAATGATACTTTTTATTAATGAGTTCAGCTGCACTCAATTGGGCATTTAAAATAATAGCGAAATTAGCTGCGTCGAACTCCATTTCACGTGTGGCGGTCTCTAATGTGTCTATGTGTTTTTGTAATTCATTTATGTCTAATGTGTTGAGAGGATCTGCACTGTAAAGTTGCGTTTGAATTGCTTTGTGAGCCTGATTTACATCTTCAAGTGTTACTGCAAAGCTAGGTAAGCTAAATGCTAATAAGCTTAAAGCAAAACGTTTGAGCTTTCTCATCGTCGATCCCTCTTGTTATAATTTTTATTACTTCAATAAGCGTTGTTTACAATACATTAAAGTGGCGCTATTTACATCTGATATAGGTAACGTAAAACACATGGCAGAGTTAAAGTAACCTGAACTCTGGATAATAAATATATTTGTGATTTAATATCAATACATTAGTACATCTATTAACCAGAGTTCAGGTAAAGTAATAATTGGGGGGGGGGGTAGAAAATAAAAAGCATTTACTTAGGCTCAGCAAATGCTTAGGTATATATGCTAATTAGTTAGCGCTTTTGTGTTACGTAACCGCTAAAGCCTAGGGCTTTAAAGTAGAGTTTACCTATATTGAAGCGAGTTTCGTCGAGCAGGTCGGCTAAGCGAATACGATCTAACGGGTAAAACTCATGCTCAAAATTATGTTTCATGCGTTCTACTCCAACCTCGGTTAAACCTAGCTGTTGGCACAGCGTAAATTGAGCATCGCGCTCAAAGGTGGTTTCAGGGCGCATTAAATCGGCTATGTATAAATTAGCGTGTGACTTTAGCTGTTTAGCGATGGCCTTGAACATGTCCTTTTTGTCGCCGTTATCAGCTAAAAAATGCATAACGAGTAAGCAAACAGCGGCATCAGCGGGATCGTTCAATTCATCTATACTGCCTACATGTACTTTGACTCGTTCGCTGATCCCTAAATCAGAGAAGCGCTGTTGTCCTATGTTTAACATATCAACAGATACATCTTGTGCTGTAAAACGCCATGTTGGGTTTATAGCAGCCAGTTGAGCAATGTCTTTACCAGTACCTGAGCCAACTACCAAAATATGTGCATTATCGTCAAGTGTGGCGCTTAACTGTGCTGCAGTGCAGCTATGGAGCAGGTCATAACCTGGTACTAGGCGAGTGATTCGTGAATCATACTCAGTGGCTTCGTCTTGTGTAAATGATGGCACAGTTTCAATCCTTTAAATGATAGAAATGGTAGAAAAACCACCTGGTTTCTTCGCTACGTGAACCACAGTGGAAACGCGTTCGGTTAGCTGTGATACATGAGATATCACCCCTACTTTTCGCCCTTGCGCTTGCAATGAATCAAGTGCATCCATTGCAATACTGAGGGTTTCACTGTCTAACGTACCAAACCCTTCGTCAATAAACAAAGAGTTAATACTTACTTTGTTTGATGAAAGTGAGGCAAGCCCTAATGCAAGTGCCAACGACACTAAAAATGACTCACCACCAGAGAGGGTATTAACAGAGCGTTGTTCGTCAGCCATATCACGGTCGATAATAGCAATGTCGAGAGTTTGTGCGATGGCTGTTAGCTCATAACGTTTGTTGAGCGTTTTTAGGTGGCTATTAGCATAATGCAGGAGAATTTTTAGCGTTTGCGTTTGCGCTAAGTTACGCATAGTTTTACCCGTAGCATCGCCAAGAACTTTATTTAACAAATTCCACTGTTCAACTTGCTGTTGTAAAGAGCTCAACTCGCTCTGTTTGGTGTGCAGTGCTTTAGCGTTTTGATGGTGTTGCTCAAGCACGGTATTGGTTTCAAGCTGCGTTTTATGCAGTGCTGTTTGCGCTTGTGTGAGGTCAGTTAATTGCGTTAATAGTGCCTGCTCTGTTTGTGCTGGTTTATCACTAGTTTGATGTTGCTTTTCGGCATTTTGTTGCTGTTTTAGTAAAGCATTTGCATCCACTAATGCTTGGGTTAATTGCTCATGTTGTTTTAACTGGGCTTTGATTTCGTTATTACTTAGAGTTAGTAAAAATGTGATCCGTTCTTCAGTCGCATCACTATATTGGCGCTTAAAATCAGCAAACCAATGGTTATAACGCTCATCTAGACTCGCTTGTTCTTGATCATTCTCAAGTAGGCGTTGCTGGTAATTTTTCACTGTGATTGTTTGTTCATCACGTTGCTTAACGGCGTGATCATAAGCTTGCTGGCCTTTGGTAAGCTGTGCTTGGCATTGTTCGAGGTGCGTACTCAGGTTTGCTTGGTATTGATCTGCGCTTATTTCTTGATTGTTAAATAGCGCAAGGCGCTCTGATTGCACGCTATTGTGTTGTTGTTCTAGCTTAGTTAATTCATCATTTAAGGCCGCTAACGTGCTTTGGGCATGACTAATAAGCGGAGTAAGATGCTGTATTTTTTGTTCTGCACTCTCAAGGTGCTTTTGATTTTGTTCAAGCTGCTGTTGGGTTTGCTGGTAATGCTCAACCTGTGTGTTTAAATCTGCTAAGTCAAGAGACTGGTTTTGTAGTTGCTGCCAAAACTCAGTGTCAGCAAATTGCGTGTTTAAGCTTGCTGTCAGCTTAGTTAATTGCTCACTTAGCTCACTGTGTTTGTGATTAAGTTGACCATGTTGATATGTTAAATCAGCATGTTTGCTGCGTATTTGTTGTTCGGTTTGTTGCTCTGAATGGAGCGTATTTTGCAACTGCTTTAGCTTTTCTTGCATATTACGCTGCTGTTTTTGCAGTTCAAAACTTTGGGCTTTTTGCTCACTTAATTGTTGGTAACGTGCGTCTAATTGCTCACTCGTTAAGTCATTAAGCTCAGTGCGTGTGCCTTGCATAGTGTGTTTTATTTCTTGCTGTTTAGCTTTGGCACTGTTTATAACTTGCCCCAGCTGAGTATGCTCAGAGACTAAAACAGCGTGCTGAGTTTGCTGTTCATGAAGTTGTGTTTGTGCCAATTCATGATGCTTTTTTGCGTTTGTATAATCGCTTTCAAAGTCGGCTATTAAGTTATTCAGCTGAGGGTTTTGATCAGCAATATAAGGGTGCTCGGTGGCGCCACAAACAAGACATGGTTCGTTGGGTACTAGTTGACTTCGTAAATGCTCTACATTCTCACTTGCGCGCAGTCGTGCTTTATTTAGGGTATCTTCAGTGTGTTTTAATGTTTGCTGCGAATTGAGTAATTGCTGCTTTAGAGCCACTTCGCTCTGTTCGCTTTCTTTGAGCTTTAAAGCTATATGAGTTTGTTGCTGAGCACTGTGTTTTATTTCAATGTTAAATTGTTTGTAGTGCCTACGTTGTTCTTTTAAATAATCAATATTTTTAATTTGAGCGTCACAATCTGCCATATTAAATTGCTCTTGCTGTGCATTGAGCTGAGTCAATGCTGTATGCTCATTTTGCAATAGCTGCTGGCTATCTGCTACCTTGGCCGTATGTAGTGCGAGTTGCTCAGTGTAATTTGCCAGCTCGGTAGCTATTTTTTTCTGTTGCGCTGTGCTGGTATGTATTTGCTCGGTAATGCTTATAAACTGCTTAAAATTGTGTTGGTGGTAAGCCCAGTCACTGGCTAGAGCTTGTAGCTGGTTTTGCTGTGTTAACCAGCTCTGCAGTTCTTTTTTAAGCTTCTCAGCGTCGTTATAACTGGTTTGACTTTGTTTTAGCTGCTGCTGTGTATCGTTTAATTGACTTTGTTGTTTGGCAATTTGTTGGCTGGTACTTGTTTTACTTTGGCTAAACATTGCTAATTGATTATCAAGCTCGCGGGCTTTAGCAATAATAGGTTCAGCCTCTTGCTTTTTTTGCTTAGCGCTTTGTAAAGCATCGCTATGTTTTTGTCGTGCCTGATCTAGGTCAGCTATAATCGCTTTGTGATCTGTATTGTTCAAATCACGGATTTTATTTGTTAAGTCATCATTTTGGCTGTTGATACTTGCAACTCGGTTGCGGTTGTCTTTGATCTCTAACGCGCTTTGGGCTTGTTTTGCTTGTTCGCTCAGTTGAGCAATAGCGCTAACAGCCTCACTGGCCTGCTGTTGCTGTTGAATTGCTTGCTGAACGTTTTGCGCTAAAGTATTAGCCTGTTTAAACCAGCTAACGCCTTGCTCTGTTAAAGTAAGGCCTTTTTTGTTTTGCTTTATTTGCTGATCTAGCTCTGCCAATTGCGTAGTTTTTGCCGCCAGCTCTTCGTCACTGAGCAAGGTATAACTGACAAGACTGGCTTTTAATAACTCAAGCTTATCTTTTTGTTCTTTATGACGCTCAAAAATACGCTTACCAATTAAGCTAAACTTATCGGTGCCGGTTAAGCACTCTAACAATTGGGCTCGCTCATCACCGGTGGCTTTTAAAAAAGCGGCAAACTCATGTTGCGCTAATAGCACGGCGCGTGAGAACTGCTCAAAGTTTAGTCCTATTTTGTGTTCTACTTCTTTTATTGTTGTGCTTTTGTCTGCAATAAGTGTTTCGTCAGGTAAGGTGTATAGGGTATGTTCTGCTGTTTTTAGTTTACCTGTTACTTTTTTATGTGTTCTCTGAATTGAATAGCGCGCACGGTATAGCTGTTTATCTTGGCCAACAAACTCAACCTCAGCATAGCCTTGCCATTTTCCTTTACGTAATAGATTGCGTGGATCATTTAGTTTTATACTGTCGCCATTAAAGTCAATAAGGTTACCTTTATCCCCTCTTAAACGCGCTGTTTTAGTATAAAGCGCTAAACAAATAGCATCTAAAAATGTGCTCTTTCCTGCGCCTGTATCTCCGGTTATCGCAAACAGACCTGCTTCTTTTAATGGTGTCTTGGTGAAGTCAATTTCGGCGTCAACAATCGAGGCTAAGTTATGGATCCGTACCGCGGTTATTTTCATAATTGCTCTTGCTCCGCCAGTTCATTTATTACGGAATTTAATAACGCTTTTATTTCCTTTGGCACATCTTGCCCTGCCATGTCTTTATCGTTGGCAAAGGCTTGCTCAAGTAAATTAATAGGATTAAGCATTTCAACCTGGTTTAAGTCTTCAAATACAGTGTTATCTGATTGAGTTTGATTGTTTTCACGTACACGTTCGATTCCACAAAAACGAATGTTTTTACCATCTAACGCTTGCTCAATTTGTTCCCTGAACGTTGTATCTGTATCACTGGATTTTAATTTAACTCTTAAATATGGTGCGACGGCATTTTCATCTGTTTTCAATGCATTAATTTGCTCGCATAATGCGGCTAATGGTACACACTCCCCTTCGGGTAATATCAATACATCAGCAGAGCGAGGAATGTAAAGGGGGTTTACAGTGGTTACTATTTGCTGCTTGTCATCGTTATTAAATTCTACAAGGTTCACTTGATGGGTATAGTTTCGTTCTGAAAATGACATCGGCATAGGTGTGCCGCAATAACGAATGGTGCTTGATTTAGCTACCTTTTGTGCTTTGTGTAAATGACCAAGTGCCACGTAATCAGCCTGCTCGCTAAATACCTTTGCTGTTATGGCTTCTTCACCACCTATTACTAAGTTGCGTTCAGAGTCACTTGAAATATCGCCACCTTTGGCATGCAAGTGGCCCATTACAATAAGAGGTGTGGTATCTGGTTTATCAATCAATGCAAGCTCAGCGCTAAGCTTATAAGCCTGTGCAACGCCTTGAACGTAACTATTACCATCATTTGTGCCACTTAGCGTGCTAACATCACTAGCCCGCAAAAAGGGCATTGCTACAATATGAGCAGCTATAGTGGGTGTGTTTATTTTTATTACAACATCAGCTGGGTTTTGTATATCAAACCGCCCTACTACGTGTGTATCAAATTGGGCGAGCAACGGCTTTGCTGCTAAAATGCGATTTGCAGAATCATGATTTCCTGCAATTAAAACAATGTGTAATGCAGGGCATCGTTGTTTGGCATCTTTTACAAATTGGTAAAGCTGATTTTCAGCGCTCGCAGCAGGGGTTGCTGTGTGATAAATATCACCCGCTACAAGTAGTAAATCAATGTGTTCATTGGCGAGCGTGTCAATTAGCCAAGTAAAAAACTGCTGATGTTCATTGAATCTTGAGTGTTCATAGAATTGTTGGCCAAGGTGCCAATCAGAGGTATGTAAGACTTTCATGTCACGCTCTTAATAGTAGGTTAAGAGCGCCAATATACCCAAGCTAAATGAAGATGCAAGAGGCGAGTTTAAATCTTTAAGTGCTTAAACTGTACCATGCAAAAATAATCATAGGCAGTGCTAATAAAGCCATTGCTAAAGGGATTTTAATCGCTTTAGTTTGCTTTGCTTGGAGTGCCTTAATGGCATTGGTTTCATTACAAGCAGCTACTTTATCAATATAAAAATAACCAGAATCAAGGTATTGCTTACAACTTTGTTCGTCTGCAGGGATTGCAATAAGTTCTTGTTGTTTTTTTAGGATATAAAAATCCATATGGCCACCGTGTTTGCTGCTTTGTTTCTGAATGCATTTGAGTAAACTAAAGCGTTTTATAGTTCACTCAAATCAAAAAAGTGGGCGATTTTAAATACAAAAGAGGGTAAAGATCAACTAAAAAATTAATTATTCACCGATAAAAGTGTAAATACTTAAAATTATCGTAAAAAGCAGTATAACTGCGCATAAAACACGCCACTTTTTATAGTTATTTTCACTTTCTGGATGGCGATTTAATGCGTCATTTTCATCCCTTGCGGCAATAACTTCAACAAACTTGAAGCCTTTCTTTTTGTATTCATTCAATAAAGATTCTTGAGCGGGAATGGCAGCAACACTTTGTTCTTTTTTAATGATATAAAATTTCACGCTTTACTCCTACCTGATTCACTTAGTCATAGCTTAGAGTAATCATCTGAATTAAAGCTGAACTACACTCAAAATAGAGCCTAGCGTTGACCTGACTGTAAATGTAAACCCCCTTTACATTTTATTATTAACCTGAACTCTGGTTAAGAGGTGTACTAATGAATTGATATTAAATCACAAATATATTTATTAGTCTCCAGCCGGAGACTTTTAGCGATAACAAGGCGAATTTACGCGTCAATAGCTAGCCTATAGCAAGTAAATTCAACGCAGTTAGCGTTGAAAGTAGCCGCTGGAGATAGATTTATTATCCAGAGTTCAGGTTTATTGGCAATAATAAATTGTTTACCCTATTAATGCGGTGTTTGGTCGCGATTCAATTGAATCTTTTTGACTAGTTTGACACAGTACGCTTACGAATATTTAACAGGATTAATTATGAAAAAGGCGGTTGTTACTTTAGGTTTACTGCTTGCGCCTCTTGCGTTCTCAAGTACAGTGTCTGCGTCATCTGTAGAGCAAACAAAAGGGTCGTTTGTTGATAAGTTTCGTCAATTAGATGAAGCGTTGCCTACTCCAAATGTATATAGAAGTGCTGCGGGTGAGCCAGGCGAAAAATATTGGCAACAAGAAGTTAACTACGAGATTGACGCTAAATTAGATGAAAAACAACGCCGTCTTAGTGCGAGTCAAACAATAGAATATAAAAATAACTCGCCGCATACATTAAAATATCTCTGGTTACAGTTAGACCAAAACATATTCAAAAGCGATTCAATTGCAGAACGAACAGCGACCTTTAAAGGAGCTGCGTTACAAGGCCGCCCTGATGCCAAACCTGCAAAACTAAGCTTAGGTCAATTACGCCGTCAGCAATTTATGAATGACAATGAACTTGGCTTCACAATTGCGAATGTTAAAGATGATAGCGGTGATGAGCTTAAGGTAACGGTTGTAGATACCTTAATGCGCATTGATTTAAATGAACCATTAAAGCCTGGTAAAGACGTTGAATTTAGCATGGACTTTGCGTTCAATATTGTCGAAGAAGATGCAGTAGGTGCACGCTCTGGTTATGAGCATTTTGAGGATGATGGCAATGATATCTTCTTGCTTGCACAGTGGTTCCCTCGTCTAGCTGCTTATACTGATTACGAAGCGTGGACCAATAAAGCTTTTTTAGGCAGCGGTGAATTTACGCTAGAGTTTGGTGATTATGACGTTGAGTTAACTGTGCCAGCTGACCACATTGTATCTGCCACGGGTAAGCTTGATAACGCAAGCTCAGTACTTACACGTACTCAACGTAAGCGTCTTAAAGACGCTGAAAATGCTAAGCGCCCTGTTTTTATCGTAACTGAAGAAGAAGCCTTAGAGAATGAAAAACAAGGCACCGATAAAACCAAAACATGGCACTTTAAAGCTGAAAACGTGCGTGATTTTGCATGGGCGTCTTCGCGCAAGTTTATGTGGGATGCCAAAGGCTACCAACAAGGTGGTGATGAGCAGCCATTGGTTATGGCCATGTCATTCTTCCCTAAAGAAGGGGGGGACTTGTGGAAAAAGTACTCTACAGAATCTGTGGTTCATACCATGGAAGTGTATTCGCGCTTTTCATTTGACTACCCATACCCTGTTGCACAATCAGTAAATGGCCCTGTGGGTGGCATGGAATATCCTATGATTACCTTCAATGGTCCTCGTACGGAATTACAAGATGACGGTACTCGTACTTATTCACAAGCTGAGAAACGTTTTTTGATTGGTGTGGTAATCCATGAAGTAGGTCACATCTACTTCCCTATGATTGTCAACTCAGACGAGCGCCAATGGACATGGATGGATGAAGGTTTAAATAGCTTCTTAGATGGTGTGGCAGGCCGAGAGTGGGATCACACTATCCCATGGGGTGTAGAGCCGCGTGATATCGTTGCCTACATGAAATCAGAAAACCAAGTGCCTGTAATGACACAGTCTGACAGTGTATTACGTTTAGGACCTAATGCTTATACCAAACCGGCAGCAGCACTTAATATTTTACGCGAAGTAGTGCTGGGCCGTGAGTTGTTTGATTTTGCATTTAAAGAGTACGCGCAACGTTGGAAATACAAGCGCCCTACTCCCGCTGATTTCTTCCGTACCATGGAAGAAGCCTCTGGTGTTGATTTAGATTGGTTCTGGCGTGGTTGGTTCTATACCACTGACCATGTCGATATCTCTTTAGATAAAGTTTATAAACTACAGCTTGATACTAAAAATCCTGATATAGACTTTAGCCGTTTACGTGATATTGAAGCAGATAAGCCTATGCCGCTTTTTGTTGAACGCAATAAAGCCGAAGGTAAAAAACTATGGGTTGATGAAAACCCAGATGTGACAGATTTCTACGATGCCAATGATCGTTTTACTGTGACTAACAAAGAGCGTAACGCGTATAACAAGTTCTTGAAGGGGCTTAAGCCTTGGGAGCGTAAAGTGTTTGATCGCGCCATAGAAGAAGATAAAAACTATTATGTTTTTGAGTTTTCAAATGTAGGTGGTTTAGTTATGCCTATTTTGCTTGAACTAACCTATGAAGATGGCAGCAAAGAGATGCAACATATTCCTGCTGAAATCTGGCGCCGTAACCATAAACATGTGCAAAAGCTAATTATCACCGATAAAGACAAGAATCTTGTGTCTGTGTCGGTTGACCCTCGCTGGGAAACGGCCGATGTTGATGTTGAAAATAATCATTATCCACGTCAAATTATCCCTTCGCGTATTGAAGTATATAAGCGTAAAAAGAGCACAGCTAAAGTACGTCGCGATATCATGCAAGATATCAAAACAGAGCTTAAAAAAGATGATGAAAAAGATGATACCAAGGAGCAAAATTAATGCGCATAATGCTCATTTTTTTAGCTTTGCTGATTGCTGCGCCGTCTATGGCGCACCAACTTAAAGCATCTGTCACAACAGTATTATTCAATAAGAGAACGAGCAATATTGAGCTTATGCATCGCTTTTATTTACATGATACTGAGCATGCTGTGGAACATTTGTTTTCAGGAGGCGCTGATATTATTAGCAATAAGGCCGATCAACAACGCTTTGTTAACTATGTTGAGTCGCATGTTGCCCTCCAAACCCTCAATGGTGAGCCTTTAACGCTTATCGAAGTTGGAGCGCAAGTGGATGGCAAATTCTTCTGGGTGTATCAAGAAGCGCCAATTCCTAAAGGTCTTAAAGGAATTAGAATGAGTCACGGTGCGCTAAGAGATCTTTGGCCGGCACAAGTTAATATGGTGAATGTTGAAGGGAGAGGTAAAGTGAAAACGTTACACTTTACGCAAAGTGACACATGGCTAGAGGCACGTTTTGAGGCTAAAGAAGACAACGGCTCAACATCACAGTAATTGCTCTTCATTAAATTCTATGAATCCCAACTTTCGCGCGCAGTAGTTTTGCGCGCGTTTTTAAACCTCTAAAAAATATGCATGATCGTTTGCATATTCAAGTGCGTAAACTATCTTAAAGTAACGTGAGAGATACCATGAAAAACCAATCATATACAAGGATTAGTATGGATATTGATAACCACTGCATTGAAGGCGTAATCTTTGACCTTGACGGTACCTTAGTATCTTCCGAGTTGGACTTTACGCTTATTAAGGCACAGCTTAATTGCCCTGCGGATCATGACCTTCTGAGTTTCATTGCAGCACTCCCCTCTCCTTATATGCGTGAAGAAGCGATGAACATTGTGCATCACCATGAACTTATTGATGCACAACATGCGACCTTACTGCCAGGTGTTGCTCAAACTGTGGATTACCTGAATAAAATGGGTATTCCAATGGCTATAGTGACACGAAACTATGACCAAGCAGCTGCGCTCAAACTCAAGAACAACCCGTTACCTATTAAAACAGTACTAACACGCAGTGACGCCCCACCAAAGCCAAACCCTAGCGCTTTAAATGCAATAGCCACGTTGTGGGAGTTAGAGCAACACAAGTTAATTTATGTTGGGGATTATTTGTATGATATACAAGCTGCTAAAAATGCAAAAATGCGCTCTTGCCTTTATGCGCCTGATGTAATTCCTGATTATGCAAAGCAGGCGGATTATATTTTGCATCACTTTCGTGAGCTTGCTGAATTAGTTGATGATTTAGCAAAAACACCCGCACTAAATCATAACTAAAGCTGTAATCATTATTATGTTAAATTGCCTTTTGTCTTTAGTTTGATTGGTAACTCATCTATTTGAGATGAATTTGAATAATTGTGATTTTAGCTACTAGCTCAACCCTACCTGAGTTGTTAAAATATAACTTATACCGATATTAAACCAGAGGCACAAGATGGGCAGAGCATTTGAAGTCCGCAAAAGTTCAATGGCTAAAACAGCCAATGCAAAGACTAAAGTTAATTCTAAATACGGTAAAGAAATTTACGTTGTCGCTAAAAACGGTGAGCCCGACCCTGAGGTTAACCAAGCGCTAAAACGCATTATTGACCGTGCTAAACGTGATCAAGTTCCAGCCCACGTTATTGACAATGCAATAAAAAAAGCAGCAGGTGGTGCAGGAGAAGATTACTCAACAGCCCGTTATGAAGGATATGGCCCTGGTAACTGTATGGTAATTGTTGACTGCTTGACCGACAACCCAAATCGTACCATCAAAGATGTACGTTTACCTTTCACAAAAACAGACTCAAAAATAGGTACACCAGGTTGTGTTGCGCATATGTTTGACCATTTAGCCGTACTAGGGTTTAGTGGGGATGATGATGAAGTTGTACTTGAAGCGCTAATGATGGCTGATGTTGATGTCACTGATGTTGAAGTTGAAAACGGAAAGGTTTCTGTGTTTGCTCCTCATACTGAATACTACAAAGCTAAAACAGCGTTAGAAGAAGCGTTTGAAGGCATTAATTTTGAAGTAGACGAAATTACCTTTGTGCCACAGGTGCACGTAGATATCACCGATGAAGATGATATTGCTAACTTTGATAAATTTATTAATATGCTTGAAGATTGTGACGATGTACAAAACGTTTATCACAATGCGACTGTTGTAAACTAGTACAGTATCTAGCTAGCTAAAAAGCGCACATAAGTGCGCTTTTTTTGTATATGGCTTTATGCTGAATGTTTGCTATTCACACTACTTATGGGGAGACAGTATTCATTTGCCTTTTTGATAAAAAGAAGAGGAACTAGCTGGCGCTTTGCCACTCCACAGCCCCTCAAATATGAAAATAGAAAAGGGGAGGGCGATCACGTTATTGCGAGTGCAGAAGATCTGTGTGAGGTCGATATGAAGACTATGAATAAAGCAAAAAAAAGCCAACCTAGCGGCTGGCTACATGACACAAATAAACTCGAAGGGGGAGTTAATTCTGCATTTCTTTATATTTTATACGAAAAGAATGCAATAAAGGTTCAGTATATCCACTAGGCTGTTTAGTACCTTCAATAACAAGGGCTAAAGCAGCTTGATAGGCAATGCTATTGCGTAGGCTTTGAGACGAATCAGCCATATTATTATACGCTGAGTCATGCGCATTTTGGCCATCAACCACTTTTGCCATTTTTGCCATTGTGCTTTCAACTTGGTCTTGAGTACATACGCCATGAGCTAACCAATTAGCCATGTGCTGGCTTGAAATCCTCAGTGTAGCGCGGTCTTCCATTAATCCGATGTGGTTAATGTCAGGCACTTTTGAGCAGCCAATACCTTGGTCAATCCAGCGCACAACATACCCTAAAATCCCTTGTGCATTGTTATCAAGCTCTGCTTGAATATCTTCTTTACTTAGTGCGCTTGGGTCGTCCATCAAAGGCGGGGTAAGTAAATCACTCAAGCTTGCTTCTTTACGCTCTGCAATGTGCTTTTGACAGGCAAATACATCGATATCATGATAATGCATTGCATGAAGTGTCGCAGCCGTGGGAGAGGGCACCCAGGCGGTATTTGCACCAGATTGTGGGTGGCCCAATTTTTGTTCCATCATTAATGCCATTTTATCAGGCATTGGCCACATCCCTTTACCTATTTGAGCTCGGCCACTTAATCCTGTTTGTAAACCAATATCAACATTTCTATCTTCATACGCGCTGATCCAAGGTTGTTGCTTGATAGCCGCTTTTGGTAGGACTACACCTGCTAGCATTGAAGTGTGTATTTCATCACCAGTTCGGTCTAAAAATCCGGTATTAATGAAGACTACACGGCTCTTCGCTGCTTCAATACACGCTTTTAAGTTTACTGATGTACGGCGTTCTTCATCCATAATACCCATTTTAATGGTGTTTTGGGGAAGATTTAATACTTCTTCAACGCGTGAAAATAAAGTATTAGTAAATGCGACTTCTTCAGGGCCATGCATTTTAGGTTTTACAATATTAATGCTTGTTGCAGATGAGTTTTTAACTGCACTTTTACCATTTAAGTCGTGGAGTGCTGCGGTTACGGTGATCATCGCATCCATGATACCTTCAAATACATCGTCTCCTTTGCTATCTTTGATTGCAGGGTTAGTCATAAGGTGGCCTACATTTCGGACAAACATCATACTACGACCTTTTAGCGTCAACTGCTCACCATCAAGCCCGGTGAAGTGTCGATCGCTAGATAATGAACGTTCTACCGTTTGTCCGCCTTTTGTAAACGACTCAACTAAACTGCCATTCATAAGGCCAAGCCAATTTTGATACACTTGCACTTTATCTTCTGCGTCAACGGCAGCGACAGAGTCTTCACAGTCCATAATGGTGGTTAATGCAGCTTCTAATACAACATCTTTTAAACCCGCTTTATCTGCTTTGCCTATTGGGTGCTGATGGTCAATTTGCAGTTCAATATGGAGTCCATTATTTTTAAGCAAAATGGCACTCGGATTTTGCGCTTCACCGATAAAGCCAACTAGCTGTTCTGGCTGTTTTAAGCACGTTTGTGAACTGTCACGTAATGTAATGATTAGCTGACCATTGACGATAGAATAATTGGTGCTTTCAATATGCGAGCCACACTCTAAAGGCAGGGACTTATCTAAAAACTGCCTTGCATAGGCCATAACTTTAAAGCCGCGTACAGGGTTATAAGTAGACCCTTTTTCTGCGCCGTCATCCTCTGTAAGTACATCCGTGCCATAAAGTGCATCGTAAAGCGAACCCCAGCGAGCGTTTGCCGCATTTAGTGCAAAACGTGCATTACTTACAGGCACCACAAGTTGTGGGCCTGCGCATTGTGCTATTTCAGGCTCTACATTTTGGGTTTCGATTTTAAAATCTTTTGGCTGAGGAACTAAATAGCCAATTTCACTCAAAAATGTATGATATTGCTGTGCGTTCCATTGCGGATTGCGTTGATGATAATCATCAATTTTTGCTTGTAAAGCATCTCGCTTAGCAAGCAATGCACGGTTAGTTGGAGTTAATTCGTCAATTATATTTGCAAAGCCTTGCCAAAACTGTTGCTCGCTGACGTCAGTACCTGGTAACAGTTGATTATTAATAAAGTCGGCTAATTGAGTATTTACAGTTAAGCCAAATTGACTGTGAGAGTGAGTTGTCATAGTTGCTATCCTTTAAACGGTCGAACTGCATAAATTTCTTATGTGCTAACCATAACGTAAAAATAGCGATATAGGTGCCCTTAAGCCATTCACAAAAAATATACTCAGCATAACAACTATAAATTTACTAAATCATAAAAATCCGCCTAATGTTTAATTAACCGCTAAGGAGCAAACCACTCCTAGCCACTCTCACACAAAATAAATATTAGCTTAACCCGTTCAAAGGATTTTTATTATGAGTACATATCAACAGCACACAGACACCCTAGCAACACTTTGCGAAACACAGGGCAAAACATGGCAGGCTATTAACCCTGAGTACGCAAGTCGCATGCGCTTACAAAATCGCTTTCGTACCGGGCTTGATATTGCACAATTCACTGCTGACATTATGCGTGAAGACATGGCTGCTTATGATGCAGACACAAGCCAATATACTCAATCACTTGGTTGTTGGCATGGTTTTACTGCACAACAAATGATGATGGCTATTAAACGTCACCAAAAAACGACTAAGCGCAGTTATGTATACCTAAGTGGTTGGATGGTTGCAGCTCTTCGTTCGGAGTTTGGCCCGTTACCAGACCAAAGTATGCACGAAAAAACGTCAGTTCCTGCGTTGATTGAAGAGATTTATACCTTTTTAAAACAAGCCGATGCCCGTGAGCTTGACCATTTATTTAAAGACCTTGATGCTGCAAAAGCAAATGGTGGTGATGTTCAGGCTGTAATTGATAAAATTAATAACTTTGAAAGCCATGTAGTACCAATCATCGCAGACATCGATGCAGGCTTTGGTAATGAAGAAGCAACATATTTACTGGCTAAAAAGATGATTGAGGCCGGTGCGTGTGCTATTCAAATCGAAAACCAAGTATCTGATGCAAAGCAATGCGGTCACCAAGCGGGTAAAGTAACAGTGCCACATGAAGACTTTTTAGCAAAAATTAACGCTGTTCGTTATGCCTTTTTAGAATTGGGTATTGATAACGGTGTTATTGTTGCTCGTACCGACTCACTTGGTGCAAGTTTGACGCAAAAAGTGCCAGTATCACAAACACCGGGTGATTTAGCGAGCCAGTACAATGCATTTTTAGAAACAACGCCAATTAACGCAGTTGAAGACTTAAATGAAGGCGATACTGCGATGAAGCTAAACGGTCAACTTTGTAAACCAACACGACTTGAAAATGGATTATACCAATTCCGTGAAGGCACCGAAAAAGACCGCGTAGTATTAGACTGTGTAACAAGCTTACAATCAGGTGCGGATCTATTATGGATTGAAACTGAAAAACCACATGTTAAACAAATTGCGGAGCTGGTAAATCGAGTTAAAGAGCAAGTGCCTGATGCAAAACTCGTTTATAACAACTCTCCTTCGTTCAACTGGACACTAAAATTCCGTGAACAAGTGTATCAAGAATGGCAAGAAGCGGGTCGCGACTTATCTGCTTACCCAAGCATTGACGACAATAAAGCGCTTATGGCTCCAGAAATGGACGGCACAGAGCTTGCTCTAGCAGCAGACGAGCTAGTACAAAACTTCCAGCGTGATGGCGCAAGAGAAGCGGGGATTTTCCATCACCTAATTACATTACCTACTTACCATACTGCGGCGCTAAGCACTGATATTTTATCTGAGGGTTACTTTGGTGACCTAGGCATGTTGGCTTATGTACGTGATGTTCAACGTCAAGAAATTCGTCGTGAGCAAGCGTCTGTTAAGCACCAAGATTTAGCCGGCTCAAATATAGGCGATACGCACAAAGAGTATTTCTCAGGTGACAATGCACTTAAAGCCGGTGGTGAAGCAAACACCATGAACCAGTTCTAAAAGTCTTTATTTCCTAGTCAACAATGTTACAAGGGCCGTAAGGCCCTTTTTTCGTTGATAGCAAAACAAAAATAAAAAGTAAAAAGGCTGATTATGCAAAGCTTAACTTTACTCAGATCACGATTTAACTAGCTGGCAGTGCGACAGTTACTATTTGGATCAGAGTTTAACTAGCTGCTGATTTGCACCTAAACTTTTGGATCAGAATTTAATCAGCTGCGCTTTTGTTCGTTATTTTTTAATCAAACGTGTGGTTAAATAGCTTTTTTGGCAGGTTAACAGGACTATTTTGAGAGAAAATACCTGTAATTGCCCTTTAAATTAAAAATATAAACCGATTTTTTACCAACTCTAAGCGAGGATAAACCACTTTTTTACCAACTCAAACGCCGTAATCAGTGACTCAAACCGATTTTTTACTAACTTAACGACCTAATAATGTTATAAACCGAAATTTTACTAACTCAATTGACTGGTCAAGTCCGATACTTTTTTTGAGTATGTGAGGAGTTACTTACATTATTACTGTAAAGGGGGTTTACAGTATATTGGCTACGAGCTACGAGCTACGAGTATCAGCACAGTGCCCGTAGCCCGAAACTCGTAGCTTAAAGGTTATTTACTGTGTTTATCAAACCACCATTGGATATAAGCGACTTTAGTCATTAAATTAGAAGGGCGTTTAGTTATGCCATGTGATGCCCCAGGAATACGAACCATCGCCGTGTCTACACCTTGTAGTTTCAAAGCTTGGTAGTATTGCTCAGTTTCAGAAATCGGCGTACGGTAATCAGCTTCGCCGGTTAATAGCATGGTTGGTGTTTTAACATTACCCACATAGCTGATAGGTGAGCGCTGCATATAGTGCTCAATATTATCCCACGGTTTACCAGGAAACCAGTAGTCAGCAAAAAATGGGTAGTAATCGGCAGTTAGTACAAAGCTGATCCAATTGATAACAGGTTTTGCCACAACAGCTGCTGCAAAGCGGTCAGTATGACCTACAACCCATGCTGTTAATGTACCACCGCCAGAGCCGCCAGTGACAAATAACTTAGATTCATCAATAAATCCTTTTGCAATTAATGCATCTACGCCAGTCATTAAGTCATCAAAGTCATTACTTGGGTAATTGTGATGAATTGTTTGTGCAAACTCCTTTCCATATGAGTCACTGCCACGAGGGTTCATATAAAGCACCACATTGCCTTTGGCGGCAAACAATTGTACTTCTGGGCTAAAGTGAGGGCCGTAATTGGCCACCGGTCCACCATGGATTTCAAGCACTAATGGGTATTTTTTGGATTTATCAAAACCTGGAGGGTATGCAACCCAACCCTGAACAGCTAAACCATCATGATTCGACTTAACCCAAATTTCTTCAACCTTAGCGAGATTTTTGTTTGCTAGCGCATCCTCGTTTAGCTTAGTTAAATGCTGTGTTTTTCCTCGTTTTAATAAGGCAACATCAGCAGGACGCTGAGTATTTGCAAGTGTAAATGCCACTTCACCATCTTCACTTACGTCAAAATCACCACCGGAGTAGGGGCGACCAAAAGCGACGCTTCCTACATCTTTAGTTAAAATTTTACGTTTACCGCTGCGAGGTTGATAAGCAAGGGTGGTTTGCCCTTTGCTGTCATAAGCAAAATAAACACCTTTTGAATCATCAGCCCATTTTATCTTTTCTACACTGCGGTCTAAATCAGTTGTTAAGTTGCGTGTTTCTCCTGTTTTTAGGTCGCGAATATACAAACGCGTATTTTCATAATTGGTCTTTTTATCATCATACCCGGTATACGCTAAATAACGACCGTTGGGTGACACCATAGGTTGTCCATCTGGGCCAAGTCTATCGGTTATTTGAATGATCTCAGCAGATTGTAAATCCAACTTGTAGATTTCAGAGTTGGTTGGCTTAAATAAGTAATCAGCATGGCGATTGGCTGAAAAATATAAGCTGTCACCGTCTTTGCTAAAACTTACAGGGCCGCCATGATCAAAGTTCCCTGTAGTTAACTGATTGGCATTCCCGCCATTGGCGCTAATTTCAAACAGATGACGAAAGCCTTTTTGAGTGTAACCGCCGCCATCAGCACGGTAATAAACATCATCAATATACTTTGCCGGCTCGGCCCAGTTAGCGCCCTTTGGTTTTCCTGGTAAAGACACGGGGCTAGCACTAGCAGCAGGCACAAACTGACTAAATACAAGTTTTTCACCATTCGCAGACCAGGTTAGATTACCCGGGCTCTGGGTTAAATTACTTATCTTGGCAACAGCCCCGGTATTTAGCCATTTTACATAAATTTGGCTACTGCCATCACGTGTTGAAATAAATGCTAAGCGGGTTTCATCGGGTGATAATACCGGTGAATAGTCCATATGCACGCCAGAGGTAAGCGGTTGGAGTTGTTTTGAACTGCTATTAACCGACCAAATATTACTTACTTTACGGTCACTTTTAATATCCATGCGGTTACGAACAAAATAAACAATATCGCCATCACCAGTCATTTCAATTTGGTTGGCATATTCAAGGTCAAATACATTTTCTAATTGTAAGGTATTATCAGTTTGGGCCGCGACGCCACAAAAGCTCACTGTAGCCAGCAGCGCAAGAGGGGAGAGTAATTTCATTTTTATTCCTTGTTATAAACAGTGTTTTTGAAGTTATAAAGTAACAATAGTGAAAAATATACCTTAATGCGATAAGAAGTGGACAAAGTCCTGTAGAACGCATAATTTAATGATTCATATTTAAAAAGGAATAATCATATGATTGGCTATACGATGTTAGGAACAAATAATTTAGAAAAAGCAGTAGCTTTTTATGATCAGCTTTTAGCTCAGTTAGGTGCGCAGCGTTTTTTAGAAAATGACCGCTTTGTGGCATGGAGCACAAGCGCGGAGCAACCAGGATTTTCAGTAACGTTACCGCATAATGGTGAAGCTGCAACGGTTGGTAATGGCACTATGATTGCCATAGCTGCTTCAAACCCGGCCCAAGTTGATGCCTTTTATGCTAAAGCTATTGAGCTTGGTGCTAAAGATGAAGGTGCGCCGGGACCACGTGAAATGCCGGGGTTTTATGCGGGTTATTTTCGTGATTTAGACGGCAATAAACTCAATGTTTTTTGTTTCACACAGACAACTTAAAGTATAAAGTCGCATGATGAAAGTGGGTGCGATATTACTATTACTCGCCGTCGATGAAGGCTCAGCTGAATGATTACAAAGCATTGGCTGAGCAAGAACATGAACTGGGAAATCACAGCTTATTTCACCCATGTAGCGCATCTAAAAAAAACCGTGAATGGGTGAGCGAAGAGCAAAACCTAGATAATTACACTGTTGAGCGTGCGATACGCGAAGTGCTCACTGCTAATGTGTTTTTACAAGCACTTGATGGCAAAACGCAGCGCACTTTAACGCCGCCTTGTTTTGATACTCAAGCCGCTGGTAACGAGTTTTTAGAGCCGCTTAGAGACCATTTTGTAGCAATAAAAGGGGTCGGTAATGATAATGGACACTCTGTATTATGGGCCCCAGTAGGAGCGAGTAGGCAACAGCTTATTGATTATGTAAAAGGGATGCCGCCCGAGATTAAGCTGATTAATCTTCTTTTTCACGGCGTAGGTGGTGATCATTTAAGTATTTCAGTCAAGGCTCACTCGCAGTTATTAGCTTTCTTAGCTGCAAATAAAGAAAAGTACTATGTTGATTCTTATATCAATATTATGAAAAAACAGACAAAGGAGTGAACGTGTATATTGGCGAGATTGCAAGGCGTTGTGGTGTATCCGTAAAAACCATTCGGCATTATGAAAAAATTGGTTTGTTAAGTGGCATTAAGCGTCAAGGAAGTTACCGTATTTATGAAAACGCTGATGTAGAATTTGTCACGCTAATAAAACGAGCGCAGTTACTAGGGCTAAGCTTAGCTCAACTTAAGCAGCTTAAAATTGCTCGCTATGATTTGAATTGGCCTGCGGTTGTGGCTTTACTTGAGGACAAGAAGCGGCAAATATTGATAGATATTACTGCACTTAAACAACAAAAAGAGCTGCTAGATCTTTATCACCGCGATATAAAAGTGTGTTTGGATAACCAAGTATTAAGCTAACGGTGCTTGACTCTGCCCTATAGGGTAGGGTGTATGCTACTTCTTTTAAAGGAGTAGTTAGTATGAAGAAACGTATTTTAGTGATTGATGCAAACCCAAAGCAAGCCAGCTTTTGCAACGCATTAGCAAAGAGTTATAGTCAAAGCTGCAATAGTGAAAGTGAAGTACACACGCTCTCTCTTAGTGCGATGAGTTTTGACCCCGATTTAACTAATGGCTATGACAATGAGCAACCGCTAGAGGCTAATTTAATTGACTTTCAAGCGCAGTTGCAATGGGCTGAACATATTGTGTTGTTTATTCCCGTTTGGTGGGGCGGTTTGCCAGCAAAGTTCAAAGGCTTAATTGATCGTACGTTTTTACCTGGATTTGCCTTTGAGTATCAACTAAATAAAACTATTCCCGACAAGCTACTGAAAGGGCGTACAGCAGAGATTATTTTAACGCTTGATACGCCAGCTTGGTATTATCGCTTTATCCAAGGAAATCCGGTTCAAAAGCAGCTCAAACACGCTATTTTAGAGTTTTGTGGCATTAAAGTTATCTCAACCATATATCTTGGGCCGATTATAAAGTCATCCCCTGAGCGACGTAAAAAGTGGCTAAAGCAGATAGCAAAAAAAGCAATGAAATGAGAATATTGATATAAATAAATGAATAACAATAATAAAAGAGGATAAGCGTGCTGTTACGTATTGCAAAACTAATTTTCGCAGGGAGCCTACTAACACTTACGGCCTGCTTAGGCGAGACTGTTTTTGAATCTCCACCTATATCACAGTTTCAACATACAGGCGAAACCGTAGAATCCGCAGCAGTGTCCAGTGATGGGCAGCTGAGTGTTGTATCAGAGCACGGTAAAGTGTGTGTATGGGACAATACCAACAATACACTTATCTTTGAATGTATCACAGGTGATGACGCTAATTATGTTGAGTTAGTCGGGTTGAGTGACGACAAAACCACATTCTATATTTCAAATAGAATGGCGATACATGTTTTTTCAGTGCAAACAGGGCAATTAATTGGCAGTTGGTCTACAGGCCAAAATATAGCGCGCGACATTGCTATATCTGCTGATGGACATTTATTACTCGTTGGTTATCGCACTGGCGAAGCGGGTGTGATCAATACACAAACTAAACATAATACCGTATTTAAAATCCATCGACTTGATATCAATTCAGTAGCGCTATCAGCCGATGGGGGCACAGCGCTGAGTGGCTCAAGTGATAAACATGCTTATTTGTGGTCAACCGCAAATGGTAAAATATTGCAAGAATATAAACTTGCGACACGCGTTAACCATGTCAGTATGAATGAACGAGGTAGCATAGGTTTTGCGATTGATTCTGTGGATGATCGCATTTTTCTTGATTTAAAGTCAGGTGAAGAACTATCACAACTAAATATCTTTGCTAACTTTATTGAGTTTAACGACTCACAGTTCATTAATAATGATAAATGGTTTTTAACTGGCTCGCCTAAGAGCAAAGTTTATTTATGGCAGGTTGCCAGTGGTAATTTATTGGCTGAATACGGTGCGGCGGAAAAAGGCCAGCGTAGTTCAATTTTAGCCGTCGGGTTTAACAAAGTCAGTCAGCGCATCTTCACACATAACAGCAGTGGTATGCTTGAAGTATGGCCTTATCAAAGTCAAAGCACAAAAGACTAATGTGGTCTTGAGGTATAATCACCCTAATATTCATTAGGGTGTGGTGCTGTTTACTTATTTAGTGCGGCACATCTATTCGCAAAAATGAAAAACGGTTTTTGTTTGTTTTAGTAAGTTGTAAAGGGGGTTTCCAAATGCCAAACAGACTGCATAAAAAGCCGTTAACTGATTAACGTTTTGCGTTTATACAAAGTGTTTTAATTTCCTGTATTAAAGCGATGCCATCGGCATTATCGCCATGAACACACAAGCTATCTGCGTTTAAAGGCACTTTTTTACCGCTATTCGTTGTGACCGTTCCCTCACTAAGTAGCTGATTTACTTGAGCCAGCATGGCTGCTTTATTATGTACGCTACCCGCTACATTCCGCGATACTAGCCGGCCTTTGTCTGTGTATTGTCGATCTGCAAAAGCTTCTAAAATAAGCGTGATGCCATGTTGTTTTGCTAGTTGTTTATGATGTTTTGATTCGTTGGTTGCTAAAATCATTAACTTTAGTGAGGGCGAGTAGCGAGCTATTGCACCCATAACTGTGTGTAAAATAGCCTCATTAAACATCATATCATTATAAAGTGCACCATGAGGCTTAACATAACCCAATGTAAGGCCGTGTACTTTTGCCATACCTTCTAAGGCTGCGATTTGATAGTGAAGGCAGTTGGTTAACTCTTCTTTTGAAAGTACCATTGAACGTCTACCAAACCCTTGTTTATCTGGGTAGCTTGGGTGTGCACCAATCTCTACAGCGTTCTGTTTTGCAAGTATTAATGTTTTTGCAATCACGTCACTATCACCCGCATGAAAGCCACAGGCTATATTGGCCATATCAATGTGTGGCATAACTTGATCATCAAGCCCCATTTGCCATGCACCAAAACTTTCACCTAAATCACAATTGAGCTTCATAATTTTCGCTTAACTCTATCAATTTATAAAAACATAGCTAATACTCACATATAGCAGTGTGGCACTTCATTTGTGTATCATTAAAAGGATGCTATATGTGCATTTTGAATATCGGTAATTAACATGTGCCCTGGGCTATGTGTAATGCAGAAATCAGGTGCTGCCTGTGCAATAGCGACTTGTGCAGTCACACCACACGCCCAAAAAACAGGTACTTCACCCTCTTTAATGCTAACAGACTCACCATAGTTCGGCCGATTTATATTTTTAATACCAATAGCCGCAGGGTCGCCAAAATGAATGGGGGCGCCATGAACATCACTAAACCGGCTGCAAATTTGAATTGCACGAATAGCATCGGCGGGTTTCATTGGCCGCATACTAACCACCATATTACCATGAAAAATACCGGCACTTTCGCTCTGAATATTGGTGATATACATAGGCACGCTTTTATGTTCAGTAACATTACGTATTTCAATGCCGGCATCTTTTAAAGAGTCCTCAAATGAAAATGAGCTGCCTATCAAAAAGCTGACTAAGTCATCTTGCCAGTACTCTTTGATATTTGTCACCTCATCAACAAGCTGACCTTTTTTATAAATTCGGTAGCGAGGAAGATCAGTTCTGATATCTAAATCATGTGCAACATTAGAGATACTAACGGCGCCAGGTTGCTGGCTACTCGCGATGATAGGGCACGACTTTTTATTGGCTTGGCAGAACTGTAGAAAATCAAATGCATAACGCTTAGGTAAAATCACTAAATTTGCTTGCACAAAGCCGGGCACGAAGCCTGATGTGCTGCCTGTATAATCTTCATTACGGATCATGTTGCGGATAGCGTAAGGGGTGGTTAGTGAAGCGTTATGTTGCATAGAGTCCTCTAATTACGATTAAAGCCATTTACCGTGACAGGCAATATACCTGTTGCAATGTGTTTACCAACTAATACTTTAGCAAGAGCCGTAAAAGCAGGGCCTGCTACTTTAACATTATTATCTACATCTATGTTATACGCATAAGTTGCTAGAATTGCATCAGCATATTGGCTGAATTTTGCAATATCGTAAGGCGCTCTTAGACTGACAAACACCGTTTTTTTATTCGCCAGTTGTGATTGGTGTAACAGCTTTTCGAGCACAGCGCTTTGCTCTGACTTAGCAACCATAAACTCAGGGTCGTCAGCTAAGTCATCCATACCGCCAATTTCAACAGCACTTTGCGCAGGCGATGCATTTGCAGCTATGATGACATCTGCTTGATTGATTGCTTTAAGAGTGGATTTAGGATCGAAGCCCTGCAAGCTTGTGCAAGAGAATTGAAAACGGTAATCGGCATGCTCTTTGATAGCCTGCTCAAGGGCCATACACTTTCGCGTGTCAGGCATAATAAGGTGTATTTTGAGATTGTTAGCTAGTTTTAAAGGAAGTGTTTGGTTTTCATTTTTAACCTCAGTAATAGCCGCTAAGGCTAGTTGAGCTTCAACCGCCCGATGCGTTGGCTTACCTAGAGTATGTTGCGCTGCTTTAATGGCACTAGATTCATCGAGCACAGTGGTTAGTTTAAACTTTTCTTTTAGGCGTAAAATCCTTTGTGCTGATAAAGCGACTTCCTGAGCATCTAAGTTACCCTTTTCTACCTCTTTAACAAGGCGTTCTATTAGTTCTTTCAGCTCGATTAAGTCATCAGGTTGGCGAATTTCGATTGGCATTAAAGCGATATCAACACCTGCCGAAAATGTATTTACGACGGCTTCAACGGGTTCAAAAAAGTGGCTGATCCCGGCCATGTCAAGCGCATCAGTTATAACGACTCCTTGATAGTTTAATTCCCCCCGTAAAAGGTCAGTTATGATTTTACGTGACATTGTGGCCGGCTTTATCATGGTTTTACCGTCTTTACTTATAAAAGTGCTGTCATCAAGCGCGGGATATTGAATATGTGCTGTCATGATCATGCCAGGATTTTGGCTTTTAATAATACCCTTGAATGGTGGCAAGTCTTGCTGCCAAATTGTGTTTTTATCGTGCTCGACTCTAGGCAGACCTGTATGACTGTCTACGTTTGTATCCCCATGACCTGGGAAATGTTTTAGCGACGTGATCACACCGTTATCTTCAAAAGCAGCTACTTGCGCACCACCAAGTATACCAACTAAAGTTGGATCTTCGCTGTATGAACGCACATTGATAACAGGGTTATCAGGATTAATATTAACATCGATTGTAGGCGCGTAATTAACGTTGACACCAATTGCCTTTAGCTCATCAGCAATTACACGTGCTGATTGTGTCGCAAACTTTGTACCGTGCGTAGGGGAAGTGGCGCCGATAGACATGTTACCGGTAAATGAAGTGCCTATATGACGCGGTATCCTAGCAACACGTCCACCCTCTTGATCTATTGATATAAATAACGGGACACCTAAGGTTGATTTGGCTGCAGCTTGTTGCATTTGATTGTTGAGCTTTACAATTTGTGCAACATTATCAATATTTTCAGCAAAAAGAATAACGCCACCTATATTGTGTTGGGCGATCGTTTGCGCTAAATCTTGAGGAAGTTCGGTCATTGGCTGGCGACATTTTTTTTTGCTACTTTTTTCACAGTAGTAACGAAAATCAAGCATCAGCTTTTGACCAATTTGTTGTTCAAGCGTTAAGTTTGTTGCTGCGATGGTCGATTTCATTGAAATAATGCACCCTAATCCAAAGGTAATTGATGTAATGGCAAGCTTAGTTAACACTGTTAGCTCCAAAGCTATCTAGTTTAAAGTTGCTTGACTGAAGAACTTTAAAATTGAATGGTTTACGTTGCTACAACTTTAGCTGTTCTGATAATTAGCTGTAAATAAATAAAGCAATAGCTCATTAATTCTATCCTAAAACCTAGCTTAAAAACTAACGAATCATAGCGTAGAGTAAGATTAAAATATAAAAAGTATATCTTAAACAAAGTGGGAGTAATTACTTGAGTTTTTGTTCTAAATCAACTGTAGGTATGCTTGTCATAGCTTTTAATAATACATTTTGCTAAGATTTTTCTACTTTGTAGCCAAGGAGTGTTAAGGCGAATTACTGTAAAAGTTGAGTATTATTTTGCATCGCTTCAAGAAACATTTAACAGTTAACTTAGACTTAAAAAAGTTAATCCTTTTTTTAGCTATCTCCGCCACTATTGTTACATTTTTGAATAGCTTTTATTCTAGCTATCAAGTGCAAAAGCAACAGTTGCAGCTACAAACCCTTAAAAGCCAAAGTGCTTATGCCGCAAAGTTGGGGCTAGCAACGGATCGATTTTTACAAGCTGCACAACAACAACTTGCCTACTCAGCCAAGGTTATTGCTGATGATTTCTATAATGTTACAACCTACCAGCAAGAGGTCGAGCGTTTAAGACTACAAACTAACAGTTTTAATTCGACGGTGATTGTTGAGGCAAAAGGCAAAGTGCTTGACGTATCACCAGCGAGTTTGCAGTTAAAGGGTCATCAACTGCAAAGCCAAGGAGCAAAACAAGCGCGGTTAGTCAAAAAGCCCATGATAAGCGAACCTTATATTTCTGCGGCTGATAATTTAATTATCTTTATTTCACACCCACTTTTTAACAAAGACAATGAATACCTTGGGTATGTTGGTGGCAGTATTTATTTAAAAGAAGCCAGCATTTTGCATAGTTTGCTACAAGTTCACTTTCATGAAGATGGCTCATATTTGTATGTCGTTGATAAAAATAGACGATTACTCTATCACCCAAATAAGTCGCGTATTGGCGAGCGTGTGTACAATAACAATATTATTGAAGCAGTGCTAAAAGGTGAAAAGGGCACACAAGAGTTAACAAATAGCCAAGGCTTAGAGGTGTTAGCCGGTTATGCTCCTTTAGCACAAGCTCCTTGGGGGATTATTACTCAGCGCCCGTTAGCAAAAACACTCGAGCCGCTTGATGGGTTAATGGTGAGTGTACTTTACCGCACTATCCCAATAGGGTTAGCCACTTTTGTTTTTATTTTACTGCTTGCCCGTTTTATAGCACACCCTTTGCGCGATTTAGCTCACACTGCAAATATGTTAGATGATCCCGCTGCATCTTCAGCGCTTAAAAATGTGAAATCATGGTACTTTGAAAGTGCAGAGTTACGCAAAGCGATGCTCAAAGGTGTTGCAGTGCTACACAGCCGAATTGGTGCGTTACACCAAGAGGCCCATACTGACCCTCTAACTGGGCTCAATAACCGACGCAGTCTAGACACTATTTTGGCGCAATTAATAGACACTGGCACCCCTTTTGCTGTGCTAGCACTCGATATTGATTACTTTAAACGAGTTAATGATCAATATGGTCATGACATTGGAGATATTGTTCTCCAATCGTTAGCAGGAATTATTTCGGATGTAACTCGCAGTAGTGATTTTGTTGCGCGCACAGGTGGAGAAGAGTTTATTGTTATTTCACCTAATGCTGATGCAAATACAGCCTATGCGTTAGGTGAGCGCATTCGTTTAAGTGTTGCACAAACTGAGATATCTCCAGTAGGGTATATTAATATTTCAATCGGTATAGCTGGCTGGCCCATAGATGAATTATCAATGGAATCTATATTGAAATGTGCCGACCAAGCGCTTTATAAAGCTAAAAATACAGGACGTAACCGATGTATTTTAGATCCACAGTTTGGTGATGAGACTGTATAAATAGAAGCTGTCGGCTTGATGGAGTAATACATTTTAAAAACCACTTTTGTGTAATGTCACAGAATGAGTTGTTATTGCATCACTTGGGTATTTATAAAACCGACGGAAGATAATACGCTTTACTATTTTCCATCGGTTATGCCTCATTTATTTTGTTTAGCACGCCTTTTTATTAATTAAGATATGTGGGAGTGTATCGCTTAAGCCAATTTGCAATTTAGCATTAATTTTATAGACCTCATTGAGCCTAGCTTGGCTCAATACTTCTTCAGGAGTGCCGCTGGCAACTACTCCTCCTTTATCCATCATATAAATACGATCAGCAAAACTCGCTGCGAGTGATAGGTCATGTACCACAGCAACTACGCCAGCACCTTGCTTAGCAATGTCACGCGCTTGAGTCATAACTTCATATTGATGGTAAAGGTCTAAACTTGATGTTGGTTCATCAATCAGCAAATACGCACTTTGTTTTTTAGCTAAACTCGGTTGTAATTGGCAAAGAACACGAGCAAGTTGCGCCCGTTGTTTTTCTCCTCCTGACAACCGAGTAAAACATTGCTGTGCTAAATGATAAACACCTAAAGCTTGCATCGCATTGTTTGAAAATCGTTTAAGCGCTGCATTACTGAACTGCTCTTGATGCGCAACATGCGCCATATCAACCACTTCATTAACGGTAAACGGAAAGTCCAGTTCATAGTTTTGCGTGAGTACCGCCCTTAATTGTGCCAACTCTGCAATACTATAATCATCTAAATTTTGCTGATTAATACTGACTGCACCATCCGTTAAAGCAATATCGCCACAAAGAGCCTTAAGTAAAGACGATTTACCCGCACCATTTGGCCCAATGATCACGACTACTTCATGGGGTTTGACCATAAAATCAACGTTCTCTAAAAGCGTTTTACACCCAATCTTAGCGGTTAAATTAGTTCCTAAAAGCATTTTACCCTCGTCGTTGATAAGTTTTTAATAACATGATTAAAAAGAATGGGCCGCCAATCGCACTGGTGATAAGTCCAATAGGAAGTTCTGCTGGTAGCATCACTGTACGGGCGAATAGATCTGCCAAGCTCAGCAATAGCGCACCGCCGAGCATACTTGTGGGTATTAAATAACGGTGATCAGGACCCAGTACTAAACGTACGATATGCGGCACGATGAAACCGACAAAACCAATGATCCCTGTGATCGCAACAGCAGCACCAGTACATAAAGCCGTGTATATAAATACTTGTTTTTTAAGCTTAGTAACATTAATACCCAAGTGTTTTGCTTGTGCTTCACCTAATAAATATAAATTAAGTGGTTTACCCAAGCGAAGTAATGCCACGCAGCTAAAAATAATCAGAGTAATTGTTGGCAGCATCATTGCAAAATGATTACCCGCCAGTGAGCCCATGCTCCAAAAGGTTAAATCTCGTAGTTGTTGATCGTTACTAATTAAAGTTAATACCCCAATGAGTGAACCAACAATCGCATTGACTGCAATCCCTGCCAGTAGCAAACTAATAATAGTAAACTGCCCACTATGAGCGCTGAGCCGATAAATAAATACACATACACTAAGGCAACCTAAAAATGCGCCAACAGGCACAGCATAAATACCCAAACTGTCGCTAAAATTAGCAAATAAGCTGGTGCCTAATACAATAGTTGCGACGGCACCTAATGCTGCACCGCTTGAAACGCCAATTAAACCAGGGTCAGCTAAAGGATTTCTAAATATAGCCTGCATCGCGGCGCCGCATGCAGCTAAACCCGCACCTACAATCATAGCGAGTATTAAGCGAGGTAAGCGTATTTGCCAAATAATGGCATGCTTGAGCTCATCGTCGGCGGTTTGATTTATAATCGAAATTATTTCACTAATACTGATTACAACGCCCCCTTTGCTGAGGGCAATAAAAAAAACAATCACGCATGCTATAAATAAAGCGGGGATCGCCATACGACGGTGCTGATTTTGTGAAATTATAGTACTACCCAATGCAAGCATGATCAGTGCTCACTTAATTGGGCAGTCACATTGCTGGCGCTAGTTGCATAGCGGTATTTGTAACCTGATGGTAATTGAGTGTCTGGGTGGAAAGTATGGGCAAGCTCAACCACTGCTTGTGGTGTACGCGGTCCCATTCCAAGTAAATAACTGCCGTCGAAGCTGTGAACCTGGCCATTTTTAACAGCATTTGAGAATTTAAAGTGTGCCAGCTTTTCTAGCTTTACAAGCGGATCATCACCATGGCGACCCATTGTAATAATTACATCTGGGTTTATAGCGAGTGCGGCTTCGGTTGATAGTGGTTTCCAGTTATTAATTGTACTTGCGGCAACATTAACGCCTCCAGCTGCGCTGATAAGCTCATCAGCTGAGGTGCCCGCACCGGCAACAATAGGCTGACTATTACGAACACTGAGAACAAATAACACCCGAGGTTTAATCGTCGTTTGTCGTAATATATAGCTCAGTGCATCGCGGTCTACTTGCAGAGATTGGGCTAAAGCATCGCCTTTATGATCAACATTTAGTAATTTAGCAACTTTTTTAATTTTATCTTCTATGCCGTCTAAATTGTCATTTTTATCAAGGATGACTAAATTGATACCGGTTTGCTTTAATTGCTCGACTACTTTTTTCGGCCCAGTGTCTGCTTCACCAATCACTAAATCAGGGTTTAACGATAAAATACCTTCTGCACTTATCCTTCTAACATAACCTATTTGTGGCTTTTCTTTTGCTTGAGCAGGGAAGACGCTTGTACTATCGACCCCAATGATTCGTTGCTGTTCATCAAGCGCGTAAATAACTTCTGTAATTGAGCCGCCTGACACCACAATTCTTTGAGGAGCTGTTAATTGGTTTGCAAAAACAGTTTGGCTGGTTACTGCAAGGGTTATAAAAATTAAATAAGAGAGTAGGGGTTTCATAACGATTCCATTGTTGATAATATCTAATGCAAATAATAACAGTTTGCATTTGCGTTTAAAAGTTATGAAATTTATTATTTTTTTTATTGTTTCCGCAGTGTGTCATTTAGGCTGGCTGTACTCTCAGCCAACAAAACTAAATATGGTGCGATTTAGTGATGCCCAGCCTGCTGATAAAATTGCGGTTAAAATCATTGTTTCAAAGCCTTTTAAGGCAAAAAAAGAACGAATGAAAAAGCCAAAAGTTGTTAATGAACAAGCGCCAAACACGCTATTTCATTCAAAGGTTAAGCGTCTAGCAAAACACTCAACGGTAAAACAAAGCGCAAAAACAGCTGTACCAAATAAAATAAAGCCAACTATAAAAAAAACCATCATTGAACCTGACACTGCAATTGCCAAAGCGAAACACGTTAGTGAACCTGCAAAAAATGAGTCAAAACCCAGTCAAGCAGCTCCCGCTTCAAGTGCGCCTGTAATAGCAAAGCAGCACTCGTTAAAAAATCAAGTTATCGACTTAAACACATTACCTCTTTTTAAATCACCTAGGCCTACTTTAAATTATCCACTAAAAGCTAAGCGCCGCGGCTATCAAGGGGTTGCAATTGTGCAAATAGAATTAGCCGAAGATGGCAGCATTGCACAGCTTTCAGTATTAAAAAGCAGTGGCTTTAGTGAGCTTGATAAAGCGGCTTTAAATAACGTATCGCAATGGCAGTTTCACCCGGTGATACGTGAACAACATAAAATAAAGGCGCGCTTTAGTGTACCTATTAAATTTTCCTTGCGCTCTTAGCGCATTTAAGTAAGAGAAGTAATTATGCACGATGTTTTTTATGCTGTTGGTATTATGGCTTGGCCGTTATTTTTGGTTTCAATTATTGCGTTAGCAATAGTATTAGAGCGCAGCTTGGCGTTTATACAAAGTTGGTTGAAAATGCAAAAACTAAAACAGCCAAATGGTGAGTTTATACAACTATTAAAACAAAAGCCGCAGGCTGAGCAACGTCAGCAGTGGTGCCAATTATATTTACAGGATTGTGTGAGCAGCTGGCGGCAACGATTAAATATACTATCGCTATGCGGTACGTTAACCCCATTAATGGGGCTGCTGGGTACTGTATGGGGATTAGTACTGATGTTTAAAAAAATAGCGCAAACACATCAAGCTGTGACTCCCGCGTTACTTGCAGATGGCTTATGGGAGGCGATGTATTCAACTATGGCCGGACTTATTATTGCCATACCTTGTTTGTTTTTAAGTGGTGTTTTTAATGCACTATTAGAGCGCTTACAAACAGACTTAACCCGTGTTATTAACCACTTAAATTATCAACTCAGTTTTGGTGAGTTACCACATGCTTGAGCTTCCAGAAAAACCGAATAATAGCAATCTGATGCCTGATTTAACTGCATTGATTGACGTTCTTTTTATCTTGCTTGTGTTTTTATTGCTCACTGCTGCAGTAAAACTCGACATGCTTGATGTCACGTTGCCTGAGGTTGGCAGTGATAATCAAGCGCCACTTGAGCAACAAAAAGCAATTGTATTAAGTGTAAATTACGCTGATAAAAAGCTTATGTATGCTTTGGCTAAACTACCTTATCAGTCTTTGGGCGAGGTTATTGAGGCTTTACGACAGCATAACGAGCAAAAACGGGGCGTTTATCTAGCAATTGATCAGCAGGTACCAAGCGGTGAGTTAGTTAAGCTTTTAGCAGCACTATCAAAAGAAGATCATAAAATTGCAAATATACTCATTAAAAACGAATGAAAACAATTATCATTTAGTGTTTATTCTAGTATAATACTCATGTTTTAAACCAGTATGAGTTTGGTGATTAGGGGGCTAATCAAGCTCACTGCCTAATAACTACAAACTTTATGGAGCGACAACATGCGCCTTTCAAAACTGGCTTTATGCATTGCCAGTGTTTCACTACCTGTGATTGCACAAACAAACCCATCAGAACAACCAAAACTCACAACAACGCTTGATGCTGTAACGGTTACTGCGACCCGAACAGAAAAAACGGTGTTGAACTCTTCGCAAGCTGTGAATGTTATAAGTGCTGAAGATATTGAAGATGTGTTGGCAACAACCGTATTTGATAGCTTGATTGCTGTACCCAATGTAACAGCCACTGGGGGGCCGAGATCCGCAGGGCAAAAGTTTAGTGTGCGCGGCTTTAGTGATGCCGAAGATGTGCTTGTGAGTGTTGACGGCGCCATTCAAACTTTTGAAAAGTACCGAATGGGCAGCTTTTTTGGTGACGCTGATTTATATCGGACTGTTAGTATTAAACGTGGTCCAAGTACCGTATTGCATGGTGGTGGTGCGCTTGGTGGCGTGGTAGAAATGGAGCTTAAAGATGCTAGTGATTTTTTAGAACCCAATCAAACAGCGGGCGCAAAAATTAAACTCGGGCATCACAGCAATAATAACGAGAACAATGGCAGCGTTTATGCGTACGCTCGCCCCACCGATTCACTGGATATTTTAGCCGCGTATATTCGGCGACAAAGTGATGATTTTGAGTTATCGAATGGTGAAGCACTTGATAACTCTGCAATCGAAGCCGAGTCTTTATTGCTTAAAGGTGAGTATTACTTAACGGATGACTCATTAGTTGGGCTTTCGTATAGTCAAAGTGAAGATGCCCAAAGAACAGAGTTTAATACCACAGATCCGGGCGCTTGGGGCACAGTTTACCGCAGAGTAAAGCAATCGGTTACTAATTTTAGTTATGAGTTAAACCCGGTTAATAACAAATACCTTGATTTAGCTATACGTTTTGGAAATAGCCAAAGCCATGTTACAGAAAGCGATGGCAAAGGTATGTTAGAAGATTATATCGGCGTTGAATCTCATTATGAATATAATATAAATACGCTCGATATTATGAACACCAGTGTAATAGGTATGCATGCACTTACTTACGGTGTACAGTACTCAGACAAAGAGCGTGTAGGTGATAAGCAAAGTTATCCATGCTTAGAATACAATATGCAGACATACGCCTGCATTAAGTACAGCCCCGAATTAACCTATAGCCAAATGACGTCGCAACCAGGTGGCGAACAAAAACGTATTGGTGTGTATATTCAAGATGAATTTACTTGGCAGGCATTTACATTAACCGGTGGTGTTAGATATGAAAAATACAGTAGTAAACCAACATCGCTGTTTGCTAGCAAATACGCAGAGTTAGACACCAAGGTTGAGCATTCAAAAGTAGTCCCAGCGCTCACTGTAAATTATCAGTTCACTGATGAATTTGCTTTGTTTGCCAGTTATCAAGAAGGCTTTAGGGCGCCGTTAATTGATGAGCTATATGATTTATATGGTGGTCGTAACCCTAATTTAGCACTCGAAACCGAAAATAGCCAAAACCAAGAAATAGGCATGAGCTATCAAACAGATAATGTGTTCTCTGATCGAGATTCATTAACTGGGCGCATTGTGTATTTTGACACTCAGGTTGATGACGAAATTCAGTCAAACACTAGCTCTGTGACCAACCCAGTTCCTGCACCTCGCTACAACAACAGCGGTAATAATGATCGTGATGGTTTCGAACTTGAAGTGAATTACGCCCACTCAATAGGCTATGCAAACCTTGCTTACAGCGAAATATCAGGTGAAGACCAAGATGGTGAACCTTTATGGTATTTACCTGCAGATAAACTGGCGCTCACGGCAGGTTTATTTTTCTTCGACTCAAGCCTACGCACAGGGATTAGCGTTCAGGATATTGCTGCGCGAACGGTTCAAGCCTATGACGTTGCAACCCGATCATACAAACAGACACAGCAAGATAGCTATACCTTAGTAGGGCTCAATGCCAACTGGGATTTTAGTGATGACTGGAATGTACGTGTTGCGGTGGATAATTTATTGGATAAGGAATACCAAGTGATGGCCGGTACTGGCGGTGCTATTGGTGATTATGGCGTAGGCCGTAATATTAAAACTCAAGTTAGCTTTAAATTTTAATACTCAACCTCCTCAAGGTAAAAAGTTGCTTGAGGTGGTTGAATCTAAAGCTCAGCTTGCGATGTCGGCTCGAGCTTTAGATAAGCATGAAGGTACGAAAAAATGACTATTTTACAACGTTATCGCCAGTTATGTGAACAGCAACCAAATATAAGAGCCATAGACGCTGCGCAGCAATTAAATATAAAAGAAGCGCAACTTATTGCAGCTCAGGTAGGTGAAGGTGTAACCAAGCTTGATAACACTAATATAGAAGCGATATTGAAAGCATTTAAAAAGTTGAATCATGTTATGGCATTAACGCGTAACGAGCACGTGGTGAGTGAAATTTCAGGTTGTTATGAAAAAATTTACTGCTCAGAGCGCAATGATACTAAAACGGCTATTGCAATTAACCCTGGAGGTATCGATTTACGCCTGTTTATCTCAAAATGGCATAGCGTATTTGCGCTTCATACCAAAAAAAACCAGGGCAGTATTCAATTTTTTGATAAATACGGAGTTGCTATACACAAGGTATTTACCACTACCCAAACTGACTTTACTGCATTTGAACAATTAGTTGAAAGATTTAAGGTGCAACAACAAGACGCACCGCTCAATATAACCGCACCTGCAATAGTGGTTGATGAAAAAAAAGCATTGGCTGAAATCGATATTCAAGGTTTTAGAGAGGGCTGGAAGAGCTTACAAGATGTTCACCACTTTCCTGCATTATTAACTAAGTTTGCAGTTAGCCGTACTCAAGGGCTTGAAATTGCAGGTGAGCAATGGGCACAAGAAGTCTCGCCTGATTGTTTAACCGATGTTTTTGAAGCTGTGCGAGAACAACAAAGCGAATTAATGATTTTTGTCAACAACCACGCAGCCGTGCAAATTTATTCTGGAACATTAACCAATCTTAAACAGGTTGGATCGTGGTATAACGTCCTAGATAACAATTTTAACTTGCATGTAAAAAGTCAGCAGTTCTCTCGTGCATTTGTCGTTAAAAAGCCAACTGACAATGGTGATACTTTCGTTCATTCGATCGAATTTTTTGATGCTCATGGCAGCACAGTCATGACTTTGTTTGGACGTAGAATCGAAGGCAAAGTGCAATCAGCAGATTGGGTTGAGCTATGCAATAACATCCGAGAGCAAGCCGTAACAGCTTAAAAGCGTTGGATAAGTAACAGCGCTGGAAATAAAGTCAGCGCTATTTTTAAAATAACTTCATTGCGTAAACGTGTTTAATGGCTAAAGCAGGTAAAATAAACAAGGTGCTTTCAGCGTTAAATTAAAAATAAAATCACAAAAGGTTTGACATAAACTGCCAACTCTATATAGTAGGCCGCAGCTAGAAAGAAAGCATGTAATTTATAAATCTCCATTTCGTTGTTGTATAAGTAATACTTGTAGTACCGTCCTGAAGTTTTTTTAAGTACCATCTCATTTTTTGCTACACCCGCCCACATGGGCAATTTTTTATTTTTATATCAGGATATTACTATGTCTAACATCGTATCAGGTACAGTTAAGTGGTTCAACGAGTCTAAAGGTTTTGGTTTCATCGAGCAAGAAAATGGTCCAGACGTTTTCGCACATTTCTCAGCAATCAAAAGCGAAGGTTTTAAAACTCTTGCTGAAGGCCAACGTGTAGAGTTCACTCTTTCACAAGGTCAAAAAGGTCCTCAAGCAGAAAATATCACTGCTGTATAATTTTACCTTTTAGGTAAAATCCAAAAAGCGCTTATATAGCGCTTTTTTTGTGCTTAAAAATTGACGATATCACGCTGAATGCCTATTATTAGTGATTATCAGTGGTTGTCGGAGAAAGTTATCCGTAACATTTTTGTACTTCTTTGTTGCTTAAATTTTTCGGCTATAGGTTATGCCAAGCCTTTAATTACTATATATACAGAGCACTTCCCGCCGTACAACTTTTCAAATAAAGGTCAGTTGCAAGGTATTAACCTTGATATCACTCGCGCTTTATGCAAACGCGTTAACGTTGATTGTCAGTTTGAGTTATTACCTTGGACACGGGCGTATTATTTGGCTCAAAAAAATAAAGCTTCAGGGTTAGTGTCGACAGCACGTTCTCTAGAGCGGGAGTCGTTGTTTCAATGGGTCGGCCCTTTAGCCTCTTCACGTACATTTTTTTATCGACTCGCGAGTAATGACCACATAAACCCTACTGAGCTGAGTCAATTAAGTACCTACACCTTAGGGTTAGTTCGCGATGATGTGTACGCGCCATTAGTGCATGACATTGGTTTTGTGAAAGATAAAAACCTCTTAAACTTTGCCCACCATTACGAGTACATTAATTTATTTTTTAAAAATAAGATCGATCTTATTCTCGGTTCAGAATCGTTGCTTGATTATCAATTACAACAATATGGCCACAATAGCGCTGACGTAGTTAGGTTAATTGAATTACCCGTTGATAAACTAAAAGGAAACTACCTTGCGTTTAATAAATCTGTGCCCAAAGAAATTGTTGATAAATTTAATAACGAGTTAGCTGCATTAAAACAGGCGGATGATCTTGAGCAATTTAGGCTGCCTTATTTAAAAAGCATGATTAAGACAGACTAATTGTTATTCATTAGCTTTTTATACTCAGGTGTTTCTTTCACTTCACTAAACGCTTTTTTTAATGCATCTATAATTTGATGCTCTAAATTTATATTTGCTGCTAGATAGCCTTTGACTTGAAGCGCATCTATTGGGTATGTGAAGCTGAATTTATTGTGATCGATGGCTAACTGGTCTGCCATGTCAGGTATGAAATTTTCGTCATCTATTATTAGGTCTACTTTGTTAGCAAGTAATAAGTTGTAAGACTTCTTGATATCCGAAGTTATAAGTAGATCAAAGCCATGCTTTGATAAAACTTGAAAAGCCAAGTCATGTCGTTGAACCGCTACTTTGTACTTTTTTGCCTGTTCTAGACTTGTTATTTTAATATTCCTTCGCTCTGAGAGCTTCACAAAACCTAATTTAAATTGCGCTACAGGGCCAATCCAGTGAAATAGCTTCTCCCTTTCAGGGGTTCTAGCTAGGCTGTATATGAGTGTATTGTCTATTTTGCTGGCAAGCTTGTATGCTCGGGCCCAAGGATAAATTGAGAAAGAAGCGTCTACAGCAGCAGTTTCTAATATCTTTTTTACAATGTTGGTGCTGGTACCTGCAACTTCATCATTTATTCGAGTTTGATTAGGCGGTGAAAGTTCAGTCACAACCTGAATTTGAGGTTGGCTGAAACCAAATAGTGGAAATAGCATTAGCAAAGCGTAAAGCAGTGTTCGCATTGATTGACCTTAATTTGCCTTAATAAAATCAGTATAGTAGCAAAGATCAGAATATGAAAAGTTAAAGGTATTAAAACGATAAAAGGGCCTTGCGGCCCTTGGTGAAGTATCGTTCAAGTCAGATAATGCTTTAACCCCTTAAAGCGTTATCCTATTGTTTTGCAACTAAGGCTCATCTCAAAGTTTCTAAGCTAGCGAGAGGAAAAAACCTGCAATTGCGGCGCTCATAAGGTTAGCCATAGATCCTGCTAACACTGCTCTGAGCCCTAAGCGTGCGATATCCTTTCGCCGACTAGGCGCCATACCGCCTAATCCACCTAGTAAAATGGCTATCGATGATAAGTTAGCAAACCCACATAACGCGAATGTGACAATCGCTTGTGTGTGCGCACTTAACGTATCGCGATAATTTATAAAGTCTAAGTAAGCAACAAACTCATTCACTACTAACTTTTGACCAATAAAACTGCCGGCTATAATTGCTTCACTCCAAGGTACACCAAGTAACCAAGCGACTGGGGCAAATATATAACCTAAAATTTCTTGTAGTGTCAGTGTAGGGTAATCAAACCAGCCACCAATACCACCTAATAAACCGTTTAAAAGCGCGATTAAAGCAACGAATGCTAATAACATGGCACCTACATTAAGTGCTAAATGCATACCGTTTGCTGCGCCTGATGCAGCTGCATCAATCACATTTACTGGCTTATCTTCATTATCATCAAGATCGGCCAATGTGTCTTTGGGGGTTTCTGTCTCTGGCACGATCATCTTGGCCATTAAAAAACCACCTGGTGCGGCCATAAAGCTGGCAGCAATTAAATACTTAAGCTCTACGCCAATAATTACGTAACCGGCCATCACAGAGCCTGCTACAGTGGCTAGGCCACCCACCATCACTGCAAACAATTCCGACTTTGTCATTGTTGCAATAAATGGTTTCACTATTAACGGTGCTTCAGTTTGACCAACAAAAATGTTGGCGGTCGCTGAAAGCGATTCAGTACGCGATGTTTTTAATAGTTTTTGTAAACCACCGCCGAGGATTCTAATAATCCAGTCCATAATGCCTATGTGGTAAAGTACTGCAACTAGCGCAGAGAAAAACACAATAACTGGCAAAACTTGTACCGCAAAAATAAACCCTAAGGTATCTTGGCTTGCAAGGGGACCGAATAAAAATGATATTCCGTCATTGGCAAAACCAATTACCGATGATACGGCTTTTGACATGCTTACTAAGGCGTTTTTACCTGCTTCGAAAAACAGCACAAACCCACCAATAATGAACTGCATGGCAAACGCAATACCCACCGTTCTTAAACTAATTGCTTTGCGGTTGGTTGATGCCGCAAAAGCAATGCCTAGCAGCACACACATGCCGACTAAGCTCATAAATGTTGTCATGTTTAGTTATTTCCCGTTGTTATTTTTGCAGTAAATATTTTATTTTACTTTTAATTATATCAATCGCAACACGATTCATGCCGCCACGTGTGACCACTAAATCAGCCTTGTGCTTTGAGGGCTCAATGAACTGATAAAACATCGGTCTCACCGTCGCTTGATATTGTTCAACAACGGACTGTAATGTTCTGCCTCGTTGCTCCATATCACGTTGCATACGGCGCATTAGGCAAATATCAAGCGGTGTATCAATAAACACTTTGATATCAAATTCTTTATTTAGCGCGTTATCGCTAAGCAATAAAATCCCTTCAACTATGAGAATCTCTGCTGGCATCACTGTTCGCGTTTTGTCGCTACGCGTGTGCTGGGCGTAATCATAAGTCGGAACTTCTACTGCTTCTCCATTGCGTAATTGAGTCAGGTGTTTACACATTAACTCATGTTCAAACGCATCAGGGTGGTCGTAGTTCGTTTGCGTACGATGGTCAAACGGTAAATGCGATTGATCGTTGTAATACGCATCTTCTTCGATCACGGCGATAGCGCCTGGTTCAAGCTCATTAACCAACTCATTGTAAATAGTTTGGCTAAAAAGAGATTTGCCCGACGCAGAAGCGCCAGCAATAGCTATTATTGTTCGTGTCACTAAAGTTCTCATCCACACATAAGGATACATTGTTGGTAGATCACAATAGCAAAAAAGACACGATTAATCTCTCTTGCTTCGCTCTAAGATGTGAAATTTATAATGTTTAGGTTTTATGAAACAGGACTTATGTCCTGTACGGTAAAAAGCAACAGCAGATAAAGTAGCCACATTGGATTAACGAGGTGAGTATGGCAAGAGCAATTATATTGATGGCAGATAGCTTAGGCATAGGTGCTGCTCCTGACGCTGATAAATTTGGTGATTTAGGCGCAAACACATTTGCACATCTGCTGAAAGCTTACTCAGAGGAAACGGGCGAAGCCCTTTCTCTGCCTAACTTATCGCTATTAGGGTTGGTTGATGCATGTGAAGCGGCAGGTAAAGAGCCTTGCTTAATTAGCGACCGTCAAACACCAATTGCAGCATGGGGTTATGCTAAAGAACTCTCAAGCGGTAAAGATACACCATCAGGTCATTGGGAAATGGCGGGTGTACCTGTGTTATTCGATTGGGGTTACTTCCCGAATACACAGCCTTGTTTTCCACAAGAATTTATTGACGAGTTAATTGCTCGTACCGGTATTCCTGGCATTTTAGGTAACTGCCATGCATCAGGAACCACTATTTTAGAACAGCTAGGTGAAGAGCATATCAAAACAGGTATGCCAATTTGTTACACCTCAGCTGATAGCGTGTTTCAAATAGCCGCGCATGAACAAACTTTCGGTCTAGAAAAACTTTATCAGGTCTGCGAAATCACACGGGCGCTGCTTGATGAAATGAACATAGGACGAGTGATTGCGCGGCCATTTTTGGGTTCGACTAATCAAGACTTTGCTAGAACGGGCAATCGTCGTGATTATTCAGTATTACCGCCAGCACCAACATTGCTAGATAAATTAGCAGATGACGGCGGCCAAGTAATTAGCATTGGTAAAATTGCAGACATTTATGCACACCAAGGTATTACCCAAAAACACAAAGCCCCAGGCTTACAAAATTTACTCGAAAAAACAACTGAAGTAATGGCGTCAGCGCCTGATCATAGTTTGATTTTTACAAACCTCGTTGATTTTGACGAAAAGTTTGGCCATCGTCGCAACCCTGTTGGGTATGCCAAAGCACTTAAAGAGTTTGATGATTTTTTACCGACTATACTTAAGCAGCTTAATGATGATGATATTTTAATAATTACAGCGGATCACGGTTGTGACCCAACATTCCCGGGCAGTGAGCACACCCGTGAATATGTACCTGTAATTGCGTACCAACCAGGTCTTGAAAATACGGCCCTTGGTGAACGTGCTAGTTTTGCAGACATAGGTCAAACCCTTGCCCAGTGGTTTAACTTACCTGCACTTGACTATGGTGAAGGCTTTATCGACAAGCTAAAAGCGCCAATTGTAAAAGGAAACGAATAATGAGTACTCCGCATATCGAAGCGAACAACGGTGATTTCGCAAAAACGGTTTTAATGCCAGGCGATCCACTACGCGCGCAATATATTGCAGAAAACTTTCTTGATAACGCAGTTAAAGTAACAGGCGTTCGTAATATGTATGGCTTTACCGGTACCTACAAAGATAAGCCAGTCAGTATTATGGGGTCTGGGATGGGTATTCCATCTATGTCAATTTATGCCCGTGAATTGATAGTTAGTTACGGCGTTGAAAACCTTATTCGTATAGGCACATGCGGCGGTATTGGTAGCGACATTAAAATTCGTGATGTTATCTTTGCACAAGGTGCCAGCACAGATTCAAATGTAAACCGTGCTCGCGTACGTGGCTATGACTTCTCTGCTATTGCAGACTTTGACTTACTTTTAAACGGTGTTAATGCCGCTAAAGAGCTAGGTATCAAAGCAAAAGTAGGTAACGTTTTTACCACTGACACTTTCTATCAAGCGGACAACACTTTTTATCAAGAGCTTGATAAGTTAGGCATGTTAGCCGTCGATATGGAAACAGCAGGTATGTATGGCGTTGCAGCCGAGTACGGTGCAAAAGCTATGGCGTTATTCACTGTTAGCGACCACGTAATTACTGGTGAAGCTACACCGAGCGATGAGCGTCAAAGTACATTTAATGAAATGGTTAAAATTGCGCTTGAGTCAGTAAAAGCGTAATCAGCAAAGTTCCTTGGTAACGTATTCACTCGTTTGGAGACACGCCCAAACACAGTGAGACTAACCTCCCAAAGCCGCATTTATGCGGCTTTTTTTATACCTCCGTCAGAGCAAAAAAGGCTAGCCTCGTTTTATACCAATTCGCTTAATTAAGTGATCTATTTTGAGGGTGAAAACGTGTTGATAGCAAGGCAAAAAATTCGCTATTTAGTTGTTCTAAAAGAGAATTTTTTAACGCAGTTAGCGACACGTATAGCCCCGAAAAAATGATTAAGTATTATTACGGATTGGTATTATTCATCGGTCTTCAACTGCTTAGCGCGCTCTTCTGCTGCAATGAGTTCAGCTGACTTTGGAACCGCTTTTTTGGGTTCTATGGTTGGCTTTTCTTTAGTGTTTGGATCCCATGTTGGGTCTAACGACAGGTTTGCAAACGGATTGGCTTTAACTTGTTTGTCAGATGTTTCATCTACTCTTTCTGAAGAACTATCTTGCTCAGTAATCTGTGTATTTAATGTATTGAGCGCTTGTTCAATCTCATGTTCTTCAGTGCTGATGTTTTGTGGTTGTTCACTTTTATCTGCTGGGTCAATTGTTTGCTCAGGTAGCTGCTTATTTAAAGTATCTTGATGGCTACTATGCTCACTTGAATGTTCTGTCGTAGCATCAGCTAAATCAGCGGGAGAGTCTTGCTTTAGAGTATCAATAGGAGTCTCTTTAACTTGAGCTTGTGGGGACGATTCTTTTTTCTGCCCAGGCAATGGCGCATTAGGGTCAAATGTACGTACTTCAGGCTCTTTAAAGTCATGTTCGTTTTTAATACGTGACGTTGCTGACTCATCGGCAGGCTTATGGTTTGGTTCGTCGTGCGTTACCGGTGCAATAGGCTCTATCTCGCGTTCGCTATATTCATTCAGCTCATCATCTGCTGTGTCGGCTTCGAGTTGTTCTGTAGAGTCTACTGAGGGCGTATTTACAACCTCAGGTTTAACCCTGTGTGCGTTGGGCTCACCTATGTCCTGATTAATGGACAATTTCTTTTCAGGTGCAGCTGCATCTGTGTTTAATGCACCCATGTCTGTTTTTGAATCCGATAGTGGCGTTGGCTGCGAGTCTTGCTGAGTCGGCATTGTGGCAGGCGTTACCACTGCGTTACTGGTAAGCGTTGTGGATGAATCGGCTGATTGTTTTTTAATGCGAAGTTTATAAATCACTAATCCAGCAATCAGTAACACTAACACGATAATAAGAATCGGTGTGGTCAATGATGTTGATTGTCCACTTGCAGCTATGACAGGTGATGTAATAGCTGGTGCTGCGGCTTTATTGATTTGCACCTTAGCTGCTTTTATAGCTGGCTTAGGTTGCGACTCAGTGGGAGTATTCTGAGCGTTATACTCTATTTCTTGCTTGTTTTCAGCCTCAATAAGTGGGTTTTGATCAACCTTTGTATTTGTTTTTTCTAAATCTGATTCAGATAATTTAATCTCAGATTGTTTTGGCGTGTCATTTGCGTCAAGGGGGTTTACAGTTTTGTTTATAGATAGCGTATCTTCTACAATACTTTGATCAATAATGTTATTAAGGTCATTACGCGCATCGTTATCTTGTTCAGCACTTTGACTGTTTATAATCGGTGCTGGCTCATTAACCGTTTGCTGAGGTTTATTTTCAACTGGTGGTGGATTACTGCAGTTTTTATTAAAGTCTCTTCTTGCGTTTCGATAACTACGACTGCTTTTATCATCACTAAATTGCTGCATCTGTTGCTTATACAAAATACACATCGCTTCATTGTATTTTGCTGTAGTGTTAAAACTACAGGTAAGCAACGTCAAAAAGAAAAGGCGTAAAAATAAAATCATTGGCGCACATTTAATGATAAATAAACAATAGTCTTAGTTTAATATTACTCTGGCAAATTATCTAGCAAGCAATTAGTACCGCCCATGTGCGAATCCGTTTATTTAACAGATCTGAGATCAGTCAATGGCCATTAATGAACGGTATTCATCATAGGCAAACTGGTCTGTCATACCACTTATGTAATCTTGAATAAGGCGACAACGATAGTAAAACTCATAGGCGCAAAAGTGGTCCGGCTCGTGCGTTAAATCATTAATTGCTTTTTGATAACTATTAAGGTGTTTATTAGAAAGCTTTTTTATTAACCTAGACTCAATCAAAAATGTTGTATCCCCTTTTATTACTCGTTTAAATTCATCGCAGTTAAGTGCTAATAAGGGTTTATAGCAGTCAAGCAATCCAGTAATAATACGATAGCCTTGCAACTCTAGTTTACCCACTTCTTGATGATTGAATACATGTTCAAGTGCCACTTGCTTTAATGTTTTAGTGACTGCATGTAAATGGCTATTGTCTTCAAGAAGAGCATGGTTAAAATCGCCATGATAAATAGCCTCAATATGTTCAATAAAGCGATTTGCTGCATGGTTCACAAGTGGATGCAGTAACGACACCCTCAAGTAAATAAAAAACTCACTATTAAAGTTATAAGGTTGAGCGGCGGCCTTATTGAGCGCGTAATCAATTGCTTTCTCAACGAAATTTAAATGTTCAGTATCATCAATAGTTAGATTAATAAGGGTGCGTTTATATTGGTGTTTTAATTTATCGCATAATAACTCAACACTGATTATGCCTTTTTCTACTGCATCTTCTATATCTGCTAAGCAATAAGAGATATCATCTGCAGCTTCCATAATATAGCTTGCTGGATGACGACAGTATTGGTTGATTTCAAGCTCATTTTGCAGTGCGTCAATAAACGGCTTCTCGCTGAAGTAGTATCCTACTTTTTTCATTAGGTAGCTTTTATCTTTTGGACTGTCTTGTTTTGCCATACTCGCTGGGCGGGTATATTTTAGAATCCCTGCCGTTTGACTGTAGGTTAAGTTTAAGCTGAGTAAAGAGTGTACAATACGAATGCCTTGTGCATTGCCCTCAAAGTTTTGAATGTCTTCAATTAAGTGCTTAAAAATAACATTAATACCGGTATTTGGGGTTTGGCAGCGCTCAGGTGTGACACTGGATAAATGAGTGCGAAACCACTTATTTATAGCTGCCTCACCAAAATGACCAAACGGTGGGTTGCCAATATCGTGCATTAGGCAGGCCATTTCAACTAAGCTTTCTAATGGTCGCTCCAAATCCGATAAGCCATAATTAATAATTTGCTGTTGAGTTAAAAAATGAAAAATACGCTGCACGATGAATCGACCCACTTGCTGAACTTCTAGTGAGTGTGTAAGCCTTGAGCGAACGGCTGCGTTGCGCTCTAATGGAAATACTTGCGTTTTTTGTTGTAAGCGCCTTATGGCCGCGCTGTTGATTATTCGACCACGATCGCTTTCCAATGCCATGTTTAGGTTAGCTGTGCTGCGCTCGGCTCTAGCAGGTGTTATTTTCTTTTGAAAGTCGATCATAATAAATCCATTCATGTGTGGTCTATGCCTTAAATCTAACAGCTTGAAATAATAGGTAAAGCTATTTTATTTCTACGTAAATTTTTCTATGATGTTAGCGCTAAACTTTAGGAGCACTTTAATGCGCCAGCTACTTTTAAATTTATCTATTATTGTTCTTTTATTACTGAGCCTGCCAACCAAGGCCAATGAGGAGCAAACCGTTGTGCTTATTTCTCTCGATGGTTTTCGTTGGGATTACATTGAAAAGCACGGCGCTAAAAATATAGCGAATATTGCAAAGCAAGGAGTAAGAGGCCAAAAAATGCGGCCCGTCTACCCAACAAAAACATTTCCCAACCATATATCGATAGTTACGGGCTTATTACCAATAAATCATGGTGTTGTTGAAAATCGTTTTTGCGACACAATACGAAGTGACTGTTACAGCATGGGTAAAGGAAAAGACGACAGCACGTGGTTAAGTGGCATTCCACTTTGGAATTTAGCGTCAATGCAAGGGCTAAAGTCGGCAACCTATTTTTGGCCCGAATCTGATGCTCGCTTTAACGGCATGCTACCGGATTATTATTACCATTATTCAAAACACAGCGATTATCAAAAAAGAGTTGATCAAATCTTGCAGTGGTTAACATTACCAGCAGCACAGCGACCCCGCTTAGTGATCAGCTACTTTTCTTTAGTAGACACAATGGGCCATGAATTTGGTCCTGATGCAATGCAAACTCGAGACGCTGTTCAGCAGCTGGATAATTTAATGGGGCAGCTACATACTCGAATCAATGAATTATCGATTAATGCCAATCTAGTATTGGTATCAGATCATGGCATGAGCCAAGTCGATCCTGAGCAAAGTATTGCGTTAAAAACCTTGCCAAAAGATGAGGCATTTATGGTTAAAAATACTGGTCCTCGGGTACTGATTTATGCCAATCAAGGTACTACACGAGCACAAATATCAGCTTATAAGCAACGGTTAGTTAAAGCTGCAAAAGGGCGCTATATCGTGTTAACCGATAGTCAGAGAGAGGCTTATCACTACAAAAATAATGGCCGCACGGGCGATATAATTTTACAAACTGTTGCACCTAAAGCATTTACACACAAGGCACATATTAATTATTTAGGCACCCATGGTTATGCTTATAGTGAGGATATGGCGGCAACGTTCGTTGCGCAAGGCCCTGCATTTAAGCAGAACCTAGTTCTTAAAGAGGTTAATAACCTTGATATTTATCCGCTTATTGCAAATGTCCTAGGACTAAAAGTACTCAATGAAATAGACAGTGACGGACAAACACTTTTTCCCGCCTTGGTTGAACAATAAACATTTTATTTGTTCATACGGTTTCATTGAATCACAACAAAGTCACCCCAAGATGCGAGCATCGCTTTTAAACCAACACGCTGAATTTTGCATCTTGAGGTGGTTTGGGTTTAGACCTTAGTCATAGTTTTAACTTTGTTCCTAGCACCGTAAGTTGATTTGTGTATAAATAAGCGTTAAACACTCCTTAACCTAAGGTGCTTTATGGGGCTATCCGATCAACTATTAAACCGAATAACGGCAGGGTTAGTTGCGGTGATAATCGGTTTCACCAGTTCGATAGCATTGATTTATCAAGTCGTCATAGTGCTCGGAGGCACGCCTGATCTAGTGGCTAGCTGGGTGCTGATGCTCGGTCTTGCAATGGGCGGCACCTCCATTGCTTTGTCCTATTATTATAAACTGCCTATTCTTATTGCATGGTCGACAACCGGGGCGGCATTGTTGATAACCAGCGCACAAGGTTACAGCTTAAATCAGGCAGTGGGAGCGTTTATGTTGAGCGCTTTTTTGGTATTCATTTCAGGGGTTACGGGTTGGTTTGAAAAAGTAATGCAACGGATCCCAAGTCAAATAGCCTGTGCCATGTTAGCCGGTGTGTTAGTCACGTTTGGAATTAATGTATTTAATTTTATGGGCGATAAGCCGCTTATAATTGGTGCAATGGTTTTAACCTATTTACTGTGTAAACGACTAATGCCTAGGTTCGCTATGCTCATGGTGCTTACTGCAGGTTTTGTTATGGCAGGTGCTACAGGGCAGATTGATACCAGTAGTTGGCAATGGAAAGTGAGTGAATTTACTTTTATTGCGCCAGAATTTGACCTACAAGCCATGATCAGCATTGGTATTCCATTGTATATTGTCACTATGACCTCGCAAAACCTTCCTGGTATTGCCGTTTTAAAAGCACATAACTACCCCGCGCCAGTTTCAGCATCTCTAAATGTGACAGGTTTTACGAATATTTTAATTGCCCCATTTGGCGGTTATGCAATAAATCTTGCAGCGATTACGGCCGCAATATGTATGAGTGAAGATGCAGATAAAGACCCCAATAAGCGCTATTGGGCCAGTATTGCAGGCGGTGGCTTTTATATTTTAATGGCAATAGGTGCGGCAACTTTAGTCGGGTTAGTAGCCAGTTTGCCGCAGGCGCTTATTCTCGCTTTGGCAGGCATTGCATTGTTCACCACAATAGCGTCTAGCTTACAGCAAGCATTGTCTGATAGTTATTACACAGAAGCTGCAATAATCACATTTTTAGTAACTGCTTCAGATTTAAGTTTTTACTCAATCGGTTCTGCATTTTGGGGGATTTTGGCGGGAGCGCTCACGCTATGGTTAATACCTAGGCGGTGAATTTAAAGTGATAACATGCTGGCAAAGCACGTTATCACTTGAATGTTAAAGGCTTAGGTAACCGCGAGGTGCCTAAAGCGTACGCGAATAATAGCCGTGAACAAGCCGCACAGAATCACAAATAATACAATGCCATAATATAATTCATTGCTTCTGACAGGGCTTATACTTGGCTCAAACGCTGGAAACAGATCAAGATCAGCATTTGTCACCGGGGTATCATTAAATAAATAGGGGTAGATAAATTCACTGACCTGTTTATGGTATGCGCTCACTTGCAACAGATAGCGTTGATAAGCGAGAGTATCTGTTCCTGAAAACGAATTGAGGGCGCGTTGATACACTAAGCTTGGTGACAACCAATCAATGCGCGATAAACTATTATCACGGGCTTGCTGTACAGCAAGATGCGCCTGCCAATGCTCTTGCACAGCTAAATCACTAAGTTGATGCATGGCATAGTACCATTTCCAATGGAATCGCCCTTCAAAGCTAAGCTTTTCACTAAACTGAGGATACTGCTTACTAAAGCGCGTCAGCGCCGCTTGCATGTCTTGATCCCAGCCATCATTTAAGATTAAACGTTGCTCAACACTGGCTTGTAATGCCGGTTGTTGCGTGTATTGTTGGTTTAAAACTAAATGAATGGCTCCGGGGATCAGTACGGCAAAAACAAGCCAAACGCTGATAAAAGCAAGGCTGTTAAATAAGCCTGTTAGGTTTAAACTCACAATAACGCCCGCAATTAGAAACCACAGAGCGCAATACGCAATGCTCAGCCCAACTACCGATAAAAACACTCCATTGAGCGGTAAAGAAAGTAACACTGCAGCCACGATAAATAAAATAACAATTAGCCCTGATACCATATAAAAGCGTAACAGCAGCGCACGTATAAGGATTTTTTTTGCTGCATTGCCAGCAAACGCACTAAGCAATCTAAACCGCCCTGATTGACGCTCATCACTGAGCAAGTTAACGCACAGCACACCAATTAGAATGGGCAGAATATAAGCAAGTACAAAGCCTAAATCAAACCCTCCAGCACGATGCTTACTGGGGTTGATCACCTCTTTGTTATAAATTTGACCCTGCAAGGCCAGTGCATTTATTTTCATTGCCGCTAAGTTATTTTGACTTTGCCCAGTAAACAGCGCGGCCCAAGGCGACAATTGCCATTGTGTAGGTGCTTTAGCATAGTAAGCGAGCGATCCCATTTCGGGCAGCTTTCCGCTTTCTTTTAAATGAGCGCGTTCTTTGTCAAACACAATATTCGCAACGACTTGGTCTTTACGTATATTCTTATACGCGTTGGCCCCTAAAAAAATCGCTAGCAACGCACTAAGTAAAAACACCAATAAACTAATTTGATTGGCACGCGGCGAAAGTAACCGTTTAAGTTCAAATTTAAGCATGAATAAACGCCTTACGTTGGATGCGTGGTGTGATCAACACAACCAGCAGTATTAAAGTGATAAGTCCAAATGAGCTAATCGCCACAAAACTGTGCTTTAAAGACCAACTAAGTGAAGCTGGCTGATAATCAAACTTAGGAAAGTTCTGCCACATTGATGACGATACGCGTTGTTCGCGGTCGTTGTGGTGATCAATCTCGTTGGTATGTATCTTATTTAACCCTTGAATTCGTTCAAACCGATGCTGTTCCGCTTGCTGCTCAAAATTAAAAAAGTGCCGGCTGTCTACACCACTAATTGCCATCGACAAGTCTCTAACCGCTAAATAGGGGTTAAGCCAATAAAACTTGCCAATAAATGCCTGTTGAGCATTAAACTGATCAAGCTGGTTTTGATAATGACGTTGATAAATTTCAGCGCTGATACGCTCACCTTCTTGCATGATGAGACCTCGGTAGTTAACAGGTAAATCTTCCACTGTATCAACGGCATACTTTTTTAAAATCTGTTGTTTAAATGCATTAAAATGAGGATCGTTTGGATTATGACTATTACCCACTTTGCGAATGTCAGTTTGTACTGCTAATGACAGCATGTTACGGCTTTTATGGGGGTGTAACTGCTGTGCTATATCAGCCAACGTGCGAGGGGTCAGCACGAGCAATACAAACCATAACGTTACTAATGCGGTTAAACTGTGTTTTGGCAATCGTGTGAGGCTTGATACTAAAAGTACAACACTTATCCAAAATACGCAATAGGCTAAGTACAGTACAAACAACAGCCCAATTCTATAAAACACATCATTAGTAAATACAGCTTCGCTGGCCAATGACAACACGATAGACACAATAAAAACAGGTAATAAAAATGCACAGCTTAATAGTGTATAAGCCAAGCCTTTTCCGCATAATAAATGCGAAAACTTGACACCCACAGCCAACATTTGTTTAAGCGTACCGCGCTCTTGATCGCCACTTATTGTAGAAAACCCCAATCCAATTAACACTAAAGGCCAAACAAATAAAAGCAAATTAGCCACGGATAATTCAGAGAACCTAAGTAAGGTTGCAGCCTGATCATCTTTAGCAAAGTTTGCACTGTTTTGTTTGTGGGCCTCTAAGAATACGCTGTTACCGACCCAGTTATTCACGCCAATATCAAAATAACTCAATGCACTAGGAGGGCGAAAAGCAAAATGACCAAAGTGAGCCACCCTGTGTGGGTGCCTGTCTGGTTGTGCTAGCCACTGTTGCTCGACTAATTGTTGTGAGCTAATTTGCAGCGCGCGGCTTTGCTGGTACTGCTGCCAACTGGTAAATAAAGCAACGGCGAGTAACAGTTGCATCAAGGCAAACAACAACCAAAGCGTGTTATTTTTTGTTTTTTGTTTTAGCTCGTGTTTACACACGCGCCAACTTATTCCATTAGACATGTAGCATTCCTTTTAAAATCTATATGACAGACTTAAATTGACTGAACGACCATCACTAGGAGAATGGATTGTTTCATCGCCAATCAAGTAAACATAATCAGAGTAACTATCAAATAGGTTGTTGACTCTAAAGCCTGCATTACCCCAACCTAAATCATAATTAAAGGCTAAATCAACGAGCTTATAATCGCCGTATTGCTTATCTTGAACGACGTTACTTACGTAATAATCACCTTGAAAATGCCCATAGACCGCCATTTTCAGCTTCTCTATTGGGCGATAAATAACACCTGCGGTAGCCGTAAACTCCGGCACGCCTAACAACCAATTACCTTTTTGCGCAATTTTAGCTTCACCGGGTTCAACCAGTTTAGCTTCTTGGCGGGTATACGATGCAAAGCTAGACCAGTTTGAACTTATATCCGCACTAAAGGCGAGGTCCCAACCTCGTCGTTTAGTTTCGCCAATATTATCAAAGCCGCCCGAGCCATCTGTTTTTGGTGTTAGTTCATCTTTAGCATCTTGCTGCCAGATAGACACTCGCGTATTTAACCACTCAAATAACTGCCATTTTGCACCGGTTTCATAGCCATAGTTTTTAGAAAACTCAAAGCCAGGGTTGTTCTCACTAAGGTAGGCTTTACTGCCTGTGGGTGCTTGAAAACTAACGCCATAGTTCGCAAAAATATTTAGTGAATCGGTGAGTTCATACAAAACATTAAATTTGGGTTGTAAAATCACCCCATCATCGTTGATTGCTTTGGTTTGTTGGTTGATACCATCAACTAAGTCGCCGGAAAAGCTATCGAGGCGAAGACCACCGCTTAACAATAGTCGCTCACCTCGGTACTGAAGTTGCGTAAATCCACCGGCATTATTGTAATCAAAATCCCAATCACGAAATTGCAATTGACGGGTTTTTTCACTGGTTCTAAAACGTTCATTAGTATTTTCTTGCGCTTGATAATCAAGGCCCATCGTTAACAACCAAGATGGGTTCAATACAGCACTTAATGTTGCAATCGCACCGTATTGGCGATCTTTTTCTAATCGTTCTTGTTGAGTAGATGATGCGGTATATTGAATGTAGCGGTGGCGATCAAATTGTTGAACATAGGTTTTTACACTCAGCTGCCACTGCTTATCAAATGCATGATCCACATGAACACTGAGATGTTGAGTTTGTTTATCACCACTGTCATGTTTAGCGTAATCAGCTGATTGGGTTGCATCGCGTTTTGCGGCTTCCTCAGTAAGGTACCCTGGTGCATCGGCTTCATAATCAAAATAACGCGCAACGACACCTACTTCGGTTTGATTAGTGGGTTGATAAAACCATTTTCCTGAAAAAGTATGTTTTTCCAAGTTACTGTGATCACGATACCCTTGAGTTTCACGTACACCAACAAAGTAATGCTGTGAGAAGGTGTTATTTACGTCACCAAAGTAGCCCTGTGCTTCATAAGTATCAAAGCTGCCCACGAGCACTTCTATTTCTTTGGCATCATCGCGGCGACTACGTAAGTTGAGGTTTCCTGCTAGGTTATGTAAACCGTAGCGCGCATCATGATTGCCTTTTACAACTTCGATTGATTCCACTTCCATGGGGAACAGCGCATCCATTTCGCCCAAGCCCAAGTGCAAATTACTGGGTACGCCATCAATCAGTAACTTGGTGTGTGGCATTGAACCTTCAGCATTAAAGCCACGAATAGCCACATCAGTGGAGATAATACCTTGGTTAAAACGTGAAAAATAAACACCAGGAACCTTTTTTAATAAATCCACAGTGACATTCACGTGTTCATTTTGTAATTGATCTCGGTTAATAATGTCTACAGAGCCGACTAATTGTGCCTCTTTTGCAGCATTATTTTGGTTTATAACTTCAATCACTTCACCAATAAATAAGGTTGAATCTTTGTTTTGCTCATCGTCAGCGTACGCAGCTGTTGAAATGCTCAAGCAAGTTAATAGCGCAAGACTAATTGGCGAAAGGCGGGTACTACACATGTTGATTTTCCTATTCTTTATACAAGTTCTGGTTTTAAAGAGTCAGTATTAGTTAGCACGTTAAGCTTAGGTAATGGATCACCTGAGATGATGTGATGGTAATGTGCTTCAAGTTCATCAAGAGTCAGGGTGTTATTATCGAGTAAGGTACACAGTTTTCCTTGTTTCATAATGCCTATTTGCTTTGCCAGGCTATGCGCGCAATACAGATCATGTGTCACCATTAAAATTGCAGCACCACGGTGTGCTAGCAACTCTATAATTTTGATAAATTCACGGGTCGCACTTGGATCAAGCCCTGATGTTGGCTCATCAAGTAACAGCACTTTTGCTTGTCGCAAAATAGCAAATGCAATGCCTACTTTTTGTCGCATACCTTTTGAATAGCTGCTCAAAGGCTTTAACCACGCACTTTTTTGCAGACCTGTTTGAATCAGTGCATCTTCAACTTGTTCGGTACTAGTAACTTGTTTTGTAAGTGAGGCTAAGTATTGCAGGTTTTCAATCGCGTTGAATTCTTCAAATAAATTTACTTGCTCTGGGAGGTAAACAAGTTTTTGTTTACTTTTTTCTGGCTCCATTTGCACATCAATATTATCAATGGTTATTCGACCAGAGTCAGGGGTAATAAAGTTTAGCAGTAAATTTAGCGTGGTACTTTTACCCGCGCCGTTAGCACCGAGTAAGCAGGTGACTTGCCCCGCAGGAATAGATAAGCATAAATCGTTTAAGGCATTGTTATCACCAAACGATTTACTCAGGTGACTTATTTCAATCATGAGAATCCTTTATTTTGTTATATCGTAACATTTGTTATGTTATAACAGTTTTTGTTTGGGGACAACAATAAGAATAATTCTCAAGAAAATAATCTTACTTAAGAGTATGACTGGCTAGCTTGTAGTCAGAGCAATGGTTTTTGCAAAGTGGTGCAGGCGAGTATGTATCTACCTACACTCGTTTAGGAGGAGTATAGGTAGATTAATTTGCTAACTAGCGTGTTTGTTTTACACTCATTGTTAGTGTAACCATGGTGGCCGCACAGGCTAAAAAGTAGTAAGGCATTCCAGCATGCCAACTGGCTTGGCTATCAACACCTATAAAATCAAGGTATAACCCAGTTTGAATTGGGCCCAAGTACCAAATAGCCGGAAAAAGTACTTCAAACATGCGTTTTGTTTGGGTAAATGCACCACAAAAATAAGCAAGCGAAACCATAAACACAATGCCAATGCATAGCTGTATCATCAATAACCATTGAGCCATTATAGTCAGTCGGGCAAAAGCACCAAAGCAAGCGATTAAAAGCACAGTACACCCTGCAATTAAACTGGCTGTATTTTGTAATATGGGGGTGCGTTTACTGTAGGTCATTATTTCAAGGGTATTGGTTTGCTTTTCTAGTTGCCCCAACGGCGAAATCACGAGCACACACCACAGCAATGAAAGTGGTATTAAAGCACTTATTAATAACTCCTGGCTTACAAATAGCTGACACACATTTAAAACAAACAAACCAATAAACCAACCATTAGTTTGTCCCTTGAGCATTAGTTTAAGCTCTAGCCTAACAAAGCGTGTGAACGAAAATGACTTTGTTGCGGCTATAAATAAGGTATCAAGCATGATTGCGACTTTTTCAAGGTAGCTTGCAAGGACCGAATTTCCTTTTATCGGTGTTGTTGAGGCATGGCTAAAACGGTCAAAGCACCAAAAAGCCAGTATCAAACCTACCAAACTGATTGCCAATAAAGGCAGCATTCCAACAAGGTAAGGTGAGCTTGGCGTAAATCCATCCCATAAAAAGGTGTTTACAGAATTGCTGGTTGTGATACCGATGTTAGACATACCTTGTTGAGCAGGAAAACGGGTTGCTACTTCAGTTTCTAGGTTTTCAAGTATTGCACCGATCCCCGACATTCCCTCGATATTTTGAGTTAAGAAGCCAATCCATAAGAAAAAATAAATAACATTACCCAAACCGCCTCGCAGCCATTTTATTGATTCGAACAAAATAGCGATGGATGAAATAGCGAACAACAAAGGGAGCACAAACACCAGCTGCGGCCATACAAAAGGCCATATATTCAATTGATAGCTCTCACCGTAATACATTTGAATAAAGAGACTCGTGAGTAACATAACCAAAACGATAATCAGCAAAATAAATAGATTGACCGTCCACTTAGCAAATACAAATGCGTGTGTGTTGATGGGGGTGGCAGCAATTAACTCACAGGTGTTTGATTGTCGGTCTAATTCAAGCGCATTTTTAACTAAATAAAAACAAATAATAGGTAAAAACATCACATTGAGCATGGCAAGACAAAGCCCAATCCAGGCGCTATTGTAAACACCGCGATAGCCATTAATGACCAGCGTTTGATATTGCGCATCAGGTGGTGGAAAGTACAATAACGTTAATACCGACATTAATAGCAAAGTTACAATAAAGCGCTGTTGTCGTGTGCGCTGCTTAAAGTCAGCGATAATACATTGCCATATTTGTTTCATTAGCTTGCTCTTTGCTTACACGTAGGCGCAACGTGATCACGGGTAAAATACAAATATGCATCTTCTAACGTGGCTTCTCTAAGTGTTGCTTTTTCACTAGGGCTAGATGGGGAAACAATATTAAGCGCCAGTTTGTTTGCTCGTTTTACACTATGGCTAACAATAAACTCATCCTGAAAGCGCTTAAATTCGTTGTGCTCAACGCTCAGTGTCCAACACTTATCCGCTATTTCTTGTTGCAATTGTGCAGCGGTGGATGAGCGAATAAGATGGCTATTTTTCATAATCGCAACATGGTCAGCAATTGATTCAACATCAGAGACAATATGCGTTGAGAATATAATACAACGGTCAGTAGAGAGCTCTGTTAACAATTGCCTGAAATTCGAACGTTCATGTGGGTCAAGGCCTACGGTAGGTTCGTCAATAATAAGTAATTGGGGATCGTTTAATAAAGCTTGAGCAATACCTATTCGCTGCTTCATACCGCCGGAATACCCTTTTAAAGGTTTGTTTGCTGCGTGGGTTAAATTTAGCTTATTAAGTAAGTCGTCAATAACGTTTTTGCTTTGGGCGTTGCCAAGCCCTTTTAATCCTGCCATATATTGCAAAAACTCAACACCAGAGAGCTGGTCATACACGCCAAAATATTGAGGCAAATAGCCCAGCTCTTTACGTAATAATTGGGGCGCTTTAACAATATCCTGGCCTTTATACAAAATAGTCCCTTGTGTAGGTTTTGTGATGGTGGCTAGAATTCTCATTAAACTCGATTTACCCGCTCCGTTAGGGCCAAGCAACGCTAAAATGCCTGGTTTAACGTGCAAAGACAGATCATTAATAGCCCGTTGTTTGTCTTTACCTTTTTTATATTGATGGCTCAATGATTGAATATCTAACATTGGTGAATGTCTCTTGTTATGAAGTTTATTTACTCAGCAATGATTGGGCCGTTTTTATAACTTATAATTATCAATAACTTAATGTTAAGCTTGATTGTTTAAAACGCAGTTAATCACCACTTTCGCTAAATAATAGTGAAAAGCGTCAATCAAATACCTACTCAATAGTAAGGGGTAAGTGTTGTGCTGTCGCCGACGTTGGTCGGCGATAAAGCGGGCTAAAAGTTAAGTAGGTTCGCTGGCGAGTATTGGTCGGTTAATACCTTAGTATTTGCAGGCCAATCTTGATTGTCTTTGGTCGAGGCCATTCCTTCACTGATTGCAGTCAAGTCGATACCATAAGGTGATAGTTGTGGGCTTAGTTTTTTTATTCGACTGGCAAGTTGCTGCTGTGTGGGCATGTGCTTAAACCCTGCAAGTATGATGCGATTACTATTTTCAGTGGTAGAGACATTAATAAAATCGCCAAACACCGCATGATATGTCGCTGATTCATGCTGGTATAATTTACTTGATGAAAATGTATTTGCAGCCACAATTCCATTGGGTGCAAGCACACTTTTAATTTCTTCGAAAAACTCTTTAGTTAACAAATGCTCAGGAATATAATCGCCATTAAAAGCATCAAGAATAACCCAATCATATTGTTGTTTTTTTATCGCGGCACGTTTAATAAAAATACGGCCATCTTGTACTTTTGATGTAACTTTATCGTTTTCTACAAAAGCAAAGTAATCTCTGGCTACTTTAATCACGGCTGGGTCAATTTCTACGTTTTCAATTGTGGCTTTAGGGTAGAGTTCGTGTATTACATTAGACAGTGTTCCTCCACCTAAACCAATAATGAGCACATTTTTAGGGTCGTCAATCATTAATAAACTCGCAAAAGTGAGTTTTGTGTAGTTAAAAACAAGTTGCTTCGGTTTACTTATGTACATACAGCTTTGACTACTCATACGGGTTTTTTCGTCAAACTTTAAACACCGTAAATCGCCGTTTTCTTCTACTAATATATTTCTGTATAAAGAGCGCTCACTATGGATGACTTCTGCGCTTGTTTGGGAGGTAAATAAGGCTATTGCAACTAAATATAAAGCAGCGAGTTTATGCATAAACCACCTCTTTTTTTGCTAACGAATCAACGACTATCGCCAGTAACCCAAGGCTGCCTATTAAAGTCGCAAAGCCAATGATGATGCTATTAACATCAAATGCGAGCACCATATAAAAAGAGGTAATTATAGTGCCTAAAGCGCTTCCCAAGGTGCTTACAAAGTACAACCCGCCAGCAACTTGGCCGCTTCTTTCACGGTCAGTCACGAGTAATCTAACAGAGTAGGGTGAAATCATGCCGAGGATAATGGTTGGAATGAAAAATAATGCGGTAGAGGCGAGTAAAGAGCCATAACGGCTATCTTCTATATGACTGAAAATAAACGCCATTATAGGCTGTGCAAACAATGCGATTGGTAGCACCATGATACTTGCGACTAAAAAAATCAGTCCATATTTTGTTAACGATGGATTGCGAATCGACATTTTACCGCCAAGTAAATACCCAAATGACAGGCTCAGCATAAACACGGTAATAATACTGCCCCAAATATGTACGCTACTACCAAAAAATGGCGCCAAAATCCGCCCGCCTAGCAACTCGATTCCCATAATACTAAAGCCACTACTGAAGGCTAAAAAGTAAATTAATGCGTTCGTTTTATTAAACATTTGTAGTTTCTTATTGTTGTTATATTTAACCCATCTTAACGTGATGAGCATAGCTTCGCTACACAGTTATATATGTTTATTTACGCAACTTATTTTTTTAATCAGAATGATCTTATCGAATAATTCGCTATTTTTTTTAACTGCTTGTATTCTTAATACAGAAAAAAGCACAGGTCAACCAACGTTAACTAGTTATTAAGGATTAGATTTTGGCAAATCATGAACAACTCAATTATGTTGAGTTTGCAGCAAAAGATTTAGAACAAACAAAAGCGTTCTTCAGTGCTGTATTTAATTGGCAGTTTACGGACTATGGCCCTGAGTACACCGCTTTTAGCAAAGAGCATGCAGGGCTTGATGGCGGTTTTTACCAAGCTCCTTTGTCTGCGAACGCGTTAAATGGTGCTCCACTGTTGGTGTTTTACAGTAATGATATAACGGCAACGCAGGCTAAAGTTCAACAACATGGGGGAGAAATAACCAAACCTGTTTTTAACTTTCCTGGTGGCTGCCGATTTCATTTTTCAGACCCGTGTGGCAATGAGTTTGCTGTGTGGTCTGAAAAAGTATAACGATATGTGATAGATCATTTTTTTACTAACTAGAGCAATTTTTATGACAAAAGCACGCAGTAAAGTATTTAACGCAGCCACTATGTATAAAGCCCAGATTGAAGCATTGCTTTGTAATAGGGCTGTTAGTGGAGTTTGCTTATTAACTGTGCATTAGTAAATTGAGCAATCCAGTGAGGCAAGGTAATTTAGTCGAACAAGTTAGTAATTGCATGATCTGCGAATCTAAACTGCCATTAGGCGTGCGCCCAGTGATTCAATTTAATGCAAAAGCGCGCATTTTAATTGCTGGTCAAGCACCTGGGCTTAAAGTGCATCAAACAGGTAAACCGTTTGATGACGCGAGCGGTGAACGATTACGTCAATGGTTGGGTATAAATAAACAAGCGTTTTATGATGCAACTAAAATAGCGATATTGCCAATGGGCTTTTGTTACCCAGGCAAAGGCCGTTCAGGTGATTTACCTCCACGAAAGGAATGCGCTCCTGCGTGGCGTGAAGCTTTATTAAATGCATTACCTGACATAAAGTTAACGATTGTTTTGGGTAAGTACGCACAGGCATATCATTTGCCGCAACATAAGAACACACCGCTAACTGAGTTAGTAAAATCATGGCGTGAGCATTGGCCTAGTAAAATAGTGTTACCGCACCCAAGCCCACGAAATAATAGTTGGTTGAGTAAGAATCGTTGGTTTGAAGCGGATGTATTACCCGCACTTCAGCAGCAGGTTGGTACTATTTTACAGTCCCAAGGTGATAAATGATCAACACACAATTTTGTAGCACTGGTTTTTTTCATATTCCCGGTTTTTATACTGAAGCAGAGCTTTGCGAAGTGCGCGATGTTGTAAAGTGTTTTCATCAGCAATGGATCCCCGACAACCACTACTTTTACAAAAGCAAGGCGGTTAATAGCGCCTACTTAACGGCAAATACTTATCTAAATGACGCGCAGCGAATGGTGTTATTTAAATTTATTGCCAGCTTTAAATTAATGGCTCAGGTTGATTCTATTTTAACGCGTGCTGCTTTTATGAATACCCAATTGTTCTTTAATCCGGTGAACCCAGAGCAAGAGAATTATTGGCACCGGGATATGCAATATCACTTAGATATAAAAGAACAGCAAGCTGCGTTAACTGGACCTGAAGTTATTCATTGTCGTGTCGCCTTGGAAGATGAGCCCGGTATTGAACTTGTCCCTGGCACACATCGACGCTGGGATACACCCCAAGAGTTGGCAACACGTCTAGCTACAGATGATAGCAATACACACGACGACCTTGCCACGGGGCACACGATAGAAATGCAGGCGGGTGATTTACTTATCTTTTCAGCCAACATGATTCACCGCGGCCTTTACGGAAAAGATCGTTTAGCGCTCGACATACTATTTGGTGAGCCACAGCCAGATGTACTGCATTTTGTTCAGGATATTTGCCTACCTAGCCCTGAAATGCTTGACGAGTTAGAAGATGCCAGCCCCTTTACAGTAACACTGGCACACCAGTAGCCTTTACTCTGCCTGATGAGCTAAAAGAGCCAGTAATTGGTCTTTTGATAATTGACCAACGTCACCACTACCAGCCAACAGTTTGTCAGCTAACGCTTGTTTATGCTCATGCAATTGAAGAATTTTTTCTTCAATTGTATTTTTAGCTATCAATCGATATACAGTAACAGGGCGAGTTTGGCCAAGCCTATGCGCTCTATCTGATGCTTGTTGTTCAACAGCAGGATTCCACCATGGGTCAAGGTGCAATACATAATCTGCGGCGGTTAAATTAAGCCCTGTTCCGCCGGCTTTTAGACTTATCAAAAACAGCGGGGCCTTACCTGCTTGAAACTTTTCAACTTGTTGCTTACGTTTGTTGGTGCTCATGCTGCCATCTAAATAGCAGTAATCAACGCCTCGTTTTTGTAATCGTTGCTCTACGAGTTTCAGTACATCTACAAATTGGCTGAAAATGAGGGCCTGATGATTATTCTCAAGCAGTTCGGTAATAATTGCTTCGGCGGTATCGAGTTTACTTGAAGGCATTTTACTGTTTTCAAGCAATAACTGTGGTGCTATACAAGCGCGGCGTAACTTAGTTAATGATGCCAAAATGGTAATATACTGACTATCTTCTTGATTGGCTTGTTCTAAAGCATTTAAACGCGTTGCTTCGTAAAGTGCTTGTTCTTTTTCAGACAATGCAAAGGTTAAGTTTATTTCGGTTTTTTCTGGCAGTTCAGTAAGCACTGTTTGCTTAGTACGGCGCAATATAAACGGGGCAATTAAGGTTTTAAGGGTATCAGCTTGCTGTTGGTTTTTATCGGCATTACCAAAACGTTTTTTAAACATCGGCAACGTGTGTAAAAAACCAGGCATTAAAAAGTTGAATAAGCTCCAAAGCTCTCCTAAATGGTTTTCGATAGGCGTGCCAGAAAGGGCAATTTTAAAGTGTCCGTTGAGGGCGAATGCGGCTTTTGAACGCAAACTTAATGGATTTTTAATTGCTTGTGCTTCATCAAACACAATATTAGAAAATTCAAACTCACTAAGTTGCTCCCCAATTAATGGTAATAACCCATAACTGACAATAACTAAATCATTTGCGCTTGCAGTGCTTAATACTTCCTCACAGATAGTGGCGTTAGCAATGGTTTTTATATTTAATGTAGGGGCAAAGCGTTCGACTTCTGCTTGCCAGTTATGGCACACCGATTTAGGTGCAACCACTAAGCTTGCGCCAAGGTGGCTACGCATTTGTAATACACTGAGTGTTTGAAGTGTTTTACCTAAGCCCATGTCATCGGCTAAACAGGCATTGAGCCCCCAATTAGCAAGTTGCATTAACCATTTAACGCCTATGATTTGATAATCACGTAACACGTTAACCAAATGAGCAGGTAAAACTGGCTCGACTGTTTGATTAAATTGAGCTAATCGTGTTTTCCAGTTTTCACCAAATGTAACATCCCCTAAATCAGCCAGTGTTTGATGCAATGGCAACGCGCGTGCGTTAGCGATACGCAACTGTTCAATATCTTCGTTATCGTGTTGCATGCCTTCTAGACGATTGAGTAAGTTAGTCAAACGCTGATCTAGGATCAGCGATTGCTCATTATCTAAATTGATAATACTGCCACGGCGCGGCGCTTTGAGTAGTGTTTGTAGTGTGTAAATATCGCCACTAGGTAGTGAAACATCACCACTAACACTTAGCCAATCGCTATCGTCATTAAGATTTAGTGAGAGGTGTTTACTGCTCGCAAGCTTCATACCCTGACTGCTTTCATCCCAGCTAAGTACCAAGGCTTTACTTTTGTTGGCCTGTTCGAGGGTTTCTATTGCTTGGCTTATATCTTCTGGTATAAAAAATTGCTGCAGCGATGAGTTGAGCTGATGATTTTTATCTACAAACACACCGTTAAGATTTTTTAGCAGTTTTTTGAATGTGCGTTTTTCTGCTTTCAGATCACGCTTAACTACAACACTATTGCTCTGAGTATCGTCGTTATAAACTATACTGGTTGCTCCTTCACCAGGCTCTAACCACGGACCATCAACAGTATAGGGCATAACATAAAAGTTGACGTCTATACCCATATGCGTGAGCTTAATGACGGCACTGAACTCGCAATCACCTAGGCGCACATTATTCACTTCGGCAAACTCACTGCGTTGGCTACTTATATGATGATCATTGGCTAAGGCTTTAAGTGCTGCGTTAAGTTGCGGTAGGCGCTCTTCGGTCAGGTTATTAGGTTGCTGCTCAAATAACTGCTGTAATTTTTGTTGTTTTTCACCTACTGCGAATACTTGGTAGCTATTGCCATGGCTATGAGTGAGTAAAAAATCACCATCATAATCATCGATTGTTGGCTTTAATACCAGCTTATAACAGTCGTTTTTATCTTTGGCTATTTCAATAATAAACTCACCTTGTATTAAGGTAAGTGGATCGCCACGATGATCTTCTAAGCTATTAAAGTCAATCAAGGCTTGCAGCACTTTCGCAGTTGCTTGTACTTCTTGATAACCAAAGCCGGCATGATTATAAATAACGTGTATTAAATTGATATCGGCTCCAGTTAAGGCTGGCTGATATTGCTCATTTTCAAGATCGTGAATGGCCACTTTACGGCCTTTAGTCCACTCATTTTTTGCATTAAGTTGTTGTACTTTTGCTTGTACAAGCGGCAAGTCAAGGTGGGTAAGATCAAGTTGCCAAATTACACGCATAGTGTTTTTTTGCTCGTTGATTTGGCTAACTTCATCGAGCCATCGTTGCCATTGCGGTACTCGCGAAAAGTATTGCAAAATACCTTCGTTAGGCAGTGCTGTATCATTGCTGAGCCACTTGGCTAAGTGTAAACACTGTTCGCCTAACCAATGTGAATGATCAGCAAGCGTATCTAATAACTGTTTAAGTAGCGCCGATTGACCCCGTAATTCATCTATTTGTTCATCGTTGGCATATTTCACCAATGCAATTAAAAAACAAAATAAAGCCGCAACTGCGTTAGGGTTAATCATCAAGTTGTTTAATCTGTTGATGAGCCGATAACTAGGAAACTGTGAAATAGGATCATTATCAAGCAAATAATCAACGGCCATACTGGTGTAAGCGTCTTCACCAAAGTGTTTGTAGTACCAATTTTTACACGTGGTTAATTGCTTTATATCAGCAGCACTGCCATTAATTAGCAAACAGAGCGTGTAAAGCAGCCCTGTCATTTGTGCGGGATAATAGCCCTTACCAAATCTTTTTCTAAAACGGGTGAGTGCACTTTTGTAGTGAGTTATTGCTGTTTCTGGTGCATCGCCCTTAATAGCAAGGGTATTTGCCTCTAAAAAAAATGCGTGTTGCCAATCTGCTTGGCTATCGAGTAACTCATCGTATTGATTGTCTTGTAATAATACTGCAAGGTTTTCATTAAAATAATAACGCGTGTGCTCACTCATCCCATCACACGAGTTTACTAATGCAGGCCAAGGTTTTGGTGCCATTAAATTAAAAAATTGTGCGTGAGCGAAGTGAATCAGGCATTCTTGCTGCCATTGTTTTGGTAGTATTTCCCAAAGCTGATTAGCAAATTGAGATTGGCCAAGTAAATGTACAAACTGTTCGCCTAGATCAAATTCAGCATTAACAACAAAGTGTTTTTTTGGGTTATCAAAATGCAGTAGTAATAAGGTAATAAAGTTTAGTGCTTTGTCTTGCTGATGATAAACATGGCTGATTTCAGTCAATAATGGCGCAATTAAGCTTGTTTGGTGTTGCTTGAGATTAATGACTATAAAGGGGACTGCATCTGTAGTTACTTTATAATGAGGGCCAAAAGGGAGCTTCAACAGTAAATTTTGTTCTACCAACTGAGTTGTTAGTGTGTCTAGCTCAGTTTTAGAAAATGAATAGCCGGGTTTTATTTGACGAAATAGCCGCTGAGTGATTTGCTGAACTGAATGTTGAAAACCATACGACGAGGCGCTTAACAGGTGCGCAAGTAAAGCGCAGAGGGATTTTTGTTCGTCTGGTGTTTGTACGCTTGGTAGAATATTCCGCGGCATAAATTTATTAAAGTCCGATCATAGATTGTGTTCAGTATAAAGATGCCATTCTAACAAGCAATAAAAAAGCGACACTAAGGTCGCTTGTTTATTTTTATATAATGCTTATTGCAAAGCAGCATATAATCGTTTTAATTGCGGCATATATTCTTTAACAAGCTCAAGGTTATGAGCACTTACTAAAGGTGCCTCACTACTGTTTGCACTTGCAGAGTTACCTACCATGCCCATCATTGAAGTTGCGCCTTTATCTTTAGTCGCACCCATACTTTGTAGTCCACCCATAAGCTGATTCACTTTTTCTTTATTCTTGGGTGATAAATCACTTTTAATAGTCTCAAAATAGGCCATTGATACTTCAGTGCCTACGCTAAGCAACTGCTCTGGTGTAAAACCATACTGGTTGGTAAGTGTCGCAAATTCTTTATATAAATCATTATCTTTAATCGTACCCAGTGCGCTTAATGCTAACGCATTGTTATTGCTATCTGAACTGCTAAGTAAGCTTTTTAAATTAGCACTTTTAAGTGCATCTTGCTCATTTGACCAGTCAACAACTGCGGGAAGGGCTTGGATGTAACTTTTTAGCTCATTTTCAGTCATATCTTTAGCATAGCTTGAAAAACTCATTGCCATTAAGCTCAGTGCCATCACTAGTTTTTTCATGTTAAATTCCTTATAAAATAGTCTACTTGATTAAGCAAAGCGCCAATATGTGGGCTCAACTACTAACAAATGTTACACTTTCATTTTGACAAAACTATCTGAACCTAATGTTAATTATCTCAAATACAGTAACAATCGATGAGTGGGAAGTAGAACTTACTGCAATTAGAGCGCAAGGGGCTGGCGGGCAAAATGTGAATAAAGTGGCCAGTGCTATTCACCTTCGCTTTGATATTAAACGCTCTAAACTGCCTGACTTTTACAAGCAGCGACTGCTGCAACTTAATGACAATAGGATAACAAAAGAGGGAGTGATTGTTTTAAAAGCGCAAAGCCATCGAACACAAGAACTCAACAGAGAAGATGCATTAAAGCGCTTAAAAGATTTGATTGTGTCAGCTACTAAACTACAACGCGCTCGCCGTGCAACAAAACCAAGCAGAAGTTCGCAGCGCAAGCGCATGGATAAAAAAACCAAGCACGGACAAACCAAAGCGCTGCGCGGCAATATAAAGCTTTAGAGCCTTTTTATTGGGGAGCGCCCACATACTAAGTTCTATATGTGGGTGAAAACTCAGCCTTGAAAATAGCTGCTTTAGTTAAAGCATAGGTTTTAGTACATTAAATAATGCATTAATGTGATCATCTCTGTCGTTCAGCGCTGCAATGTAACGATACTTTTCACCGCCTGCATGCTCAAATATTTCACGATTTTCGCTTTCCAACTCCTCGAGCGTTTCAAGGCAATCAGCACTAAATGCAGGGCTGATAATAGCGATGTCTTTAATACCTTCACCCGGTAACGATTCAAGAGTGGCGTCAGTGTATGGTTTTAACCATTCAGCTTTACCAAATCGGCTTTGAAAAGTGCTAATTACTAAGTCTTTATCAAGGCCTAGTTTTTCAACAACAAGACGCGTGGTTTGCAAGCACAAGCAATGATAAGGGTCACCATTATCTAAAAACTGCTTCGGCATACCGTGGTACGAAAAAACTAACTTCTGTGGAATACCGTTGGCTTGTAAGTCTTCACTTACGCTATTGGCAAGAGATTCTATGTACCGTTCGTTTTTGTGGTAACCATTAATAAAATGAAGTTCAGGTACCCAGCGCCACTTTTGTAGTACTTTGGCAACAGCATCAAAAGTTGAGCCTGTTGTTGGGCTTGAGTATTGAGGATACAAAGGAAAAACCACAATACGCGTTAGGCCTTTGTCTCTAAGTTGCTCAAGGCCCGCTTCAATAGATGGGTTACCATAACGCATTGCCATCACTACTTCAGTATTGGTGTAACCTTGAGCTTTAATGTAGGCATCAAGCTTATCGCGTTGCTGGCGAGTAATATGTGTTAATGGCGAGCCATTTTCCGTCCAAATACTTTCGTATAGCTTTGCAGAGCGCTTAGGTCTAATACGTAAAATAATACCGTGGAGGATAATCATCCAAATAAGCCTAGGGATCTCAACGATACGAGGGTCAGATAAAAACTCTCTTAAATAAATACGCAAAGCTTTCGCTGTGGGGGCATCTGGGCTACCTAAATTGGTGAGTAAAATTCCGGTTTTTTGATTAAAACGCTGATCATGAGGGTTATCGGTAACGGCTGAAAATCGCGACACGCACTGCTCCTAAAATAGACAGTAATTAGATATATTATTATGCTATTGTAACGAAGAAAAGGCTAATAAAGATCACTAAATCACGATGATTTGATCATGATCCTAAATGGTGATGGTTTTTTAGCTTCTAGTTGTTGTAACTTCTCAATGGACTTAGCACTAAACGTATGATCTTTTGGTAAAAGCATGATACCAGCATGACTTTGCAACGCATGACCTAAAACCATACCTACTTGTAATTCCTTTGCGCTTATTATTTTCATTGAGCCCACTTGAGACTGCTGTTTTATAAATGTTAGCTGGCATTGTTCAAGCGCAGATACAATTTTAGGATGATAAAAATTTCCACTGTAGCGAGTTATCACATCAATTGCATGCTGGTGGCGCTTGCTAAGTTCTAAGTTGTTGTTTTCGTAAGCGTTCCAATAATCTCGAGCAACAGCCAAAATCATTGCACTGAGGGGGATTTCATTTCCTTTTATACCTTTGGGAATGCCATTGCCGTTATAATATTCATATTGATGATAAATAGCCTCAGAAACCTCATGTAAATGAGTTGCGGGCATGAGCATTAATTGTGCAGTACTTGGGTGCGTGTAAAAGTTTTTACGTTGTTGATCCGTTAATTCATTGACAGGTTTTTTATACAGATCAGGGTCCATAGCAAGCAAGCCTATTTGTGCTAAATAACCCGCCATTGATGCCATTTCAATATTTTTTGGCTGGAGTTTTAACTGTTTGGCGATTTCAGTGCAGGTATTAGAAATATTTTGCGCTTTAGTACCATCTAGGTATGGGTTGGCGTTAATAAAGTTATACAAAACCTCAACAGTGCTCTGATGCTCGTCAACCTCGTGCGCATTGGCGATTTCTAACTTTTTTAAAACCAGCTTAATTTGTTTAGTGCGCTTCTCAACACGTTGCTCTAGCGAATTGTTAAGCTCTTTAAGTTGCTTATTCTGCTCTGTTATTTTTTGTTGCAGTCGTTGGTTTTGTTTTTTTAATTTATATTTTTCGACGCTGTCAGCCACTGTGCTCAACAGCAAGCTATTTTGCCAAGGTTTTTGAATAAACCCATGTATTTTGCCCTTATTTACAGCATCTAGGGTGGTATCTATATCGGTAAAGCCAGTCACCAAGATTCGTTGAGAATCTGGGGAAATCGCCTGAGCCTGATTAAACAGATCAGCGCCGTTTATCTGCGGCATACGCATGTCACTGATGATTACTGCAAACTCGTGCTGTTTGATTTGCTCTAGCGCTAAAAGTGGATTTGTAAAAGTTAACACATTTTCGTGCTGACTTTTCAACAGCCTTGATAAAGACCGCAGCACGATTTCATCATCGTCTACACACATTATTTGAATAGCTGACGTCTCCACAAACAACTCCTTTATTTTTATACACTTTAAACATAGCGCGTGAAACCCAGTTTATAAACGTGTGAAAAAAATAAATTGTGCTAATTTTATAAATATAAGTAATGCAAAGACATCAAAATGTATTGTGCCACTATTATAGTAAGTGAACCTCACTCATTTATTTAACTCATTGGAGATGATTCACTATTATTTATTTAATATTTTTAGCTGTGGCAATAAAGGACATTTATTCTAGGCCATCAACAGTACATATGCGTCACTGTGGCTGTAAAGTACGATGAAGGGGAGTATTTTTTGTGCTTTAAAAACGATGGTTGTACAGCATACAGATGAGTCTTATTGGGATAAGCTACAAGATAAATATGCGGCTGAAGGGCGCTGTTACGTTGCTGTGAATGATTACCCCGATACAGAGCTCTATGCAATGGTTGCAGATATTTGCGAGACACTGCAAATCGTTCGTGATGAAGTGTTGGCCTTATTTGGGCGTCATTTATTCGCGCATTTAATGCAGCATTATGAAGTCGTTGTTAGTCGCTTTGCCCATTTTGAAGCCCTTATTTTAAACATAAACAATGTGATCCACAAAGAAGTAAACAAGCTGCATCGTGGAGCTAATTTACCCACCATGCGTTGTATAATGATCACATCTGGGCATATTGAAATCCATTACAATTCACCGCGCAAATTATGCATCTTAGCAGAAGGCTTAATTTATGGAGCTGGTGATCATTTTGATATGTCGGTCAAAATAACACATCCGCTGTGCCAACACCGAGGCGCTGAATCATGTATTTTAAATGTTTATTACACACGATTGGAAGAAAATGACGGCTAAAAGCAACGATTTTGAGCAAGCATATTATCAAGAGCGAGCGGCTCGAATTAAAGCTGAGCAATTAATTGAAGACAAAAGCCAAGTTCTGCATGCGCTTAATCAAGAGTTAATAAAAAAAGTGGCTGATCTTGAGGTTCAGCAGCAATTATTTATTCAAGCAGAAAAAATGTCTACGCTTGGCACCTTAGCGGCAGGTGTTGCACATGAAATAAACAACCCACTTGCATATGTAATGAGTAATAATGAGTACCTACTACAAACACGCTTAACAATAGATAAAATACTTCTATTAAATGAACAGTTCGTATCTGGAAAACTAGAGCAAGAGACATTCAAAAGCGCATTAAAAAAATTACGAACATCACAGTCGTTTATTGAAATAGGCACAGAGATCAAAGAACTCATTGAAGACTGTGACGAAGGTCTTAGACGAATCAATACTATTGTGAGCAATTTGCTGGACTTTTCACGGCCATCAAATAATGAAAAAGAACTTTCTGATATGGCTGATGGTGTCAAAAACGCTTTAAAGTTATTAAAAAATCAGCTTAATAATTACAACATCACCACGAGTATTAATACGTTACCACTGAGCATGTGCAACTTATCAACTATTAACCAAGTTGTAGTTAACTTATTGATTAATGCCAAGCATGCGTGTGATGCAGTGGGCGAGCGAGATGGGCATATTCATGTACATACTGGTTTTGAGAATGAAAAAATAGTCATATCAGTGACTGATAATGGCTGTGGAATGAGCGATGATGTAAAGGCGCAAATTTTTAATCCTTTTTTCACCACAAAAGCAGTTGGAACAGGAACTGGAATGGGTATGTCATTAGTGTATACCATGGTGACGGACCACTTAGGAACAATTGAAATAGACAGTACAGAGAATCAAGGGACAAAAGTGAGTTGTTTCTTCCCAGTGGTCAACCTATAGGGTGACTATATAAAATCTAACCTCTGTTAATTTGTTAAAATATTTGAATAAATTAGCTTAACCCTCTACTGTATTTATAAATAGTATTGAGTGCCGTAAAATTTTAGGGAAAATTATGATCAACGAAGACAGCTTGAATCTGCTTGCAAGTTTATTGCAACAACATTCTGAGTCAAATAAATTAAGCACTGACCATGTAGTGGGTTTTATCAGTGGATTACTTGCGTGTTCAGAGTTTTATGGTGAATCAGAAATAGCCAGTTATATTGCAGGTGATAATGAAGCTGTGTTCAATACATTGATGAACGATTCAAAAGAGCGCGACGCAATGAACAGTTTGCTAGACGGCTTGACTGAAGCGCAAATTGCCCAAAAACATATTTTAAAAATACTTTATGCCCCAGCAGAGAATACACAAGCTCCCAGTGTTGCATTACAAAATTGGTGTACAGGGTATTTAGCAGCATACATGCTCAACCAAGAAGTATGGCAGCAAGATTTTAATTTCTTACTTAATGTAGATAAGCAGCAAGCCAAGCCAAAAGAAGATGGCCAGCTGTTTGTTGATAATTTTCAAGCAAGCCTAAATTTACTCGCTACTTTTGCAATGTGGGATAAAGCATTAGCAGAGCACACAGATCCAACAACTCTTAGCGCTGGGTTTACCACTCTGTTTGCAGGTTTAGATGAAAGTTTAGTCTCAATTGCCTCAATGGCCTTAATGCTCGAAGACGAAAAACTAGCCTTGTTAGAAGAAGAAGGTTAATTTTTAACAGTTGAATAAAGCATGATTTGAATAATCATGCTTTTTTTTGAGTGAAATTCAATCAAATTAATTTTTTATTATAAAATTTAGATAAAAATTGCATATTTCGACCATTGTCGTAGCTAAATGTGTTTCTTTTTAGAGACAGATATTGCTAGGATGCTTGGTAAGGCATTTTTTAAGTTACGCATTTAGCGTGACTAAATGATGAACTAAACCAATAATTTAAATTAGCTCACTCGTGCCGCAATCCATGAGTTAGTGAATTACAGGGTCGAACACAGTATGACAACATTTCGTTTTAGCTCACTAGCAGTGGCAGTTGCCTTTGCAATGAGCGCCCCGGCTGTAATAGCGCAAGAACAGCCAGTTCAAGCAGAAAAAAATATAGAACAAATCTCCGTATTGGGTTCTCGTGTATCAAACCGCACAGTTACCGAGTCTTCTTCGCCAATTGATTTAATCGATGCGGATACGCTAAACAAAGGTGGATTCACAGAGTTAGGTCAAAGCTTACAAGCTACGGCGCCTTCGTTTAACTTTTCACGTACGCAGGTATCGGATGGCTCGGATCTATTTCGTCCTGCAACACTTCGCGGTTTGCAGCCTGATCAAACCCTTGTTTTAGTTAATGGAAAACGTCGCCATAACCAATCAATATTTGGATTGGTTGGCACCGTAGGAGCAGGTGCAGCCGGAACAGACATGAACGCGATTCCATTATCCGCATTAAAAGGAGTTGAGGTTTTACGTGATGGGGCTGCAGCTCAGTATGGCTCTGACGCCATTGCAGGGGTAATAAACCTCTCATTAAATGATTCAACAGGTATTACCAAAGGTTATGTCCAAATGGGCAGCACCAAAGAAGGTGATGGTGATACGTTAACCATTGGTTTGAACCGTGGTTTTGATATTTCAGATGCAGGTGGTTTCATCAACTTCTCCGCAGAATATCGTGATGCTGACGGTACTAACCGCGCACAACGTGACATTGGCGGTTCATCAGATGTGCCATACGGAACCTTATCCGATGATGTACGCTGGGGGCAAGGTAATGCTGATAGTGAATTCACATCATTGTTTTATAACATGGCGCTACCAATGGGCGATGTTGAACTTTATTCATTTGGTGGTTACTCCGAGCGCACCGCATTAGGCAATGGTTTTTACCGTAATTTTGATGCCGCAGCTAAAAACGTAACTCAAGTCTACAGCGATGGGTTTTTACCACGCATTTATAATGAAGCGCAGGATATGTCAGTTGCGCTAGGGGTCAAAGGCGACTTAAATACGGATTACAGCTACGACGTATCCGCTGTGTATGGTGAAAACCAATACGATTTTACATCACGTAATACATTAAATGCCTCTTACGCGGCTGAATACCTATTTAACAACCCCAATGCAAGTGATGCAGATATCGCTGCAAATTCAGGCCCAAATGGAGGGTATTCAGGTGGCTTTAGGTTTGATCAAACCACTATCAATGCAGACCTTACTGGCGTTATTGATATTGGCACAAGCGAGCCAATATATTTAGCTGTAGGTGCAGAATACCGAGAAGAGAACTACCAAATAGTGCCTGGGGCTGAAGCATCCTATGCCTGTGGTTTGGCAAACATGGACACTTCATACCCTGCGGTAAACGATTCAAGTCAATTTGCAGAGTGTGGCTTCCAAGCATACAACGGGCTTCGTCCTGAAGCATCAAATAAGCAAGGGCGTGAAAGTTATGCCATCTATATTGATGCTGAAACAATGCTAACAGATGAGTGGAATATCAGTGCAGCATTACGCTATGAAGACTTTTCAGATGCGGGTGATGACTTAATTGGTAAAATAGCCTCACGCTATGAATTTTCAGATGACTTTGCCGTGCGTGGCGCGCTTTCGACTGGCTTTAGAGCACCGTCATTGCAGCAAAGTGCATACACCGCTTACACCACGAATTTAGGTGCTGGCGGGGTACTTGAGCAATCGTTTATTGCCACTGCTGGCTCTGAATTTCCAGCAGCATTAGGGGTGGAGAGTTTAGCGTTAGAAAGCTCTGAAAATATCAGCTTTGGTTTTGTTTATGATGTAAGCAGCGAGTTGTCATTAACCGTTGATTTTTACCACACCGCTATACAAGACCGTATTACATTGGGTAGCTTCTTATCAGCAAGCGATGTTGCCTTTAGCCCTGCGGCTGTAGCTGCATTAGCTAAAACAGGTGCCGATCAAGCTGCTTACTTCTCAAACTCAGTAGACTCAACCACCAAAGGGGTTGATATTATTGCCTCATACCGTACAGATTTATACGACGGTAATTTTTCAGTAACGTTCGCAGGTAACTTAAACACAACTGAAATCGATAATGTTAATGCGCCTACTGGCATACCACAAAGTATTGCCTTAGATGATATTCAACGTAGTTTTTTAACGGATGGTCAGCCAGGTGAACGAGGCACTTTAACATTTGATTATGAGCGAGATGCAGCAAGTGCCATGTTGCGTTTCAACTACTATGGTGAGACTGATGTGAAGTACTTTGGTAATGATCACATTGGTTTACCTAATGAGTTATCACCTACGGGTGAGTTTAAAGCCACCAGTATTGTGGAATCGGCGGTGTTAGTTGATGTAAATGTTGGCTATGAGTTAAGTGAGTCACTCACCATAAACATGGGAATAGATAACTTATTTGATGTAACGCCTGATGAGTTAGGTCAAGATGAAGTACTTGATTTTATAACTAACCAAGCGTTCAAATACCCTGTAAGAGCTTTGCCTTATGGTTTTGATGGCATGACCTATTATGCAAAAATGAGTTTTAGCTTTTAATCGCTCACTACATATTTTTAAGCGCAGTGTCTACTGCGCTTTTTTTCGAACATAAACCGCTAAAATGTATTTAAAATGCTTGCGCTGTTGAAATTTACGCATACAATCGCCATTTCAATTTATGTGCATATGCACAAAATACTTTCTAAATTTAAAGGTCAGATATGAGCAAAAAGGTAAAAACAAACAGTAAACTAGACACCGGTCGTGGCGTTATTCGTGACAACGCGTTAGCAGCATTGGTCACATCAAAAGTGTTTAAGCCACAAGTTGTAAAAGCTAAAAAAGGCAAAGGTTCTTACAGCCGCAACAACAAACACGTAGGACGAGAGTCTTATTTAATGGCTGCTTAAAGAAGCAGTAATCAAATAAGGCTTTTTGCCAAATTATAATAAAATGAAGCCCCGCTTAGATAACTTTTTTCTAATGTGGGGCTTTTTGGTTATATAAAGCACAATTTATCCCCGGAATGTTCTTTTTACGTTAGCGTAAACCTCAGCTCAAGCCCGCGCAAATACTCATGAAGTTAGGTTAATTTAATGTTAATTTTGTGTTCAGTTAAGGTATGTCACATTACCTCAAATATAAGTTAATTAATCACTTAATTAATACTTTAAGATTATAAAATAAAAAGTTGTAAGTCCTTTTTTATTTGTTTTTGGTCTGTATTTGTACCTTTATTTTCGAAAATTAAGTTGACGTATGTGTAAACTGTGTTAATTTTGAGTTCAGTTGTAAAGTAAATGTTATTTTTAACCCCTGGGCGGAGGAGCAGATGAGCTCACGTAATATATTAATAAATGCCTTTAAGTTAAGTGCCCTATCACTTAGCGTTATTGGTCTAAGTGCGCATGCAGCAGTTGACTGTAGTGCGCTAACTTCATGGCAATCAGGTCAAACACACACAGGCGCAAGTCAAGTGCAGTCACAAGGAAGCGCGTATGAAGCCAAGTGGTGGACGCAGTCTAACCCTGTGGAGAATGCAGGTGACTGGCAAGAATGGAAATTGTTGGGTCAATGTGACAGCGCTGTCACTGAAAATGAAAGCCCATCGATTTCAAGCTTAAGCCCAGCTGATGGATCTCAATTTGCCGATAAAGACAGCGTTGTCATTTTGGCATCAGCAACAGATGCTGATGGCACAGTCGCCAATGTTGAGTTTTTTGTTGATGGTACGTCAGTACTGGTTGATACCACTGCACCGTTTAGTGCAAATTGGCAGGCTACCCCTGGTTCACATCAAATTAGTGCGGTTGCAACAGATGATCAAGGCGCAAAATCACCACAAATTACACAAACAATTAGTGTGAGCGATGCCGTTGTAGTTGACCCTGTAAATCAAGCACCCGTTGCCGCTATTTCATTTAGCACGCTACCGGATCAACTGGTTGTTGGTTCGCAGGTGGTGTTTGCACTTTCTGGTACTGATAGTGATGGCCAAGTAACGGGTCTAAGCTTTGCAGCAAACGGGGTGGATGTTCATCAATCAAACTCACCACAGAGCAGTTTTGCATGGCAAGCAACGGCACTTGGTCAGGCAACTTTTACTCTAACGGTGACCGATAACGACGGTGCAACAGCGCAAGTAACAAAAGTATTAACGGTTGTTGACGAAAATACCGGCCCAGTTACGGGCAGTGATTGTCGTCCCCAAGGTTTGTATCAAACACCCGGTGTAAATACGCCTTACTGTACAATCTATGATGCAGATGGTCGTGAGATCATGGGCCCAGATCATCCACGCCGTGTAATTGGATACTTTACTAGCTGGCGTAATGGCGCTAATGGTCAACCCAGCTATTTAGTGAACGATATTCCGTGGGATAAAATCACCCACATCAACTATGCATTTGCCCATGTTGATGCAAACAACAAAGTATCAATTGGCGATCCTGCGTCAGTAAATAACCCTGCCACTAATATGGAATGGCCGGGCGTAGTTGGCGCAGAAATGGACCCAGAGTTTAACTACAAAGGTCACTTTAACCTGTTAAACAAATACAAAAAACAACACCCAGATGTAAAAACACTCATATCTGTGGGCGGTTGGGCTGAAACCGGCGGTTACTTTGATGAAACAGGCCGTGTTGCAAGCGGTGGTTTTTACACCATGACCACCAATGCTGATGGTTCAGTTAACCATGCAGGTATCAATGCATTTGCGCAAAGTGCAGTTGAGTTTATTGAAAAATATGGTTTTGATGGGGTTGATATCGATTACGAATATCCATCATCAATGAATGACTCAGGCCATCCTGATGACTTCCCAATTTCAAACGCACGTCGTGGTGGTTTAAATGCCTCATACCAAGTGCTAATGAAAAAAGTACGTGAGGCGTTAGACCGTGCAGGTGAGGCTGCGGGTAAACATTATTTACTCACGATTGCATCGCCATCTTCAGGTTATTTGCTACGCGGTATGGAAACATTCCAAACTGTTAAATACCTTGATTACGTTAACATCATGTCGTACGACTTACACGGCGCATGGAACTCACACGTAGGCCATAACGCGGCATTATTTGATACTGGCTTAGACTCAGAGCTTGCGCAATGGAATGTATACGGCACCAAAGAGTTTGAAGGCATTGGTTATTTAAATACTGATTGGGCAGTGCGTTACTTCCGTGGTGCGATGTCAGCGGGTCGTATCAATATTGGTTTACCTTATTATACCCGTGGCTTCAAAGATGTATCAGGCGGAACAAACGGTTTATGGGGCCAAGCGGCATTACCAAACCAAGCTGATTGCGCTAAAGGTACTGGCGTAGGTGAGAAAAACAAATGCGGTAATGGTGCGTTAGGCATTGATAACCTTTGGCATGATAAGAACGATGCAGGTCAGGAAATGCCAGCAGGTTCAAACCCATTATGGCATGTTAAAAACCTTGAAAATGGGATTGTTGGTTCGTATTTAGGCGTGTATGGCTTAACACCTGATACCGACGCCGATGACCGCTTAACAGGTACTTATACTCGTCACTATGACAGCGTTGCCGTTGCACCGTGGTTATGGAACGCAGATAAAAAAGTATTCCTTTCAATTGAAGATGAAGAGTCGATGGCAACAAAAGTTGATTACGTTATCAACAATGGCCTTGGCGGTATTATGTTCTGGGAGCTGGCTGGTGACTTTGACTATGACTCAGCCAAAGGCGAGTACTTCATGGGGTCAACGCTAACTTCACTTGCATACGATAAGTTTAATCAAAGCGGCGTTGCATATGATGTACATGGTGGAAATCCAAACTTCACAGTGCCTGCTGAAGCAGTAGATGTAACATTTACTGCAAAAGACTTCCCAATTGGCGATGATAACTACCCAATCAGCCCAACATTTGCATTTACTAACAACTCAAGCCTTGATTTAAGTGGTGCAAAAATCTCATTTGATGTGCCGGTATCAACCTCAGCTATTTTTAAATCTAACTGGAATGCGCAAGAAAAATTGGGCATGGCAGTAGAAGTAAATGGATCGAACGCAGCGGGTAATAATATTGGCGGTTTTGAGAACGAGTTCCACCGTTTCTCAATCACACTGAACAATGAATGGGGCGGTCAACCAAAAGACTTTAGTGCTGGTGCAACTGTTAATGCGCAAGTGATGTACTACATGCCAATCACAGGGCCTAGCAACTTCACCATTGAAAAAGATGGCAAAACTTACGCATTCAAAGCTGAGTACCCAATGCTCCCTGATGCCACTTTAGGCAATGGCGGTGGTGACACAGGCGGCGGTAATGGAGGCGGTGACACATCAGGTACATGTGAGGGTGTAGCAATTGCTGATATTGCGGTTTATCCAAACTTCCCCCAAACCGACTGGGCAGGCAACCCTAGCCATGCTGCTGGCGGCGATCTAATGGTGCATAACAATGCAGTGTATAAAGCCAAATGGTGGACCAGCTCAGAGCCAGGCACTGCCGATTGGAGCAAAAGCTGTAGCCTGTAAACAATAACAATAAAAGAGGGTGAGCATTCACTCACCCTTAAATATAGTCTTTTTGAGGACAACACAATGACATCAATCAAATTAAACACATTGTCGCTCTCGGCAATTGCCAGTACTGTGCTACTGAGCATAGCGCCTGCACATGTTAATGCGCATGGTTACATGGACAGCCCCAAAGCCCGCCAAGCATTTTGCCAAGCAGATGGCGGTTATTGGTGGCCAGTAGATGGCAGCAGTATTCCAAACTTAGCATGTCGTGCTGCTTATTTAGAATCAGGCACCGTACAGTTTGTACAAGAAATTGAGTTTTCAGTGAATACTCCTGATTACCTAAACCAAGCCGCCGTCGAGGTAAAAGTACCGAATGGGCTTTTATGTGCAGGTGGTGATAACGCAAAACGCGGTATGGATTTACCCTCACCACACTTTCAGCGTAGCGATGTAGTGCCCAACGCCAATGGTGATATTCAAATACGTTACCTTGCATCAACCCCGCACAACCCAAGCTTTTGGCAGTTTTACATCACCAAGCCAAGCTTCAATAGCGCAACTGATGTACTAACTTGGCAAGACTTACAGCTAGTGCAAGAGCACGACAATATTGAGGTTGTTAAAGACCCCGACGGTAAACGTTACTACGAAATGAATGTTGCAATTCCACAAGACCGCAGCGGCGAGGCCATTCTATATAGCCGTTGGCAACGTAATGATGTGGTTGGTGAAGGTTTTTATAACTGTAGCGACATCAACATAGTAAATGACGCAGGCCCGACGGATCCAAATGCATGGACTAGCGTCGGTTACTTTGTTCGCCAAGGACAAAACGCCATTGCAGGCGACACCGTATGGGTGCGTTTATTTGACGAAACAGGCCAAGAGGTGATCAATCAACAGCTTAAAATCAATGCCGACAACCAAGCAAATTGGCAACAAGCATTGGCAGAGCAGCTTAACCTTGATTACGCACACTTAGTGCAAATTGGGGTGCAAAACCAAGCGGGCGACATTACATTTGATGCAACCGATGTGTTGATTAACCAAGTGTACAGCAGCGATGCAAATTATACGTACGCCTTGAGTGTGCAAGGTGCGCCAACAAACACAGCACCCATTGTACATACTCCAGATAACCTCGTAGTTGATGAAAACACCACAACTGCAATTCATTTACACGCCTTTGATGATGAGCAAAGTGAGCTAACTTACAGCTGGACAGTGCCTACACCGCTAAGCTTTACAGGCTCTGGTGCCAACATCAACTTAACCACTGCAGAGGTATCAGCAAACACCGATTATACCATTGCAGTATCTGTATCGGATGGTCAATTAAGTACCCAAACCAGTTTTAGTGTCACGGTTAACGATGTACCTGTTGTAGATCCTGTTGATCCAACAGTCCCTGAATGGGACAGCACTCAGATCTATCAAGCAAACGACAAAGCCCGTTTTGCTAACGTTATTTACACCGCTAAATGGTGGAACAAAGGCCAACAACCAGATAGCTCAGCGGCATGGGAATCAACCTCACAAGCTGGCACAACGGCTACTTGGAATACCAGCAAAGCCTACCAAGCTGGCGCAGAAGTAACGTATCAAGGACAGCGCTATCGCGCTAAATGGTGGACCCAGGGCGATACGCCAGGGCAAGCCAATGTATGGACCAAACTTTAATAAAGCCTAAGTTTTGCAGTTCAAACTTATTAAATAATTACATAAATAATGGATAAGAGAGACCTATGAATATCAAACAACTAAGCGCAGCCATTGGTGTTGCTTTATTTGCAAGTACCGCAGCGGCAGCACCCTCTACACCAAGCATTAACTGGGAACCACAACAGTACTCATTTGTACAAGTTGATTTAGAGGGCACAGGCTCATATAAGCAACTTGTTTCGCGCGTTGATGAAGTAACTATCAATATTGAGTGGAGTGCCTGGAGTGGCGACGGTGGCGACAGCTACAAAGTCTATTTTGATGAGATGCTAGTAAATGAAGGCGCACTTGCAGCAGGCAGCAAAAAAGGCACTATCACATTCCCATATAATAAAGCAGGCCGTCATACAATGTATGTTGAGCTATGTGAAGGCGGCACAACGTGTGCACGCAGTGCAGGCAAACCCATTGTTATTGCTGATACTGACGGTGGCCACTTAGCGCCATTGCCGATGGATGTAGATCCAAATAACCGCGACATTGGCACCAAAGAAGGCCTAGTAACAGGCGCTTACTTTGTTGAGTGGGGTATTTATGGCCGCGATTACGATGTAACTAATATGCCAGCACAAAACTTAAGCCACATTCTATACGGCTTTATTCCAATTTGTGGCCCTAATGACTCATTAACAGGTGGTCCAAAGCGTGCACTAGATACTGCTTGTGCGGGCTCTTCAGATTACGAAGTGGTAATTCACGACCCATGGGCGGCAGTACAAAAAGCGTTGCCAGGCGTTGATGCAAAAGACCCGATTCGTGGTACTTACTCACAATTAATGGCACTTAAACAACGCTACCCAGATTTGAAAATTTTACCATCTGTAGGTGGTTGGACATTATCAGACCCATTTGGTGGCTTTACCAATAAAGCTAACCGCGACACGTTTATTGCCTCAATGGAAGAGTTTTTAAGAACATGGAAATTCTACGACGGTGTTGATATCGATTGGGAATTCCCAGGTGGTGACGGCCCTAACCCAGACATTGGCGACCCAGTAAACGACGGTCCAGCTTATGTGGCGCTAATGCAAGAGTTACGTGCCATGCTTGATAAACTTGAAGCAGAAACAGGCCGTACATATGAGCTAACGTCGGCTATTGGTGCAGGTTACGACAAAATTGAAGACGTTGACTACCAAGCAGCTAGCCAGCACATGGACTATATTTTCGCCATGACATACGATTTTTACGGTGCATGGAGCGGCGTAACAGGTCACCAAACGGCACTTTACTGTGGTGAACACATGAGTGTAGGCCAATGTAATGGTACGGGATTAGATGAAAATGGCGAGCCACGTAAAGGCCCTGCGTACACCACAGACAATGCAATACAGCTATTACTAGCGCAAAATGTACCGTCGAAAAAAATTGTAGTAGGCGCAGCCATGTACGGCCGTGGTTGGGAAGGTGTTTACCCACAAAATACTACTATTGATGGTAACCCAATGACCGCACCAGGTAATGGTAAGCTAAAAGGCTCTACTGCTCAGGGTGTATGGGAAGACGGCGTAATTGACTACAAAGGCATTAAAACTTATATGCTAGGTGCTGATGAGCAAGGCGTTAATGGTTTTGAAGCGGGTTACGACGAAATGGCAGAAGCCGCTTATGTATGGAACCGTAGTAGTGGTAAGTTGATCACCTATGATAACCGCCGCTCGGTACTTGCTAAAGGTGCGTATGTTAAGCAGTACAACCTAGGTGGTTTATTTGCATGGGAAATCGATGCCGATAATGGCGATATCCTTAACGCTATGCACGATGGTTTAGGCGGTGTAGTTAATCCACCAAGTAACAAAAAACCAGTGCTTTCAGTGTCTTCAACAGTGTCTGTAAACGCAGGTGAAAGTGTAACTGTAGCCGCATCTGCAACCGATGCTGACAATGACCCACTAAGCTTTAGCTGGACAGCAGACAGCGCCCTAGCTGTATCAGGCCAAAACAGTGCTTCACTTGTGATCACCGCACCTGCTGTTACGGTTGACACGCAATACGTAGTGACAGTTAGTGTATCTGATGGCGAAGCAACAGTAAGCCGTGACGTAACTGTAAACGTTATTGCACCTACCACAGGTGGTGGTGATAACACCGCACCAAGTGTTGATGCAATTGCCAATGTAAGTGTAGAAGAAGGCGCATCTGCTAACGTATCAGTTGTTGCAACTGATGCGCAAAACGATGCACTTTCATACACATGGACAGTGCCAGCAGGTTTAACCCTTGTAGGCAGCGGCGCAAACGTTAGTTTAGAGGCAGGTAATGTTGATGCTGATACAAATCTAACCGTATCGGTCGCTGTGAGCGATGGTGAGCTAAGCACAACACAAAGCTTTACAGTTACAGTAACAAACACTGATACAACAGTACCACCAACAGGTAGCTGGGATGCGGCTGCGATTTACGTAGGTGGCGATTTAGTGACTTATAACGGCGTTGAATATAAAGCAAAATGGTGGACTCAAGGTAATCGTCCTGATTTAGGCGGTGTATGGGAAGCAACAACGCAACCTGTAGATGGTTCTGGCAGTGTTGTTTGGCAATCATCAGCTGTGTATAACAGTGGTGATGAAGTGTCTCACAACGGCAACAAATACCAAGCTAAGTGGTGGACTCAAGGAAATGAGCCAGGCTCAGCTGACGTATGGAAGTTACTTTAATTTAAACAAACGCCACCTGACCTACTCTCAGGTGGCAATTTAAGTGACTCACTCATTCGAAGCAGCTTTTTAGCTGCTTTTTTTGTGTTTCCTTCAGATTGCTGCATACTTATACAATAGACGACGCAATGCAGAGAGTTCGTTATTAAATACCTATGCCTTATTATTATGTTAGTTGCCAATGCAAGCTTTGCGTGTGAACAAACACTCAAAGTGGGTATAGGTCAACCGTGGCCTCCTTATGTATTCAAAGGGGAGAGAACGCTCAGTGGTATTGATATAGACATAACCCGGTTAGTGTTAAAAAAGGCGGGCTTTTGTAGTCAGTTTGTACTTTTACCTTCATCAATCAGAGGGTTAGTCGAACTAAAAAAAGGCACAGTTGATGTGTTACCTGCAGCCAGTTATAGCGACGAAAGAGCAAAGTACAGCCACTTTTCACTGCCCTATAGGCGAGAACGCATGCGCCTGTTTTGGTATGAAAATAGCGCTTTTATAAAACATGACCTGCAACACTTAATGCAAAGTAGCAAAACCTTTGTGATTAACAGCGGAGGATTTTACGGCGAGGAGTTTGCACAGTTAAGCCAACAAACAAACTATAAAAACCTCATCGTGCCAGTAAAAATGATTAACCAACGGCTCTTAATGCTTAAAGCAAAACGAGTCGACTTTATGATAGACGACGAAGTATCCGGCTTATATTTAATGGCGGAAAAAAATATTACGGGCATTTCACTGCACCCCTATATTGTAAACGACAACCCCATTCACTTTATGTTTAGCAATAAAACGGTTAACACTGCACAAAGCCAAAAAATTGATGATGCAATTAAGCAGCTCGAAACACCTATTACAGAAATTATTGATAACTACACGCAGTAAAGGCTTACCCTAAACGCGTTACTTTTACTTTTATTTTACCTGCATTAGCACCATAAAAACGCATTAAGTCATTGGCAAAAGGCGTAAACTCTCCTGAATGCAGCATTTTAAACTCGCCGCCAACCGCAACCTCGAAAGCGTCGTCATCGGTGAAATCAATTGCGCCAACAAGAGCAAACCAAGGCGATTGTGGCAAACGTCTAAAGGGTTCGAGCAGCGCCATAGGAATTTCTTTCACCCCTAGTTTAACGTTATCACGGTGCCAGCCAGCAGCAGTACATTTTACGCCATCATCAAACCAGTATTGATCAGGGTAGGGAGTAAAGCGATAAGTTGCGCCTTGCTCAAGCATTAAGCCCGTCGCATTATATTGCTCAGACGCAAACACCAACACATCGTGACTTTGGTCTATTTTTAACACCGCCATATTTTGATTCATCAGTCCAATATGGGCACTTAACCCGGTAAATTTAAGTGTCGTGTTATCGCTGTATAAAAGTTGGTAGCTTAAGCTTTTTAATGATTCAGGCCGATAGCTGGTTAAATGATGAATTCGTTTTGCCACACTGTGATGAACTAAAGGCGGTAAATCACTTTGTTGTTCATTTACCAATACACAGCACTCCCGATCAACAAGTTTAAAAAATGGGTTAAACCAAAAGTAATTTTGCTGGTGGCTAAGCGCTAATGGGTCTGGTGTCACGGTCATATCGTCTTGGGCGATCAATGCATTTTTAACGCTTGGAAAGAGCAACTCATAATCAATGTCATGGCTGGTAATAAAGCTCACAGGCAAGGATTTTTCAAGCAACCACTCAATAGCAAAACGCAAACAAATATCGGCAAGGCCATCACGGTAATACCCGCCACCTACATCGGAGTGTGCCCCGGCAAACCACACTTCATCAACATTAGCTTGATGATTAATAAGAGTAGGCTCAAATGCACGGCGTTTTTCATCAAGTGACACGCAATGCAAGGCAGCATTTACATTGTTAGCAAGAGTATGGTTTTCAAAAATAACATGTTCGGCACCACGGGTTGCCTTGGTGACTTTAGATAGGCCAATGGAGGCCACGGTATCAAACACACACAGATAAACCTGATCGGTTATAAAGGGTTCAAGGCATTTGGCAAACCGACGAGCCAGCGCTGCACCACGGCTAAAGCCGGTTAATAAAACACAATCACCTGGTTGATAATACGCTTTAAAGTCACCCATGGCGTGGTTTAAAATACTGGCAACATCATCATCACGCGGGGCTAATGTTTGATTTAATAAGCGCTTTAAACGACTGCCTTGTGTGCCTATACCTTGGTAGTAAAAGCTAAGTTGGTTATCTAATTGAGTTGTGGGTTCGTTATTAAGTGTGCCACCTAGTAGTAAATGCAGCTTGAGGATATTAGAAATACTGGCATCTTCTTTAAAGTGTTCAGAACTAAACTGCTCCGCATCACGGGGTTCGTTCCCTGTCCCATCAAAATTGAAAATCAGCGTTTTAACCGTCATAGCATCAGTCCTTAAGTGGTTTGATACAAAATATAGCCTTTTTATTAAGCTTTGAAGACATTTTTTAAACACTGTGATGAATTATTTTTTTGTCTCAGTACTGCGCGTCATGGCGAGCCAAAAATAAGCGTATAAAACGCCTAACGTCATTACAAAATGCAGATCACGACCGATTAATAGATACAAACCGCCCGCCGCACTTTACAAACAAACACTAGCTGTAGCAACGCAGCGTTAACGCGCAAAAGGCCATATATGGCAGATAAAGTGCAGTTTATAAACAAAGTGTTTATATAAAACAGGCAAAGTGATGCATTAAAAATCTGATGACAGGGTAGCGAAAGGCATTTGCTACGTGACGATACGCTTATTAATTTAACGATAAATAACAAGATCTTAAACGATTAAGGAGATCTTTTTTTTGCCTAAGGTTAAAAAATAACTTGCCAGCCTACCTACTGGTAGGTAATATAGCTGCATGAACACAACATACAACACTATCTTGCATCATGCGAACGAGTTAATTCAACTCAAGGGCTTTAACGGTTTTAGCTATGCAGATTTATCAAAAACATTGGGCATTACCAAAGCCAGTATTCATCATCACTTTCCTGCAAAAGCTGATTTGGGTTTAGCGTATTGCCAACAAAAATGTGATGCACTGGCGCAGCTAGACTCACAACTTAAAACTAAGCAGCACGCGGTAGACCAACTAAAAGGTTACTTTGCGATTTTTGAAAGCTGCGCAGAGCAACAGCAAATGTGTGGTATTTACGCCATGCAAACAGATTTACAATTGATGAGCGAGCCACTGCAAAAGCAAGTAAATAAATTGGCAGGTATAGAGTTACAAATACTTTCACGTATTTTAGAACAAGGTAAGCAAAACGGTGAGTTTTTGTTTAAGGCAACACCTTACCAACAAGCCGTCATTATTTGTTGTGCCATAAAAGGGGCACTTATGCTTAACCGAGGGCAACATCACGGGTTATTTGAGCAAACTTGCGAGGCAAGTATAAGCATGCTCGTGGCTTAACGCTGAGTAAAAAAGCCATTAATTGTGCCAGCAAACAGATTATAAATACCTGTAAAGTACAGTAAGCTAAAACAGGTGTTGTTAATACACTCTCGGTTAGTTGCGCTAACAGCAAAACTAACCGGGTACAAAGAAGTACTAAAAATTTTAACCAATAAACCTACCTACTAGTAGGTTTGTAATTGCAAAATACACCGGAGCCCGTTATGAGCCTAACAACAACACAATTAAACACATTAGCAACCCTAGGTAACAAACTTGAAAAAGCAGGCTTACCGTTAATCTATATTTCCCTTGGCGTTATTTATATTTGGTTTGGCGGCATTAAGTTTAGTGCCGGACAAGCCGAGGGCATGTATGGCATGATTGCTAATAACCCACTGGTATCGTGGATGTACGCTATTTTTTCAAAGCAGGGCATGGTCAACTTTCTAGGCAGTCTTGAGATCATCATTGGTTTATTATTTATTGGCCGCTTTGTGAATCCTGCGTTGTCAGTGATTGGCGGTGTACTGTCGATGGCATTATTTACAGTCACAATCAGTATGATGGTATTTTTACCAGGCATCACAAGCGATGCGGGCTTCCCAGTACTGAGCTTTGTGGGTGAGTTTTTACTAAAAGACATAGGCTTATTTGCAGCGTCATTATTTGTAGCAGGCAACAGCTTAAAGGCATTGGTTGCTAAATCAGCTTAAGTTAAAGGTAAGTGATGTTACCTAAAGGCCCCACGGGGCCTTTTTTTATAGGCGTGTAAAATTAAACTAACAATGTGAAGTGTTAAAAATTGACGCGCTAAAGCACGATCTACATTAGAGTACTTGTGTTTTTCCTCTTCAGCACAGCGCCTCTTAGCCTCTTTGTGTTGTGGTGAATAAATCACTTAAAACCATTTTGCACAAAGAGAAAAGAAAGCCGCGGGCTTCGGGCTTCGAATTAACCCTAGAACCTAGTGCCTTTTCAACCGTAGGAACGAGCTTTAGCTGTGATTGTTTAAAACCAAATTTACCACCGAGCTCACCGAGAAGAAAAGTTATGGCTTCGTGCGGTGGGCTGCGAGCTGCGAACACATTTAGAACCTAGTCACTTCCCTAAAACCTAGCCCCTTTTCGTTATTTCAGCACAGTGCCTCTTAGCCTCTGTGGTAAATAAATCACTTAAAGGCATTTTCACAAAGAGCAAAGAATGAGGGTAAATGAGAAGACAAAAGTCACGGGTTTCGAGCTGCTGGCTTAATATTTCACGTAGGAACAAGCTTTAGCTGTGATTGCTTTAAACCAGTTTTACCACCGAGGGCACAGAGGCGCTGCGCTACACAGAGAAGACAATAAAGCCACGGGTTTTGAGCTACGAGCGACGGGCTGCAGGCTAATCCTAGCACCTAATCCCTGTTTGTAACTTATTCAGCGCAGCGCCTCTTAGCCTCTTTGTGAATAAATCACTTAAACCATTTGCACAAAGCGAAGACAAAAGCGGCGGGCTTCGTATGATCCTAGCACCTAGTCACTTCCCTAGAACCTAGTGCCTAAATCTCACCAAGACTAAATTCTTAATTTTGCTAATTAGTAGCTATGTACTTGCTACCCATCGTAAAACTCTATGTTTTTAATACATTTTTATGTTAGGTTAGGGTTAAACTTAATAAGAGCTTAATGCTTTAATCATTAAGTACCAAAATTAACCACGGAGCGGTAGATTTAGTGCCAAATAAAACACTCAGTTACTATAACCAACACGCACAAAGCTTTAGCGACTCAACGCTTCATGTTGATATGTCGACGCTTTATAGTGAGTTTTTACCGCTTATCCCTAAACACGGCCATATTTTAGATGCTGGCTGCGGCAGTGCCCGCGATGCCGCGTATTTTAAGCAGCAAGGTTTTACTGTTAGTGCATTTGATGCAAGCGCAGAACTTGCAAGGTTAGCAAGTGATTACTTACAACAACCCGTTCAAGTTAACACCTTTCAGCAGCTTGAGTGCAGCAACCAATACGATGGTATTTGGTGTTGCGCCAGCTTATTGCACGTGCCAAAAGTAGAGTTACCACAGGTATTTTTAAACCTGCAAAATGCGCTCAAACCAAACGGTGTTTTATATGTGTCGTTTAAATACGGCGACAGTGAGCGGGAACACAATGGTCGTGAGTTTACCGATTTAAATGAAGATGGCTTAACCGCGCTTATTACTCAGCACACCGAGCTTAAAATAATAAAACAATGGCAAAGTGTTGACCAACGGCCAGAGCGCGAAAGTGAAGTGTGGCTCAATGCGCTAATTAAAGCAGTGCCCGTTTTATGATTGGTGCAATGCAGCAGCAACTCGACTTTATCGCCTACATTCAGCGCATGCTGGTGGAAGGTGATTTTAGTGCAACGTACAAGTTTGCGTTGTTACATGCGTTGGCTGATGTATGTGTTGAGCAACCCCTGGTATCAGACCAAGCAGAGCTGAAAATTGACTTAGCTACCTTGGCCGATAAACTCATTGTTTTATATTGGCATCATGCAGTGCCGTTTGCCTCAGAGCAAACAGGCGAAAGTGCGTTATTAAAGCAAAACAGCGGCGCGCAATCTAAAGTGATTTCAGTGCTGTATGAATGCCAACAAAACAATATACGCAATTTACGCGCGTTAAAACAAAGCTCGCTCTATAAGCCAACTTTTAACGCCGCTATGGCCACACTTAAAACTGGGCCGTTGTGGCGTTTGCAAATATTAGCAAAACAAGCCGAATGCTTTTTATACCTGCATACCAATAGCACACAATACATTACCCTCAATGCGGGCATCGCCAGTTGTTTTCGGCGCTTTTATGATTTGGTGGTGTATTTAGCAAAAAATGCGTGGCTGCAAAAAATTCAAAATATTAAACATAACCAAACGTTAATTGGCCCGCAAAGCCAACTGTACGATTTTTTATTCGGCTTTGACCGTAACGTACTTAGCAAAGCCAAACCGGTGTTAATTGAGCTGCAACACGGCAATTGCTTTTATTGCCAAAAGCCGTTGAATAATAAAACCGAGGTTGATCATTTTATTCCGTACGCCCGCTACGCAAACGATTTAGGCCACAATTTCGTGGCGGCGCACAGTACGTGTAATAACAGCAAACGCGACTTTTTAGCCGCGCAGTTGCACCGCGAACGCTGGCAAGAACAAAATTTGGTTTTGAATAGCCAGCAAATAACCCGTGAGCTGAGTGATTATTTTAATTGTGATGCAGATAAGTCACGCTCGGTAAGTGATTGGGCTTATCAGGTGGCGCAGGCAAACAGCGCTAAGTTGTGGTTAGCGAAAGACAGCTTTGAACAAGCCGCTGGTGTGAGGTTATATCTTAATAGAGATACAAAGCTTAGTTTAGTGGCGGAAGGTAAACCGAGGTATGACGCGTAGATCGCGGCGTAGGCGCGATTTTAAATCGCGCTTTAACTCGTAGGCGCAGAGCTTGCTCGCGCGAAAAGCGCAGCTTTTAATTGTAGGTCATGCTTTAGCGCATCAATGTAATTTACTGGTTATGTGGGAACAGGCTTCAGCCGTGATTTTATATGGTTTTGGGAAAAGGGATTAAAAACCTCTATTCGAGGTTTTATCGCGTTGGCGATGGCAACCAAAGGGCGGCTGCCGCCGACCGCCCTTTGGAATCCCACGGCGCACCCGAGGATCACACTATGTCCTCAAATTAAAAATTGATGTGAACGTAAGCGCCGTGTATTCGCCATCCATGGCGAAGTCACGGCTTAACTTAAATTGCCTAAAGGGATTTAGGTACTTGGAATTTGTCGGGAACAAAATTCCGCCATGCAAGTGATTACTCACCAATTTATAACTTTCGGGTGTGATCACGGGGAGTTGGAGTGTGTTGGTAGACTGAGAATTGGTAAATAAATATATTTTTCAAAAACATAAAAATATTTGAATGTGTTTTAGTATTAAAATTATAGAACTTGACTAAAAAGGATTAAACATCGTGTTATCAAATGTACTGCCATTTTTTACTTCGTCTTCTACGGGAATATTAACTTTAATTTTTATAGGCGTTTTGTTACTTATTTTCGGTATTGGTTACAAGCAAGCGATAAAAAATAATAATACTCCTTTTGTCAATTATGTGCCGACACTTTTAACGACGGCAGGTATATTTGGTACATTTTTAGGCATTGTGATTGGCTTATTCTATTTTGATCATACAAAGATAGATGAAAGTATCACTGAATTATTACTAGGTTTGAAAACAGCATTTATAACTAGTCTTATTGGCTTGATGCTATCAATTGTATTTAAGATATTACAAACAACTACTTTTATATGTGAAGAAGTAATTAGTAATGAGGATGCATCACCTGAAAACATTTTAGCTGCAATAAAGGCTCAGGCGAATGCTACTAGTGAGCTACAAGTTGCGATTGTTGGTGATGGGGACAATACACTCCTAAGCCAGTTAAAATTATTACGTTCAGACATTAATACTAATTCAAAAAAAGCACATAACCTTAGTGTAGAACAGTTCAACAAGAAGCTTGAAAAACAAGATGAATTTGCTGACAAACTTTGGATTAAATTACAAGACTTTGCCGATACGTTATCTAAATCCGCAACCGAAGAAATTATTGCAGCCTTAAATAATGTAATAGCTGATTTTAATCAAAAGCTTACCGAACAATTTGGCAAAAACTTTGAAGACCTAAATGAGGCAGTTTTTAAATTAGTAGAGTGGCAAGAAAACTACCGCATTCAACTAGAGGAAATGAAAGCTCAATATAGTCATGGTGTAGAAGCTATTATTAAAACTGAAGGGTCAGTGGCAAGTATTAATGAGCATGCTAAGTCTATTCCACAGTCAATGGATACCTTAACTGAAGTTATGGAAGTTAACCAACATCAATTAGCAGAGCTTGAACGACATTTAGAAGCATTCGAACAAATGCGGGATAAAGCTGTTGAAGCAGTACCTCAAATACAACAACATGTTGAGAATACAGTAAAAGATATAGGTGCTGCAGTAGAAGCTGCAAGTACACATTACACGTCTTTATTAACCGACTCTGATGAGTACATTAACAAGTATATTGCAAGCTCAGAAGCTTTGTTGGATAAATTTGTGAATACTACTGAGCAAGGTATTGATGCAGTAGGTAATAAGTTAATAAATAGCTCTGAAAACATGGGTAAAGCATTAGATTTAGCTAGTACTGAGTTTACTAATAATGCTTCTAGAACAAATGAAAGTTTGCAATCAAGCTCAGATTATTTAGCGGATGGTAGTGATAAGATGAAACAGCACGTATCAGATACTGTTTCAGATTTAAATAACAATATGAGAGATCTTATAGAGAAGGTTGTTGCCGAAGCGCGCACAATGAGCACTACTTTTAGGGATGCAAATAGTGAATTATCTCAAGGTACTAAACAAGCTAGAGATCTTTTCTTGTCAACAAATTCAGAAGTAAGAGACCAAATAAAGCGGGTAATTGAGCAAGCTTCCCAAGAACAAATGCAGCAAACACAGCGTACTTTTGTAGCTATTGAAGAGTCGGCTAAACAACAATTAACTAAAACACATGAAACTGTAGAGCACCAATTAAAAATGATTGACCAATCAATGCAAGAAGAGCTAACTCGTGCACTACAGCTTATGGCTAATTCATTAGGCCAAATTTCAGGTAAATTTGCTGAAGATTATCAAGTGCTAACACAACAAATGAGAAAAGTCGTTGAACAAGGAGCAACGGTTTAATGGAGCATATTTTTGGTAAACGTAATCAGCCAGAGGAAGGTGGTGAGCATTGGTTATCTATTTCAGATTTAATGGCTGGTCTGATGATGGTGTTTTTATTTATTGCCATTGTTTTTATGCGCCACACAATGAAAGAAAATGAAAAAATTAAAAGTATAGCTGTTGCCTACCAAGAGAAACAAGTCGCTATATATGAGTCTTTGATAAAAGAGTTTGATGAAGATTTAGAAAAGTGGGGTGCTGAAATAGATAGGGAAACTTTGGCTTTTAATTTTAAATCACCAGATGTTTTATTTGATAATGGTGATATTGATATTAAACCTGCTTTTGCAGGTATTCTAGATGATTTTTTCCCGCGTTATTTAAAGGTACTTAAACCATTTAGAAGTTCTATTGACGAAGTTCGAATTGAAGGGCATACCAGCAGTGAGTGGAATAAGGATAGTAGCGATGAAGAAGCTTACTTCAAAAATATGAGACTTTCACAAGGCAGAACTCGTTCTGTACTTTCTTATTTATATTCACTTGTGCCAGAAGAAACACCATGGATAAAACGTAATATCGCAGCGGTTGGATTTTCATCATCACGCTTAATTATGACTGAGCAAGGCATTGAAGATACAGAGAGATCAAGACGTGTAAGTTTCAGAGCTATTACAAACGCCCACATACAGATTAAGCGTATTTTAGAGGCACAAGAGTAATGAAACTTGAAATAGATTTCAATACTCTGCAATCTGCAGCCATAAAAATGGGGGCGTCGAATAAGCAAACTAAGCTCGACTCTACCCTTAGTCAATTAAGCGCAATAGACAGCGGGTTAGGCGAAGGCTTGGTATTAGGTGAAGATTTACAGCTTTCTGAAATTGAGAATATTAATAGTCTTTTGTCTTATAAAGGACGACAAATAATGCTCTATATCCCAGAGCAAAGGAGTAACATAGAAGAAGTCATAAAAAATGGCAAGATAAAAGAAGCTCGTCGTTTACACGTTGCAGAGTGCGGTACAATTGAAGATATGAGAAATAAGGGTTTCTTTGATCGTTACCAAGTAACTAACGATATTAGCGGTAGCTATCCGGTAGCCGGTCGACAGCATTATCGAGGAGAGTGGATTGAAAGTAAAGCAGAGCTCGGTGTATGCAAAAACTGCCTAAGGGTTTTAAATTACAAAGGTTACGCTGATCTCAAAGGTGATGCCAAGCAAAAGGTGTTTTTAGAACTTAAACTTTCAGAGCTGTTTAGTACTTATAGCTCTTATTTTAAACACTACCCCATGCGATCAAAAACGATTGGTAGTTATACTCAAGATTGGAACAAAATATCTGAAAGGTATCGGCAGCAGCAAAACTATACTTGTGAGCAATGTGGTGTAGTGCTAACAAGGTATAAAAAACTGTTACACACCCATCATATTAATTGCGTAAAAACAGATAATTCATTAAATAACTTAAAAGCTTTATGCGCAGATTGCCATTCTAAGCAACCTAATCACGACCATATGCATGTCCTTCATGATGATCGCCTGCTCATTAATCAACTTAGAAAAGAGCAAGGCAAATTCGATTGTAGTGATTATCAAGAGGTATTGCTTTACGCAGACTCAGCACTCGAAGGTTTGTTACTCAAATGCAAAAAGTACAATTTACCTTCTCCCGAGTTAGGTATCAGTGTAAGGAATGGAGACAACTTTGTTTCTATTGACTTAGCATGGCCGAGAAAAAAGTTCGCAGTAGTTATTGAAAAAGATCAAATACAACTTCTGAGGACACAGGGCTGGACGGCTTATTTAGCGAGTGATTGCCTTAATAATTTTGCCAGTATGCAACAAATGATACGCTAAATAATATATAGGTTTGTTTAGCGTGAAGCTTTTAAATTTTTTTTGAAGGAACTGACTTTAGCCGTGATTTTTACATGGTTTTGGGAGCGGGATTTAATAACCTCTATTCGAGGTTTTATCGCGTTGGCGATGGCAACCAAAGGGCGGCTGCCGCCGACCGCCCCTTGGAACCCCACGGCGCCCCGAGGATCACAATGTATCCTCAAGTTAAAAATTGATGTGAACGTAAGCGCCGTTTAAGGCACATCCATGTGCCAGTCACGGCTTAACTTGCCTCCATGCAAGTGATTACTCATCAATTTATAACTTTCGGGTGTGATCACGGGGAGCTGGAGTGTGTTGGTAGATTGGTGTCGTTACTTTACGCTTTCGTCCTATTTCGGGCTAATTAAGTTAATGTAATAAATCAACAATATAAATTAAAGAATAAAGGATTAAATATGAGTGAATCTTTGGTATTGAAGTTTGATCCAAATACAATAGAGCACTTAGGTGTTTCATTGTATTCAAAACTTCCAAGTGTACTTTCAGAGCTAATTAGTAACTCTTGGGATGCAGATGCAGATAATGTTGAAATTGATTTTATTGAAAATGGTGATAATAAAGAAATTACTTATGAAGATGATGGCGAAGGAATGACGTTTGATGAGTTAAACGATAAATACTTAGTCATTGGCCGCAATAGAAGAGAAGATACACAAAGACAAAAAAGCGCTAAGGGCCGCCCTGTAATTGGTAAAAAAGGGCTTGGAAAGTTATCTGTATTTGGTATTTGTGACGAAATAGAAGTGACATCTATAAAGAATGGCTTAAAAAACCATTTTACGATGAACTTAGAAGCAATAAAAAAAAGTCGTGACAATGAGTACTCACCTGATTTGATATCTCACAATGAAACTACTACAGCAGCTTCAGGTACGGTTATCAAACTTAAGAAAATTAGAAGAAAAAGTAATTTCGATTTAAATGAAATAGCACTTAGTCTATCGAAGAAGTTTATTATCTTTAGTGAAATGAAGGCAAGTTTAACAAGAAACAGTGATGGCGATTCTCAGGTAGAAATTACAGATGAACTTAAATTTAACACTTTAAATACAGAGTTTGAGTGGAACTTCCCAAATAAAAAATATGATGAAAAATATATTCATTGGGAACAAGTACAGGGTTCTATAATTACCTTGAAAACACCGGTTAAAGATACTGAAATGAGGGGAATATACCTCACATCTAGAGGGAAGATTGTCAATGTTGCCAGCTTTTATGGTGCACGTGATAACGATCAGTTTCATAGTTATGTTACAGGGTATCTTCAAGTAGATTTTATAGATGATTTTGATGATGACGTGATATCAACAGATAGGCATTCACTCAACTGGGAGCACGAGGAAACCCGCTTACTCCAAGAGTACTTACAAAAAATCATTCGAAAAGTTGGTGTTGAATGGAAGAAAAAGAGGGGTCTTGAAAAGAAAAGGTTAGTTGAAACTTCTCATAATATTGGAATAGACAATTGGAAATCAAATTTACCAACCTTTGAAAGAGACTTGAGTGATAAAATAATAAATCCGATTTTAGAAAATTCTAATATTGATATAGCTGAGTCTGCGAGAATAATAGATAGTGTAATTGGTAAGTTTAATAATCAAGCTTATAAAGAGTATGCAGATAAAATTGCACAGATATCTACAAGTGATGAAGATATTCCTAAATTACTAGAGCTGATGGATGACTGGAAAGCTATCGAATCTAAACAATATCGAGATCTAGCAACTTCTCGCGTTGAGGTCATCAAGCAATTTGAACATTACCTTGAAACAAACACAAAAGAAGTACCAACTCTCCATAACTTTTTAAAAAAATTCTCTTGGTTACTTGACCCAAGAATTTTAGAGTTTAGAGATGAGGTCACATATTCAAATCTCCTAAAAGAAAGCTATCCTGAAGATAAACTCAATGAAACAGATAGAAGGATTGATTTTTTATGCAGCAACGCATTAGGAGAAATTCTATATGTTATAGAAATTAAAAGAAGTACTTATACGGTTGACTATAATGCATTAGAGCAAGCCTACGATTATGCATCTTTCTTAGAAGCAAAATATGCTTCAGCTACTGGTTTTTCGAGAGTGGTATGTTATGTGGTTGGGGGTCAAAAATCCGCTGAGAGGCGTTTTAAATCGAAAGAGAAAACATATTCCGAAACAGGTGAGGTTTTTGTAAAAACTTATAGAGAATTACTGGAGCAATCAAAAGAGTATCATAAAGAGTTTATTGAGACATATGACTTACATAATAAGTAGTCTGATTAATACTTTCCCAATCTGCTGTGCTAAATACGGTGGCACAGCATTTCCTACCTGCACATATTGATTCGTTCTAGTTCCTTCAAAAATATAGTTATCAGGAAACGTTTGTAAGCGTGCAGCTTCTCGAACACTCAAACTTCTACATTGTTGCGGATCGTAATGTACGAAATAGTGGCCATCTTTTGAAATATGGCTTGTTACGGTAGTAGCGTACTTATCTGCTACTTGAACTCTAAAACGGTCTGCGTGTGTTCCTGTATTCCAATTTGCATGGGCTGGAGCTAACTCTTTTGGAAAGTGACGAGACTTAGGCGATGAGCCTTCTATTTGCGCATAAGCGGCACAGTAAGCGTAGCGAAGTAAATCATCAACCATATGCCCTCTGGTTTCATGGTTTAGCACTACGTCTAAATTAGGGTCTAGATACCAAGCTTTTAGTGGCTCTGTCATAGCTGGGGTTTTGTCGCTTAATGCAGTTTCTATTCTAGACAAACCGATTTTTGGCTTAAGGCTTAATGAATTGGCTGATTCTGCATTAAATTGTTTTTTCAGAATCCGCTTTAATTTAGCTGCATTTTTAGTAACAGCTGATTCCCAATCTTTTGTATTGTCTTTTTGTTTTGAAAAGCCACTGCGTAAATTAGGTAAATCATCAATAGCTTGTTTTACAGTAACTTGATGTTCGCATATGCTTAAAGTTTCTGGAATGGCTTTAATATCCTCATGCACACCAAGTAAAATCACACGATGCCTTGCTTGAGGTATACCGTATTGCTCACAGCGAATTAAGAAATCGGCAGAGTCCTTGTATTGCGGGTCTTTTGGGTTCTCGGCATCAACCACTAATGAATAAATTTTATATTTTGGAATCTTTTTTTGTTTAGTTACGGAGCCTGGATTACGCAAGTCTTCTAATATTTGTGGAAACATGACTTGGCCGTTTACTTTTGCTGTGAGGATTCCGCGAACATTCTCCATTACAAAAATATCTGGTTTAGCTAGGCTTATTACCTGTAAGTATTCTTTGTATAAAAAGTGACGAGCATCATCTTCTGCAATATAGCTTTTATTTCCGGCATTACGTGAGCGGCCAGCTAATGAATATGCTTGGCAAGGAGGGCCACCGATTAAAACTTTCGGACCTTTGTGTTGTTTTACGAGTTCTTTTATGCGCTTATGAATAAGCTTATTGTCTTTGCCCAGTTCTTTAGCGCCATTTAAAGTTTCTTGGTTGGCTTCTGTTGCAATATCAGGATGAAGATCAAATAGCTCATTACGTGTAATTTTCCCATGTAGGTAATCGTAGTAATTATCTAATGGTTGGGACTTAGTTTTAAGTAATCTGAAAAAGGCACGAGTAGTTAAGGTTTGATGTGCATTTACATCTTTCTCAACAGAGATACCTATTTGAAAAGGTGATTTGCCATCTTCTGTTTTAGCCGCGGAAATTCCTTCGCCAAGCCCACCTGGGCCTGCAAATAAATCAATAACAAGAATTTCACCGTTTTCCATAACTAACTAAGCAACTACAAAATAAAAAGACAGAGAATCATACCAGGCCTTCTATTTCCTATAAAGTTTTATATAGGAAAAGTTGAACAACTGCCCAAAATAACAGCTAACAATTATGAATTAAAGGCCAATGCTAAGACAATTCCCCCGTGATCACGCCCGAAATTAAATTAACGATGAGTAATTTACAGCATGGATGCTATTAAAAAACGTAGCTTAGCCGCGGATGGCTTATCTATGCTGGTTACGTTCATATCATTAAACTGAATTGAGGAAGTAGTGTGATCCTCGGGGCGCCGTGGGTGACGAGTGACCGAAACGAAGTTTCGCAGCGCGAGGAAGTGGAAGCATGGATGCTGACAGGAACCCAGCTTCAGGGATGAATTACTTGCAGCAGAGTCAACTTTGAAAACCGTACGCCCCTTGGTTGCCGCCCCCAACGCGACACAACTAAAATTTGCAATTAAAAACCAAAGCGCGAGATAAACTTCCGCCTACATTTAAAAGCTGCGCTTTTCGCGTCAGCAAGCTTAACGCCTACGGTGTATAAGCCGAAGCCCGCGACTCGTGGCCCGCTGCTTTGTTACCTCATTTACCCTCATTGTTTTCTCTTTGTGCAAAAAGGTTTTAAGTGATTTATTCACAAAGAGGTTGAGAGGCGCTGCGCTTTAGAGGAAAAACACTAAGGCTCTAAAGTAGGTCGTGCTTTAGCGCGTCAATTTTCAGTATTAGCCATTGTCGTCATAAATGACGACCTACAAGGTGTGATCAAGTAAAACGCGTCAGCAAGCTTAACGCCTACGGTGTATAAGCCGAAGCCCGCGACTCGTGGCCCGCTGCTTTTGTTAACTCATTTACCCTCATTGTCTTCTCTTTGTGCAAAATGGTTTTTAAGTGATTTATTTACAAAGAGATTAAGAGACGCTGCGCTTTAGAGGCAATAAAAAGGGCCTAGGCTCTAGGGAAATGACTATGTGCTAGGACCAATCCGCAGCTCATCGCCCGCCGCACGAAGCCATAACTCTTCTTCTTGGTGTAGTCGGTAGTAAAATTAGTTGCAATAATCACAAATGAATCGCGTTTATGAACGCGATATAAAATCTAACGCGATATAAAATCTAACGCGATATAAAATCGCTGCTACGTTTTTTGTTTTAACTCGTAAATTCACTTTCCAAATTTAACATATCTCAATGAGGCTAATAATAGCCTCGAAAATCTCTAATAGATCGCCTTACTGTGAGTGTAAAAAATGATACGCTAATACTAATTTAACGTAAGTGGTGTAAACATGATTAAAAGGACTTTATTAGCTGCGTGCTTGGTTTTTAGCGCTGACATGGTGGCTGCAGAGCAATACTCACAAACCCGATGTAATCAAATAGAAGCAGAGCGAGAAAAAATTAGAGACAGAATGCGCTCCAGCTATACATCACAGCAAGGTGAGCGGTTACGTCGGCGTGCTACTGAGTTATTTAAAAAGCTAGGTAATCATTGCAAACGTCCAACTAAGGGCTACAGCCGACGTGTTTATGCAGATACCTACGTGCCTCCTCCTACTAATGAGTTATTAAATAAAAAAGTTCATGACTCAACAGTATTTGGTAAAACCTATAACAGTGATGATAAACGACTTGAATGGGGGCGTTTTTATCAGCTTCCTGGGCGTTGTCGTGCTAAACATATGGAACAAACTGACTTTGTCTGGTGTAGTGAAAATAGGGCGGAGCAAAGAGCAACATTTGAAGCGCAGTGGCAATCAAAAGTCGAATTAAATAAGCGGGCTAATAAATCAGTGGCTATAACAGCGCAAAAGCTACAAAGTAGAACACCATCCGTAGCGTTTCCGCCAGCTACTATAGGTAAAGCAAATTCGATGACGTTAACTCCAGTATCAAAAGCAGATACCCGATTAGTCGCTATTGCGCCAAACAAAGAAGAGCAAAGTTATAGTGCTTGGCGTTTATTGGCTGTGGCCTGTTTTGCTCTTTTGCTTGTCTTTGGTTTGTATCGCTGGTTTAAAAATTAAACCGTGCGTTCGGGTTAATTAGCCTTATTTAAAGAGTGAACTAAAATATGAGTCATCACGTTCAATAATCATAATTTATTTATAAGAGCGATAACAATAATGAAAAAAATATTAACCGTAGTCATCACCAGTTTATTTTTAAGTAACCACGCCATGGCTGATAAAAACCCGGTTACGGCCACTAAACTGAGCGACAGTGTGTATGTGTTGTATGGTCAAGGTGGCAATATTGCAGCAAGCGTGGGTGAAGATGGCATTTATATTATTGACGATCAGTTTGCTAAGCTCTCCGATGACATTAAAAAAACCATCAGCGATTTAAAACCTGGCAGTGCTGAGTTTGTTATTAATACGCACCATCATGGGGATCATACTGGCGGCAACGAAAACTTTGCCAAAGCGGGGGCGCATGTGATTGCCCACGACAACGTACATAAACGCTTAAAAGAAAAGCACGGTGAAGGGTCTGATTATTTACCGCGTATTAGCTTTGGACATGATTTAAAGTTGCATTTTAATGATGAGCACGCTCATGTGCTGCATTACGCACACGCGCACACAGATGGCGATTCAGTGATCTTTTTCAGCAACGACAATATTGTACATATGGGCGATATTTACTTTAACTTTGGTAGCTTACCTTTTGTAGATGTAGATAGTGGTGGCAGTGTTGATGGGGTACTAGCAGCCGTTGACGATGTTATTAAAAAGAGCGATGCCAATACCCAAATCATCCCAGGCCACGGCCCTATGAGCGACCGAACAGGGTTGATGAAATACCGCGAACTGGTGCAAAAAGCGAAAGATTTAATGCTCACAGCCATGCAAAACAACGCTACGCTTGAGCAAGTACTAGAGGCGGATCCACTCTCACAGCTGGGTCTTAAATATGCTAATTGGTTACCAAAAGAAAAAGTAACCACCTTGTTTTATCGTAGTTTAAAGTAATTAACCCATGCTAAGTGTGGTCTGTATTGATAAAAGCTGAGCAATTGCTCAGCTTTTTTATTGCACGCGTTCAACCACAAGCCATGCATTAAAGGATTATCGCGTTTTTTGCCATAGTATGCCGACCAAGGTCGCATATAAATTGTTCAACAAAGCACCTACATTTTATAGGGTCTCTCACACATTTATAGTTTTGGAGCCCTTTATGTCAGGCCAATACCAACAACAATATAAACAGTTTTTAAATGATCCGGCTCAATTCTGGTTAGCGCAAAGTAAACGAATCCCTTGGTTTACACCTCCTTCAACGGCGTATACTCAAGATGAAAATGATTTTCACCATTGGTTTGCCGATGGGCAACTCAATACCTGTTATTTAGCGCTTGATCAGCATGTTGATGCGGGCTTTGGTGAACAAACGGCGCTTATTTACGACTCGCCTGTTACCAATACTCAAAAGCAATATAGCTACTTTGAGCTACAACAGGAAGTGGCTAAGTTTGCAGGTGCTATGCGCGATTTAGGGGTAGAGCAAGGCGATTGTGTAGTAATTTATATGCCCATGATCCCAGAAGCGGTGATTGGTATGTTAGCGTGTGCGCGCATTGGTGCTGTTCACTCTGTGGTATTTGGTGGCTTTGCAGCGCATGAACTGGCGGTCAGAATTGACGATGCAAAACCTAAGTTATTGCTCAGTGCATCTTGTGGGGTTGAGGTAAATACGGTTATTGAATACAAGTCGCTGATTGATAATGCGATTGCGCTTGCAAGCCATAAAATAGACCACTGTGTTATTCATCAACGTGAATACGTTACGGCAAAGCTTATACCTGGGCGTGATATTAATTGGGCAGAGGCAATGCAAACAGCCCAGCCCGTTGCCCCTGTTGCCTTGCAAGGAGATCACCCGTTATACATTTTGTATACCTCGGGCACCACGGGCACGCCAAAAGGAGTAGTAAGAGAAAATGCCGGTCATGCAGTGGCTATGCATTACAGCATGGAAACAGTATACGGTATGAAGCCCGGTGAAGTATTTTGGGCGGCCTCTGATATTGGCTGGGTTGTTGGGCATTCGTATATTGTGTATGCCCCGCTTATTTATCGCTGCACAACGGTGTTGTATGAAGGAAAACCAGTGCGCACGCCTGATGCCAGTGCCTTTTGGCGGGTCGTGGCTGAGCATAAAGTAAATGCCTTGTTTAGCGCGCCCACCGCATTTAGAGCCATCAAAAAAGAAGACCCAAAAGCGCTGGGCTTTAAGCAATACGATACTTCATCACTAAAACGGTTATTTTTGGCAGGTGAACGATTAGATCCTCCTACTTACAACTGGCTTAAAGAGCATACGCAGTTGCCAGTACTTGATCATTGGTGGCAAACCGAAACCGGCTGGGCTATTGCGTGTAACCCTATTGGAATAGAAACTCTTGAAACAAAACCTGGCAGCGCCACAGTGCCAACGCCGGGGTTTGATGTGCAAATATTAAATATGGAAGGTGAGCAATGTGCCCCCAACGAAAGTGGAGCCGTGGTGATTAAACTGCCACTGCCGCCGGGTTGCTTACCTACTATTTGGCAAAATAACGAACGTTTTAAAGCGGGTTACTTAAACGAATACCCCGGTTACTACTTGTCAGGTGATGGCGGTTATATCGACGACGATGGCTACTTGTTTATTATGGGCCGCACAGACGATGTAATTAATGTGGCTGGGCATCGTTTATCAACTGGCGAAATGGAAGAAATTGTTGCCTCTCACGATGCCGTTGCTGAATGCGCGGTATTTGGTGTAAACGACTCACTCAAAGGCCAGCTACCCATGGCGATGATTGTATTAAAAGACGATTACACCGATGAAGCCTGCCTTGTTGAGCAGCAGCTCGTTAAGCTGGTAAGAGAGCAAATAGGGGCGATTGCCTGCTTAAAAACCATCGTACATGTTGCGCGTTTGCCAAAAACTCGCTCAGGCAAAATCTTACGCAAAAACCTTCGTCAGCTGGTGGATGGCGAAGAGCTTAACGTACCTTCAACGGTTGACGATGCCAGTATTTTTGACGAGATAAAGTCCACTTTAGTGGCAAGCTAACCTGCAAGTTTAGCCAGCCATAGCTTGGCTGGCTTTAACCATATTTTTATGTTTTATAAACTGTTTAGACCTCATAATTATTCTTTATTGTAGCTAAAGTCGCTACACTGATCCTTTAATTTTTGAGGTGAGTAATGCAGCAAAAGCCATCGTCGTTTCCAACCCTGATTATTTTAGTTGTGTTGTTAGGCTTTATTGCTTTTCGTTTAGGTTGGGTTGATGCTGTAATGCAGTGGCTTAACCCTGTACAAGCCCCATTTCAAGTGGTCGAAAAACCAGCCGATCAACCCGTTAAGCGTGTAAAAGAGCAGCGCCCGCCCGAACGGCAAGTACGTGCAGCTCCCACATATAAAAAAGCAAAACCTACAGAGTCCAAAGTAGAAGACTCATGCCAATTAAATTGGCATGATAAAGAGGCGGTGGCTGATGCTAAAGAGCGTTTATCGTTGTTGGATGACAACCTCGAATTTGAAAAGTCACAATTTAGGCTAAGTAATTATGCGACGGTTAATTTAATTACACCTAAATTGAGCGATGATTATCATCAAACTTTAAAAACGCGTTTAAGTACTGCTTACACTCAATATCGGCGTTTCTTTCAAGTGAGTGCGCCTGTGCCCTATAAAATTAACTTAGTGGTGTTGCCACCGCGTTATTATCGGGATTACATATCGCAGTTTGGTTCTTCCTCCTCCACCAATATCGGTGTTTATTTTGGCGCGAGTAACACGGCCTTTGTTAAATATAACAGCAGTTACCCTGAGCAAAGTTTAACTACCGCAGTGCATGAGGCAATGCATGTATTTAATTATCGCCTGATTGGTAATATGCCAAAGTGGTTAAACGAGGGATTGGCCGAAGTGTTTGAAAATACGCTTTATTTTGACAGTGAGAAAGTCATTAATGTACCCAGCCGATATTTTAAAGAGCGCCTGTTTATGTTGTCGGTATTAATTGATTCAGAAGGCAGCTGGCAGGGCGCAGATACATTACGAATGTATAGAAACTCGGCGTTGTGGGTTGGGTTTTTAATGCAAAGTAACCGTGGTAAGCAGGTGTTAAAAGCATTACTGCAACACGAAGCGACGAATGTGTGTGAGAAATTGAGCGCTGAACAGGTTATTCATACGCTAATAGATTACTACCCACGGTACGAAGAAGCGTTTAATAATTGGAGTAAAACTTACTTTCATACCAAAGCTGAATTTGTGCCTATTTTTTAAGTGTTTAGGACTCGTCATTACTCTGAGTTTGGGCGGGGCGATAGTCTCCTCTGTCGAGGCCATTAAAGTAGCTTTGGTAGCGGCCATCTTTTTTAAACTGTGCTAATTGCTGGTTAAAAATTTTTAATAGCTGTTGGCTTTTTCCCCCTTCTTTAGGGAATAGTAAAAAGCTTTGATTGATCAATAGCGGCTTTGGGTGGTGAGTTATTGTATTTGCGATATCAGCAAGATCGTTGTTTAGAATATGATAACCAACGCTTTGCTCTTCTGCGAAAACGTCGATTCTGTTCATAGAGAGGCGCTTAAAGTTTTGCACGCTACTGTTTACGCGTGAGATTTCAAATAACCCATTATTGAGTGCGTTATCAAATTCAGCGCCATAGCTATAGGCAAGGCCACCACCAAGTATAAGGCCTTTTAAATCATTAACTGATTGCCAATCAAAAGGGCGTTTTTTAAGGTGAAAAAACACAAACCGCTCATTGAGTACAGCGTCACTGAACAAAAAATGGTTGGTACGTTCTTGTTCAAACATCCACACGGCTGTGGCGGCGTATTTTTGTTTTTGTGTATCGTGGTAGGCACGTCCCCACGGTAAAAAGGTAAAGTTAACTTTGATATTGGCTTGTGCAAATACATCGCGAATAAGGTGGGCAATTACACCTTGCTCAGGCAGTGATTCACTTAAAAAAGGAGGCCATTCGCCTGCGCAAATTTCAATGGTGTTTACTTTGCTCGCTGCAAAAGAAGGCACGGCATCGCCACTGTAGCTTATAAAAAGTAATATCACAGCGCATAAGTTTGCTAAATACTGGCGTAATTTGACCAACAGAAACTCGTTCCCTCATTGAATGCTTAAAAAATAGCATACATTATTTTTTTTATGTTATATACCGATAATATGATTATGAGGCTTTTATTGCAGTGCGTTATATCAACAATCTGGTTTAGGCTCTGGTACTTTGTTTATTTTTTTTAATTGGTTTTCAAGTGTGTTTAAATTAAACGGTTTAATGATAAACCCAGTAACTTTAGCCGCGATGATTTCTTTAATTGATTTTTTGTTGTCTTCGCAGGTGACCATTAACACCGGGGTATCACTTAAAATTAGGTCTTCGCGAATTCGTGTTAATAACGTTTTACCATCCATTTTAGGCATGTGTAAGTCGGTTATTACTAAATCAAACGCTTGCTTTTGCATTAACGCTAAGGCTTGTTTTCCATCCGTGGCCTCAGTAATCTGCTGAAAATTAAGTTTGCGCAACATGTTAATTAACACGTGACGCATAAGTGGCATATCATCGACAACAAGTACTTTCATATTATACGCAGTATAAAAATTAGTTAATTCTAAGACTAGCTACTTTTCGAACAATTAGCTATTAATTGGCTTAATCGGGCTATTTTCATATTACTTAATTGTCGGTAATCAAAGTATGGGCATACAATTAGCTTATATTGCTCATTAATAGCAAACTCGTCATCGAGCCAATCTAAAGTTATATCGAGCAAACCTTGGTTTATGAGGTTTTTAGCATGGGTGCGCCCGGCAATGATATGCAAAGTGTTTTTATCGTTTAATTTGGGTGGGCTAAACAATAAAGCCGTTTTACTGTCTTTTTGTAATAGCAATTCATCGCGATAGATTTGCCACGTAGCGGCTTGTTTGGCAAAACGATAGTGCTCGCTGGGCAGTGCAAATAATACTTTGGCATACACATTAAACACTTTGCGCCAACCATTGCCACAGGTTTGGTTTATGGTATTTATTTGGCCTTTGTTTAGTGGGGTGAGGTTTGTTAAATCTTGGTATTCTGGCATAGGTGGCGCTTTAGCAATGTACACCGCCACGTTAAAGTGAGTATCACCTATGCCTTGGTTAGTCGCAGTGTTTATCATTTATTTTGCGCTAAAATGCGGTCAAGGTTGTTGGCAAAGTTTTGTCGGTCAGTTTGACTAAGTGGCGGTGGACCGCCGTTCATTTCTACGCCACTTGAGCGCATGGTATCCATAAAGTCACGTACATTAAGTAATGAGCGGATGTTTTCTGACGTGTATAACTCACCTCGAGGATTCAGTGCTTGTGCGCCTTTTTCAATGACTTCAGCAGCAAGAGGAATGTCACCGGTGATTACTAAATCGTTGGCTGATACACGCTTTACTATTTCATCATCAGCTACATCAAATCCAGATGATACTTGCACCCGGCTAATGTATTTAGAAGGCGGTATGCGCATAGCGTGGTTAGCGACTAAAATAGTGTCGGTGTGTGTGCGATCGGCGGCGCGAAATAAAATGTCTTTGATCACCACAGGACAGGCGTCAGCATCAACCCAAATCTTCATTTATTTATACATCTTGTTAGTAAAAAATTGATCCTAACCTACCCGTTCATCAACAACCAGTGTTTACTGATTTTTTTACCATTAAATTACGTTAAACTTTGCTTAAAAGCCGCTAAGATAATGGTTCTTTTAATGATAAGGATATAGCTTAATGAATAAATACTTTTTGGCCGCGCTTATCACGCTGTGTAGTGTGTTTTTTGTTGGTTGCAGTGGCTTGCCTGACGGCGTAAAACCTGTTGATGATTTTTCTCTCACGCGTTACCAAGGAACCTGGTATGAAGTTGCCCGATTAGACCACTCTTTTGAGCGTGGCTTATCAAATGTAACGGCCACTTACAGCTTAAATGATGATGGCTCTGTGAAAGTGATAAATAAAGGCTTTAATGACGAAGAAGGCCAGTGGAGCGAAGCTGAGGGTAAAGCCAAGTTTGTCGGTGCCAGTGATGTGGGGCACTTGGAGGTGTCATTTTTTGGCCCGTTTTATAGCTCTTATGTGGTGTTTAAAATGGATCAGCAAGATTATCAGTATGCGTTTGTATCGGGTTTTAATACTGATTATTTGTGGTTGTTATCGCGTACGCCTACGGTTAGCCAAGCTGTTAAAGATGATTTTGTTGCCACGGCTAAAAAGCATGGTTTTGATACCAATTCACTTATTTGGGTTGCGCATACACGCTAAAAAAGGGTTTTATGTTATGTACTTGTAGGTTGTCATAAAACTGTAATGGTTAAGGTTTATCATGCTAACCCTACCATTTAAGGTCTAATTACCTTGATGTTGACATGCGTATCCCCTTTATTAGTAATTTCAGGCAAGCTTTTTAGCTTGCCTTTTTTTTTGCTAGATTAGTGGTAATAAAGACCTCTGTTTTGTTCAGATCACATTTTTACTAACTAAGCCTAATAAACGACAAAATAGCTGCCACTTAGCAGTAGTAAAACAACATTGAGTACACTCATGTGTTTTACCCATGAAGGCTTAAAGCTATAAAAAATCATTAATAATAAAACACTTAAGGCCATATAGCCGCAAAATAGTAGTCCACCATATCCTTGATGCTTTATCACACACAGCAATAAACTTAGTAAAATACTGATCCATGCAGCGATCAAAAACTGCTTACTTTGCTTTTGGCTTGGTCGTGTTTTAAATACGTCACGGTAATGATTAAATTTTGCTAGCGCAAAACAGTTAAATGCCAGCAAACACAGGCTAAATTGCAAAAGTTCGGTCATGCTTTTTGCTCCACAAGGCTGTTTTTAATTACGCGATTTGAACGTGTTGTTGGCGTGGGTGTGTGCAGTTGAGTACGTATTTTTTTGGCTTGTAGTGCAAATAGCAGGGCGCACACTAAGCACACTAAATCAAAACTAAACAATGCCCATTGTGAGTTAAGTAAATAACTAACAATGTTGCCTTTGGTGGTGAGTGCGTTGATCAGCGGCACGCTAATACAAGCTACTGCATTGACCCACGCTAACAAGTACCACTGCATTTTTGCTCGTTTAAAAAGACTAAACAAAGCAATAGCTAGCCACGTAATAAAGAACGCCAGTATTTCTTTGTCGGCTCGTTGAGTTATGCCAACGGGTAGCAATCGGTTAGCAATAAAAAAGGCACAAGTTGCTAATGGTAAACCCATGAGAGTGGTAAGGTTTAAGCCTTCAACAAGCTTGAGCCCAAACGATGCTTTTTGGTCTTTTTTCATTCGCTCGCGAATACGTTTCGCCCACATAATGCAGCCTGTTGCTATCATAATGCAGCCAGCAACGCCGCATAAAAAGTATAGCCAACGCAGTAATGGGTTTGCTAAACGTCCGGTATGCAAAGCTGTGAGTGAATCATAAAACACTTCTGTACTGCTATATTCATCAGCGCTTTTTGCAATTAAACTGCCATCAACACCATTAAAAAGCATGGTCAGGGTTTGGTCGCGAACGAGTGTGCCTGTTGAGGCACGTACGGTTATTGTTGCAGACGCTTTATTTGGGTCTTTAATTGAAAATCGGGTGAGGTCTGCATTAGGCCAGTTAGTATAAATTTGATCTAACACACTATCAATTGCCGTTAATGGGGCTGCTACATCACTTGATTTAGTACGCACGTTTGTTGGAGTAACGTCGTTAAATAAGCCCCGAACTCCGTCATCATAAGCGGTCATAGCAGGGTATGGAAATAACATAAATATTAAAGTGATTAATCCTGTATACGTTATCATGATATGAAAAGGTAACGCTAATACTGACGACACATTGTGGCCATCAAGCCAACTGCGGCTGCCTTTGTTTTTTCTAAAGCTAAACATATCTTTAAAAATACGCTTGTGAATAACAACACCCGAAATCAGCGCCACCAACATAAATAAGCTAGCAAAGCAGACTATCCACCGTGCTGTTCGTACATCGATATAATGTAGGTCAAAATGCAGCCGATAAAAAAAGTTACCGCCTTTGGTTTCTCTGGGTTGTTGTAATGATTCACCAGTTTTTGGATTTATATAATGGTCTTGCCAACCCCCAAAGCGTTTTCCTTCTGGGCGTGGCTTTTCGTAGGCATAATTGAGTTGTGGCTCACGCTCTGTAGGTAAATAAATCCCCCAACGGCCTGATTCTGGTGCGGTTGCTTTTAAGTAATCAACACCTGCAATAATTTGCTCTCGTTGTAGTGCAACACGCTCTGCGGGTGCTTGTAGGCTGTGCAATGCGGGTTGATTCCATAAGGTAACTTCGTCACGAAAAAAGCTTATAGTGCCAGCAAAAAATATTAAATACAGTAACCAGCATACTAGCAAGCCAACCCAAGTATGCATCCATGTCATGGAGCGGAAAAAACTCTCTTTCATAACCAACCCTTTAATAAGGCAATGCTCAATCCGCATGCTGATGATGTTAGTAAAATAGTGATCCAAACGGTTTTTAAAGACTTAACCGCAAACGCCCAAATAAACACACAGCTATAAACTAAAATTGTCAGGCTAATGCTCAAAAGAACTGCATCGGATTTTGTTAGCGGTAAAATGAGGCTCAATAATGAAGTAAATACAGCAGTGAAAATATAGCCACCAACAATGGCCGCGCTAAAGCGAGCAACTACACACAATGCATAAACATTGGCTTTGCAGGCCATTTTAAGCTTAAGTAATGGGTTACGAGTTGGCACTTTATTTACTTGTTGGGCATACATAGGTAATCCTTTGACCCGAGTGAAAGAATGGAGGCATAGGATACTACATTATTAAGGTACGTAAAAGTGAGTGATTCGCATTTGTGTTACTTTATGTATTGTAAAAGACTACAAGCCTTAAATTAGACGTTTTTTACAACTTAGTAAAATAGTGATCTGAGGGTTGTTGGCAGCATTAGGTTTGTATCTGGGTTATTAATGACGAGGGTGAATTTATTTGTTTTAAGTTCTGGTTGGTTAAAATTGACACCATTCTATTCCCTTGCCACTGTTACATAACGTAAAACTTTTTGAATTCTATGCCAAAGGGGTTTGTTATGTCTAACTGGGTTGATGCATGCGTCAAAGATGTTGTTTGGTACAGTGATACTTTATTTAGCTTAGTTGTTAATGCTGACGTTGAGCCTTTTAAGGCTGGCCAATTTACTAAGTTGTCGATAATGCAGGGTGATAAACGTATTGCGCGTGCCTACTCTTATGTAAATGCACCGAGTTCAGCTGATTTAGAGTTTTACTTAATTAACGTTCAAGATGGTTTGCTGTCGCAGCAATTAGCCAAGCTTCAGCCAGGTGATACGGTGATGATAGAGCGCCGCGCAAGTGGATTCTTTACCTTGGATGAAGTCCCAGAAAGTGAACAGTTATGGATGCTCAGTACAGGTACTGCGATAGGCCCTTTCTTGTCGATGCTTGAACATGGTGATGTATGGCAGCAATTTGAGCAGGTGATTCTAGTGCATGGAGTGCGGTTGAACAGCGATTTAAGTTATCAAAATACGATTGCTGCCTTACAGCAAAAATTCTCAGGATTAAAGTATGTGCCAGTGGTGAGCCGTGAACACCCCGATATGGGATTACACGGGCGGATCACTGATCATATTAAAGCACAGTCTTTGTTTTCGCATGTTGATTTAACACCTACGCCAGACTCGGCGCAGTTTATGATTTGCGGCAATCCTAACATGGTGAAAGACACTTCAGCGCTGCTGATTGAGCAAGGCTACAGCCGAAACCGCCGCAAAGAACCTGGAAATATTACAGTTGAACAATATTGGTAAATGAGCCGTACAATGATAACCACTATCTTGAAGGCACAATTTTTGCTATTTTATTGTTTCTTCAATTATTCAGGAACAGTATGAAATCGTTATTTTTTGCAATCAGTTTATTCTCTTCAGGGTCACTATTAGCTGTTGAGGCAGAGCAAAGTACAGAGCCTACTAAAGCGCCTCAAAAAAAGACTGAGATTAAAAAGAGCGACACAGTTGAACAGCAAAAATCGTTAGAGGATAGTCCTGCTGTTATTACCTTGACGCCAGAGAAAAAAGCAGTAGAAGCCGAAACTGATATTGAACCTACGCAACCTATTGTAAGCGACCCAAGTACGGCAAATATGGTTGATGTTGTTGATAGCAGCAAGGTGTTAGGAACGCAAAAAGTTAAGCCAATTGATGCACCAAAAACCGAGCAAGAAAAAAAACAAGCAATCGCAAAAGCTGCGCAAGTTGTTGAAAAAGCCAAAGAGACCCTCACTCAAAAGCAGCAAGAAAAAGCCAAACAATCTCGAGAAGCATTAGCGGTTGTTGAAAAGTTAATTAAGGCATATAACGCCCGTAACATTGATGCATTTGTCAATATGTACTCAGAGGATGTTGAGTTTTATGTGTTTCCAAATGAGCTGCTATTTAAAGGTAAAGAAAAGCTGATTGCCCGTTATGGTATTATGTTTAAAAAGTTAAAGTGTGTTAAATCGTCACCAATTAAACGTATTGTGACTGGCAATATTGTTATTGACCATGAACTGTCAGAGACCTGTTCAACGGATCCAAGCATTGTTGATAAGCGCTCTGAATTCGTATCAAGTTACAAAGTTGAAAATGGCAAAGTAACCAAAGTATTATTTTTTAGATAATACCAACCAAATAAAGCATGTTGAATTAGTGGCCGTTACATCACAGTGCTAATTCAATATATACGTTATGTTTAAATGTATGAGTTAAATGCTTTATAACCAAATTTGTGATTTTTAGACTTGGCTTTACTACATAATTAAAAAGTATAGGAGGAAGGGCATGGAATTAGCGGATGATAAAAAACTGCATTTACTTTATCGTGTTGAGCCGGGTTGTTTAGGCCCTACAGGTGCAGACACTATTGAGCGTTTTTGTGAATACGCAAATGAGCAAATTGCTCCGCCCCATTTTGCCAGCTATCATTTTGTGCCACGTTTTGACAAAACAAAGCCAGAACGCCAGTACAGCATTAATCAAAGATCACTTTCAGAGCAGCAAGCTCAAGCGTATCTTGGTCACTTTAAAACAAGTATTAATGATTTTGAAGAGCAGCTCGATGAACTGCTCACTGAAACTATTGAACGATTTCTAAACCGTTAAACGTTTTCACCTGATAAAATAATATTAAAGCTTGTATTGTCATGCAAGCTGGCAAATGCACTTTCGTGTAATAGTTCGTTACGTAGATTTGGTGAGTAATCCAGCGCCATTTTAATGTCTGCTAATGCATCAGCGTGTTTGTGAGTTAGCGCATACGCACAAGCTCGTTGCCAATAGGCGTAGCCGTAGTCACTGTCGATATCAATTGCTTGATTACACAACTCAATCGCTTGTTTGGTTTCGTTTAGTTCTAATAAAGCATCTGCTTTGTATGCAATTGCCTCAACATCTTCTGGTTTACGATTAAGGATCTCATCAAATATTTCGATTTTATTTGATACGTCGCTTTCTAAATTCGCACGCATCCATAATGAATGAACCTCATTAGTAACTGATATTTTTTCTTGGTTTTTCAGTATTTCTTCAGAGCGTTCACGCAGCTTTTCTTCAAAGGTATTTAAGCGCGCTTCATACTCGTTGGTTATAACGCTTACACGCGTATTTACGATATCTTCTACTTTATTTTTAACGTCGCGCAATGAGTTCCAACCTACGAGTACTAAGATGGATGCAGTTGCGGTAATAATAAAAAATACGTTGTTAATTGTATCTGTTGTGTATGTGAGCGCTCTATCTGCGGTATCCAGTTGCGCGTGAGTCACTTGTTTTGTTACATCTTCGCGAAGCTTTTGTTGGTCTTGACGCACGGCTTTGAGTTCATCAAGAATGTAGCGCTCCATCAATGGCTGAAACATCGGTTTTTGCACTTGCGATAAAGCTTGCTCTTGTTGTTGCTCTGTTGGGGCAGGGCGTGATTCTTCTGCATTGCTATGCAATGAGCAAACAAACGCTAAAAGAAGTGTAATAAGTTTAAAGTGTTGACGCATAGTGCTGCCTAGTAATTAAATTCAAACCAACAATGGGTACAAAAGATGATACCCAGCAAATTATGCGAACTTTAACATGACTGCTTATGAGTAACTAGGCAAAAAAAAACCAGCTCTAAGATGAGCTGGTTAAACTGCTTAAACAACAAATATGTCGTTAGGGGTATCAACAGGAGTGAGTGGGTACATTAACGAAATTAACCTGAACAATTACTTAATCGTAAGGATGTGAGGAAATGAAAAAAGAAAAAAGCGTATTGGGCTTAACAATACGCTTTTATATCTGTGCTAAAAATACAATTATGGTGAAGGTGACTAAATTGTGCGACACCGCGGTGCCCACTTCCATACCCTTCACATATCATTACGCGGGTTAAAAACGAATCGATCAATGTGATTACTAATTTTATTAAAAAACGATTAACTTTTTAGTCACTGTGAATAAAAAGTGCTAGGAATATAAAAAAGACTAAAGAGAATCCAGCGCTGTAAAATCTACTTCGGGTAGCGACTCGAACCCCGGTTTTGCAAATAAATATCCCTGCATCAAGCTAATGCCTGCATTGTGGAGCCATTGATATTCCTCGACGGTTTCGATGCCTTCAGCAAGCGGTGTAATATTCATTTCTTTTAGCATGGCAATATTATGTTTTACTATCAATTGGCGTGCTTTGTTTAGGTGAATATTACGAACTAGTTCCATGTCAAACTTAACAATGTCAGTTTGAAAGTCAGCCAATAAATTTAACCCTGAATACCCTGAACCAAAGTCATCAGTGGCAGTTGTAAAACCAAGAGATTGATAGTATTCAACAACGCGTTTTATATGTTGGGTGTCGTCAATTTTTTCGACTTCGGTGAATTCAAACATGATTTTTTCAGTGGGGAAATTATACTTTTTTGCAGCTTCCAATGTTGTGCGAATACAGCGCTCAGGCTTATAAATTGCATTTGGCAAAAAATTAATACTTAATACAGACTCAAGTTTAAGCTTTGCTGCTAAGGCGATGGCTCTAATACGACATTGTTGGTCAAAGGTATATCTATTGTGCTCATTCACTTGAGAAATAACACTGAAAGCTGATTCGTTATTAATGCCGCGTACCAGCGCTTCATAGCCAAATACACGACGATTATCGCAATCTACAATCGGTTGAAAAGCCATAGTGAAATCAAAATCTAATTGGTCTTCATCTGCGCATTGGTTACAAGTTAACTTTTCACAGTTAGCTGGTTTAGAACTCATTATTTCACCTTAAAGTGTTCAAATTGTATTTTTATTACAGTCCATTGTTTCGATAGCATTTCATGCACTTAAAGAGATTTTATATAAATCTATTAATAAGTGTTTGTTACACCAAATATTTAAGCGTAGACAAGGTTGCTTACTTTTAAAAGGTAAAAGTAGATTCTTTACTACACCGTTATTTTTAATTAAGTTAATTTAACGCGCTGATTATCAATGCTAAATAATGTGTTTTAGCGCTTTCTAAAAAGCGTGTTTAAATGCAAAAAACACATTTAAAATTTGTTAAAGTATATACTCTATCAAAAACACAGCTGTCATGCTTGTTATTCGCTTATTAAAGTTGATAGTTACAGTACTGATTTAGAAACAAAATATTGCAGAACGTACTTTTATTGTAATTAACTTACCGCACATAATTAGCTGCGGTAAGTAAGGCGAAAGGGATAAAAAGTTAACGTAGCATCAATGCAGCTTCATTTTTGGCCTCACTACACGCAATACTTTTTCGCTGATCCACAAAGCAAATGTCTTGGCACTGCCGTGTATAGCACGTTGATGCATACGATAAAGCGAAATATACATAAACCGTGCAATACGTCCTTCAATGAAAAAGCTGTTACTTGTGAGGTTGCCCATCAAGCTGCCGACTGTGCTGTAACGTGAGAGGTTTACTAATGAACCATGGTCGTTGTATTCAAATTTTTTCAGTGATTGTTGGCGTAGCGTTGCGATAAGGTTTTTCTCAATACATTGCGCCATTTGGTGAGCTGATTGGGCTCGCGGTGGTACTTGTTGTCCGTTTTGTTGAGTAAACGCGCAGCAGTCGCCTAATACATAAATGTGCTCATCAGCGTTACTTTGCAGGTAATCATTGACCTTAATTTGATTATTGCGGGTTAGCTCAAATATACCGAGTTCTTTAATAAAGTTAGGCGCTTTTACACCGGCAGCCCAGAGCATGATATCAGCACTGATTTGCTGGTCATCTTGGGTAATAAAGCCTTGCTCATTCGCTTGTTTAACTTGGGTATTTTCGCGAACAGTCACGCCTAATTTTAGTAACTCTCGCTTTGCCGAATTTGCAATACGTTCAGAAAGTGCTGGCAGTATGCGTGGCCCGGCTTCAATTAAATGTATGTGTAATCGTTTAGCTGTCATGTTGGTTAGGCCATAGATTTTTAATAAATCTGATACATGATAAAGCTCTGCTGAAAGTTCGACACCCGTTGCGCCGCCGCCTACAATAGCGATGGTTAACGCATGTTGTGGGTCTTCATCTTGGTGTAAGCGGGTAAAATTATCGAGCAGGGCATGTTGAAAGCGTTCAGCTTGCTGGTTTGAATCAAGGTAAAAGCAATGTTCTTTGATACCAGGGGTGTTGAAATCGTTACTAACGCTGCCGATGGCAATAACCAAATAATCATAGTGAACGATGCGCTGTGGTAGTATTTGATGGCCCAGCTCGTCATGTAGTGGACTTAAAGTGAGGGTTTTTGTGGCATTATTTAGGCCGCAAAAACTGCCTAGTTGAAATTGGTAATGGTGTTTTGCTGCATGGGCTGAATAAACAACACCATCTAAATCCGCATCAATAGAGCCCGTTGCTACTTCATGAAGTAACGGCTTCCATATGTGAGTGCGGTTTTTATCTATGAGTAGAATATCTGCGTGTTTTTTCTTCCCTAGTTTGTGTCCTAATTGGGTTGCAAGCTCTAAGCCGCCAGCGCCCCCACCGATAATCACGATTTTAGGATGTGTTGTTATCATTACGTTGCCCTCAAAAAGTAGAATACCTAAATAGTCTGGGCAAACTACTTAGGTATAGCGCCCAGTAGGGCAATACCTTGGCAACGGTTTTATTGTGCGCCTTTTAAACAGCTTTGTCAGTAATAAAGGCAAAGAAAACAAGCGGCAAAAAAGGTAACATGGCAGGTAATTAAATTTACGACTACTATTTCCTTTATTAGGGAATTTAATGCAAGGGAATATTATGAGTGAACAGTTACTTTCCTCACTTGAGCAGCACTTTGGTTTTAATCATTTTCGCCCTGGTCAGCAGCAAACCATAGAGCAGTTGTTAAATAATCAATCATCGTTGGCTATCTTTCCAACAGGCTCAGGCAAATCATTGTGTTATCAATTAACCGCTTTGCATTTACCTAATTTAACTTTGGTGGTATCGCCATTATTGGCTTTGATGAAAGATCAAATCAGCTTTTTAAATAGTAAAGGCATTTACGCTGCAAGTTTAGACTCAAGCCAAACCAGTGAGCAAAGTCACACGGTTATGGCAGATGTTCGTACCGGTAAAGTAAAAATATTGATGGTGTCGGTTGAACGCTTTAAAAACGAGCGTTTCCGAGAGTTTATTAATCAAGTGGCAATTTCGATGCTGGTGGTAGATGAAGCGCACTGTATTTCAGAGTGGGGCCATAATTTTAGGCCTGATTACTTAAAGTTACCGCGCTACCGCGAAGAGTTAAATATCCCTTTGGTATTGTTATTAACAGCCACGGCAACAAAAAAAGTAAAACGCGATATGAGCGAACGCTTTGCTATCGCCCCTGAGTGTATTGTGCAAACAGGGTTTTATCGTAGCAATTTAGATTTGTCGGTGCTCAGTGTTAAAAGTGCCGATAAAGACACAATGCTGGGCGATATTGTAAGGCAGCAACAAGGCCCAGGTATTGTGTATGTAACCTTGCAGCACAGTGCTGAGCAAGTTGCTCAAACACTTAGCCAACAAGGCTTAAGTGCCGTAGCTTATCATGCGGGGCTTGAAGACACTCTTCGCTACGGTATTCAAGATGATTTTATGGCAGGGAAAATCAATGTGGTCGTGGCCACGATTGCCTTTGGTATGGGTATTGATAAATCAGATATCCGCTTTGTTATTCATTATGACTTACCTAAATCGATTGAAAACTACAGCCAAGAGATTGGCCGTGCGGGGCGAGACGGGCAACCATCGCAATGCTATACCTTAGCTAATTTAGATGGCTTAAACACGGTTGAAAATTTTGTTTACGGCGATACCCCAGAGCTTAGCGGTATCGAACATGTAATACAGGATATTCACCAGCATACTAGTGCTAATCAGCAATGGGAAATGCAAGAATATAGCCTCTCTAGTGATAGTAATATTCGCCAGCTAGCACTTAAAACCTTATTAGTGCAATTAGAAATGCAAGGTGCGATAACTCCGCTCTATGCCTATTATGCTGACTTTAAATATAAATTTTTGGTTGAAAAGTCACAGTTACTTTCGCAGTTTGATGCCGATAGGCAAGCTTTTTTAAACCAAATATTTAGCCATACTCAGTTTAAAAAAATATGGGGCACGCTTAATTTCGATAGCTTAACACAAGCAGCACAAGTAGACCGTAAACGGGTTGTGGCAGCGTTGGATTACTTAGCCGAAAAGAATTTAATTACACTCGAAACCAAACGTATTACCCAGGTGTACCAAGTACATAGCGGTGTTATTAATAACCCTGGATTAGCACAGCAGTTACATGATTACTTTGTTGATAAAGAGCAGGCTGAAATTAAACGTATTGCAGCACTTATCCGCTTTTTCGAGCTTAAAACATGTTTGAGCTATAACCTTGCGCGTTACTTTGATGACAACCAAGCACCGCAGCAATGCGGCCATTGCTCTGTGTGCCGAGGCCAAGCTGTCACACTTGAGTATTCATTAGCGCATGAGTTTGCTGCAGATGAGGTGATTTATCAAAAAGTAGATGAGTTACTTAGCCACTTGGCTAGCAAAGGTATTGATAAGGTTGGCATTGAAACTCAATGTCGTTTTTTAGCGGGAATGAGCGTTCCTCTTTTTGCGCGCAATAAGGTACGTCAGCTCAGCGGTTTTGGTCTATGCGAGCAGCAGCGTTACAGTGAAATAAAAGCAAAATTACTGGCGCGTTAGGCTCACTCAGGTATGCTAGGGGCTTATTCTTAAAAGTAAGCACCTATGCCCCAGACCGTCATACCTAATCAGATCCCAATCGTTGTCAGTAATGAAAATGAGCCTGTCTTATGCAGTAACTGCCAAGCGTGTTGTTGCCAGCTAGAGGTGCAAATACTCACAGACACCGGCGTGCCTTTTCATTATATTGATTATGACCAATGGGGCAGTGAAGTGATGAAGCGCGCGGATGACGGTTGGTGCCAAGCCCTAGACCGTAATACTTTAATGTGTTCAATCTACGAAAACCGCCCGCTTATATGCCGCGAATTTGAAATGGCCTCAGACGAGTGCATAACCGAACGAGATATTGCAGGGATATAACCCTTTTTTGTTGTAAAGGGGCTTTACACCCCTTTGATTAAACGTTTATAAAAAACATTAACCATATTTCTACTCAAGTTCTTCAGCGGTATGAAATTTTTCATGAGAGTGTAATTGCTCGTCGTATTTCACTAGGTTTTTAAAGTGGCCTAATTGACCTGAGTTTTTCACAATTTCAATAATAAACGACATCATAAAATCTGCGCCAGTGAGCGTGTCGCCAACTAAGTACTTTTTGCCTTCAAGGCGGCTGTTAAAATAGCTAATTACTTTAGCGGTTTCAGCATCGGCGTAACCTTCTAAAAACTGTGTTTTAGCGCCATCTTTTTGCACAAACATTTTTAGCAAAAGCGGTAAAATAGCTGAGCTTTCAGCAAAGTGTAGCCATTGTTGATAATCAACATAGTCAGCGGTACCAGCTTGTGGCGTAAATTTGCCGTTACCGTATTTAGTAATAAGATAATCAGTAATAGCGCCTGACTCGGTGACAATTAAACCGTCGTCTTCTATTACCGGTGACTTACCCAGTTGATGTACGTTTTTTAATTCATCAGGTGCTAAAAAGGTTTCACTGTTTCGCTGATATGCAACAATTTCGTAATCTACTTCAAGCTCTTCTAGTAGCCAAATAATGCGTTTAGAACGCGATTTGTTTAGGTGGTGTAATTTAATCATGGTTGTCCTTAAAAGCGCAGCCTTTGCTGCGCAGGGTAAATTTAAAGTGGTTGATTGACTTGCACGACTGTTTTGCCGAAGTTTTTGCCGTCAATCATATCGTTAAATGCTGATATTGTGTTTTCAAACCCTGTAACTAGATGCTCACGGTAGTGAATTTTTCCTTCACTCAGCCACTTTTGCATGTCAGTGGCAAATTCATCATAGCGATGGCCGTAGTCATCAAAAATAATGAAGCCTTGCATTTTTATACGCTTAGTAAGTATTTGACCCATTAAAGCGCCCATTCTATCTGGGCCCTGTGGTAACTCAGTCGCGTTATATTGCGATACTAATCCGCATAGCGGTACGCGAGCAGCAGTGTTTAGTAGAGGTAATACGGCATCGAACACCTTTCCGCCTACATTTTCATAATAAACATCAATTCCGGCGTCACAAGCGTTGGCTAATTGCTCATTAAAATTGTCGCTACGGTGATCAATACAGGCATCAAAACCTAACGTATCAACTGCGTATTGGCATTTTTCATTGCCGCCAGCAATACCAATAACTTTACAGCCTTTAAGTTTAGCAATTTGCCCAACAGTAGCACCGACTGGCCCTGTAGCCGCTGCTACAACAACGGTTTCCCCTTCTTTAGGAGCGCCAATATCAAGTAGCCCCATATAAGCGGTAAAACCAGGCATGCCCATAATACCCAGTGCATAAGAAGGGTTACTTGGATTTTTACCCAGCGGCATCAGGCCTTCACCATCTGAAATGGCGTAGTCTTGCCAACCTGTATAGGCCAGCACCCATTCACCCACGGCAAATTTATCGTTATTTGACTGCTCTATTTGACACACGGTAGCGCCTACCATCACATCACCAATTGCCACAGGTTCAGCATATGATTTTGCGTCGCTCATGCGACCACGCATGTAGGGGTCGAGCGATAAATAAATAGTACGCAATAATACTTCGTCTTGTTTTAAGGCATCAACAGCCACGGTTTTCAATGAAAAGTTTTCGTTTGTAGGTGCCCCATGTGGACGCGATGCTAAAGTAAATTGTCTGTTTTCAATGGTCTGCATAAAACCTCTTTATCCGTTGTAAGGACTAATATGTTGCTTTGTGATCTTCAATAATAAAGAAGTGGGGTTTTAGAGTATTAATTCAATTGTTGGTTTATCTCTGTGTGGGTAATCACTATTGCAAGGCTGCAATAGTCTCCTTCTGGAGTGGTTTTAGCGGGCTATTGAATTTTCTGTTCCAAAGTTGGAATGGTTTCTTACAAGGCTGGAATGCAGAGCCATATGCAACAAGGCCTACAGAAGAGTTGCTAACGTTCCCTATTTGGGTTTTCTGATAGAACTTTGAATCAGCGTGTTGAGCTATCTGCATTTATGCGGAATGTTGTGAATGTAGTATTTAGAATTTTAAAATGTATGGAGCAGGTATAAGCGATTAAAGGTCTTTCAGGTAAGTCGTCATTAAATTAGTGAGAACTAAGAGTAAACTTCCCGCTTTTTTACATGTTTATGTAAGCTAAAAAAAGCATAATATTTATATTTGGCAATAACTTATAGTATTTTTAATTAATATGCGTTCATAAAATGAGGACGTTTGCGCGATAAAATAGGTTAAGTGTACTTTGATAAAGCTGTTATGCTTTTATCTTGCATAGTCACTTAATAGTCAGTTATATTTTATCTCGTAAATTGACTCTTATTAACAATTAATTAATAAATAAAGGAATATCTTATGAAAAATATTATTTTAATTGGTTCAATAATTTTACTTTCGGCTTGTAGTACTAATTCAAATCAATCTCAAACATATACTCTTGCAAGTTCAAATGGTACTCCAATTAGTACCCATAAAAGTGTAAATGAATGCCAAGCTGCGGCAATAAGGGCTAATATTCGTAAAACTAATGATTGGAATGCAACTCATAAATCTCATCAAAGCGTCCCTGTGAAAGATGGCTCTTTAAAAAAGGTAAGTTGTAAATAAGTATAACAACACGCCCTTAGGTGGCTAGCAAGCACTAAAGCCCACTTTCCACCGCAAATTTAACAACGGTGATCCCTTACTTTTCAATGCCGTTAAGTAAGTTGATTCATCGTAGGGTGTATGTGTTTTCCAGCACCTAAATAGGATTCGTATCCACTTAAATGCCAATGTTCTGATGATGGTATTATGAGGTTTTCCTTTGGCTTCTTGTTGCCGGTAATAGGCTTTTGCCCAAAATGAATAGCGCACAGAAAGTCCTGCCTATTCCATTATTCTGAATTAAAAACTGTCTAGTGAAAGCTTGTAAGTCCAGTCCAGGTTTCTTACAACGCTGGAATGCAGAGTCATATGAAACAAGGCCTACAGAAGAGTTGCTAACGTTCCCTATTTGGGTTTTTCTGATAGGGTTTAGAATCAGCGTGTTGAGCTACCAATAGCTTGATACATAACCCCGTAAATTCTGAGTCACTAGTATATCTTTTTTTGCCATTAATACGGCATGGGGAGCGATCTGCATTTATGTCGGTTATGATTGGCACTTTTATGGCTTACAAGACTCAATTGATTATATGCTTTATGAGTGTGCTAAAGGGGCAATAGCAAACGGTTTAAAAATATCAGATGAAAGACTACTTACGCTTGATTTTACACTGCCGCCGCCGCCAGACGGTGAGTCGTGGAATAAACAATTAGCGATGTATCACTTTCAAAAAAACACGATTACTGAAAGAAAACTTGGTTATATTCTTGCCGCTATAGAGTTTGACTATCAGAAAGTCGTTTTGTCAGCTGAAAATGATTTAGCCGGCGGAAACATCACGCAAGCTGAATTTGATGACATAGCGAAAAAGGCCAAATTTAGATGGCTTGGTGAATAAAACTCACTGTAATAGTTTTAAATAAACAAGATATAAACTATCCGTCATGAAAATTAGCTTACTTATTGAATAGGTTTAGGAATTTGGTTATGGTTAAACCATAAGAATGGGTAAATTTATGGGCTCATCAGAGGCTAAAAAAGGAATTTATAATGGATAACATTTCTCAAATGTTTATTTCTTGGTTTCCCTTGCTGCTTGTTTTATTCATTATGTGGGTGATGCCAATTATACTCATTGCTAGGTCACAAAAAGTGGGACGCCAAGAAAAGCTCGCATGGATAGTCGCCTGTTTGTTTATTAGTTGGTTTTGTTTACTCTTATTTATGTTGATTGCACCACTTAAGCCTAATGACAAATAGTGGCACTTAAAAAGCGTTTTGTGTTCATCAATATACCCTAATCAAAAATAGTAATTTGGTGTTGTTAGCGCGTTAAATTAGGTTTTGATTAATGGCTTTTATAACGGCCTGAGTGCGGTCTTTTACCTCTAATTTAGCAAGGATTTGTGACACATGATTACGAATAGTCCCCTCAGAGTTATCTAACTTTTTGGCAATCACTTTGTTCGACATACCCAAAGACAAACACTGCAATACGGTTTGTTCTTTGCCTGTTAAGCAGAGCTGAGGGCTTAGTTGCTTTTTGAGTAAAAAATCAGTCACCGCACTTTGCAATACTCGCTCACCTGCGACGACTTGCTTGATAGCGCTAATGAGTTCTTCAAGTTCAATGTTTTTAAGCACATACCCACGAGCACCTAGATTAAGGGCTTTGACTAATACATCACAATCTTCAAATGTGGTGATGATCAGCACAGGGGTTTTATCACCCTTTTCACGCATTTTTTGCAACACGCCGAGCCCATCTAAATTCGGCATTCTCATATCGAGTAAAGCAATGTCGAAACTATGCTCAGCTAATAGTGTAAGCGCTTGTAAGCCATCTTCAGCTTGGGCTTCAATATTAATGGCGCTATCGAGGTTGAGTAAATTAGCGAGGCCTAAACGAACTAATGTCTGATCTTCAACTAGTAGGCACTTTATCATGGCTTTTTTCTTCTAAATTTAGTGGTAGTGTCATGGTATTGATCAGTGTTTCTTGCTCAAGGTGTTGTGAAAATTCACCGCCAAATTGTGCCATTCGCTCATTTAATCCTGCTAAACCATTGCCTTGTTTTGGTAAATGGGTCTCTGGTTGATTGTGATACGCTTTTGCAATTAACAGCGGGTGTTGGCCAACGTGGGTGACATTTACATGCAAAGTAAAATGGTTTGCTTGGGTATGTTTAAGGGTGTTGCTGATCATCTCTTGGGTAAACCGCAATACGCACAGGGCGAAGTCTTGCGGGAGTTGCTCTGTCTCCTTACTTAGCTGGAGATCACAGTGTAAATTAGGTGTCAGTTCGCAAATGGCCTCAAGAGCTTGCTTAAGTATCGTTTTGTCATTGCGCTGAGTGGAAACGATTTCGCGCACCTCAGCCAATACTTCTTGGCTAAGCTGGTGGCAAAGAGAGAGGGTTTCAACGGTTGCTTCATTTGCAGCTCTTTTAGCAAAATCTAAATTAATGCTGAGCGCGGTAAGCTTATGGCCGAGTGAATCATGCAGCTCCCGTGATATATTTTGTCGCTCTTGCGCTGCATGCATGGCGCCCATCATGTGTTGGGTGGCTTTTAACTCTTTGTAGTTTTGGCGGGATTGGTAATGTGTATTTAAACTTTCGACAATCCGGCGACTGACAAACCAATTCATCAAGCAAAAGAAAAACCAAATTGTAAACGTGATCCAAGGAATGCCATTTTCCCAGCGCGCATAATGCGTTAAACCATACACCAGCATTGCCGCCACAACACAAGCCAGTATTTTAGGAAGTGAAAAGTGAGGGCTAAAAACAGCGGTAAACATAACCAAGTGAATAAAAACTAGGGACGTTGAGCTAAGTTGCATCATTGCTAAAATGAGCAGGAAATAGCCAAGCGCTACGCCATGAACAAATTTGTTGGGCTGTTTTAACACATACAGCAAAATAGCTAAAATGGAACCACTTACTATGATTTGCAAGTACAGTGCTAACTCAGAGTTTGCATAATATGCACACGCCGATGTAACCCCAAGCCACGATGCCAATGTTGAGAAACGCCAATCGGTTGTATGTCGTATAGTTGATTCCATTACTGTGGCCATATTTTTTTAGCAATTATTGCAGAACTCGCGTTGTAAAAACAGTGACATCTGTCATAGCTCGGGCTATGAGCTTTGTGACTAGTGCCATGAAACCTCATTCATTTATGCTTGATTAATAAAAGTTAGTTGGGCACATTAATGAATAAAGACAGTCGATTACACTACATTGATAATTTACGCAGCCTCGCGCTATTGCTCGGCATCGTATTTCATGCCGCTTTAGCTTACAGTCCGTTCTTTAGCAATATTTGGTTTACGGTAGACCCAAGCACACATGGTCTATTTGATTATATTACGCATACGCTGCACTTATTTCGGATGCCGTTATTTTTTATTATTGCGGGGTTTTGCAGTGCACTTTTAATAGATAAATCGAGCAACGCGCGCTTTTTGCATCATCGCAGTAAACATATTCTACTGCCTTTTCTTATATTTTTACCGTTAAGCTTTGCCGTTTACTACCATGCCTTGAGTTTTGGAGCCGGTATAGCTAATCCAATACCGCCGATTTTTGCTGTGTTTCAAGTCATTAAAGAGCCTGTTATTAGCACTATGCACTTATGGTTTTTGTGGAACTTATTTCAGTTTTGTCTTGTTCACTGGCTGTTGAAAACAAGTTGCTTTTTAGGTAATAAACTCGATGCGCTTAGCGTTCACCCTTTATTTATGTGGATTGTGCTTCCTATCGTGTTAACGCTCTCATTAATGGGGCAATCTATTCCATTTCCTGCTCCTGATAAACTCTTACCACAGTTATGGTCGTATGGTTTTTACGGCAGTTTTTATTTGTTAGGAGTGGGGCTTTATAAAAAACAGCAGCTCATTTGGTCATATCATAAGTACTTATGGCCTCTTATTTTGGGTGTTGTAATATCACTGACTGGTTACTTTTCTTTATTACCAGCCGCGCCAAGCTTAGATGAAGTGATTGCCGCCGCAACAACAGGTTATTTTGCCGCAGCGGGAGAGCTACATGTATTGCATGTTTTATCACAAGGACTGAGTGTTATTTTGTTAACCGCCATAACGTTTTTACTTGGGCATCGTTTTTTAAATCACCAAAGTAAGCTCAGCCGCAGCATTTCAAATGCGTCATATTGGGTTTACTTGATACATGTGCCAGTGTTGATTTATATTCAGATGCCATTGATTAACACTGATTTGCCTGTTTGGGTTAAATTTATTATCAGCGTGTTTGTGACCTTACTAATAGGACAAATGAGTTATTCATTAATTGTAAAAAATACGTGGATAGGCGCACTACTTAACGGTAGGCGAACCAAGAGAAAGTGAGTACAGCCAGCTTAAATGTCGTTACTTGCTAATGACTTAAAAACATCACTACATAAAGGAATATTATTATGCAAGCAATAACAATCAAATCGACAACCGCCACGATTCAAAAAGGGGCGATTAAAGCCGATGGTAAGTTTTGGGTAAGCAATAACGATGTTCATTTTACTGCTTTTAACACACAATTTGGGTTAGGGCCTTATACGTTTTCACGGCGTGAAATTGTAAGGGTGAGTAAGTGCACAGGTAAAGTTGCGGGTATTTTGCCTTATACACATGATGCAATTGAAATCGTATTAAAAGATGGCAATAAATATCAATTCATTGTGTCAAACGCAGATGAATGGATTAAATTACTTACTCATAGTGCGTAGCGCAATCGCTGGTAATTCATCAAACTAGCTATTGTTTTAATGTACCTAATAATGCACGATAAAACATGTCACTACTTTAACTTGGTACTCAGTGAAGAACATGGATTTAATAAACACGTTATTGCTTAAGCTCGGTTTGGGCAAAAAGGTTCATCCACTCATCGTGTTAGGGAAGAAGCTATCAAACAACAATAACGCGGTAGTTAAGTCGCTCGAGTTATATTGTTTTTCCTCTGATGCTTATTTCGACGGTATCAGTGAATTTGAAAAAGACAATTGTTTTATTGAGTCTTTGGACGATATAACCCCTGTTGATGCATTGGTGAGAGCGCTGAGTAGCGCAGGTGTTGTTATTTGTGTAGATAACCGCTCTGAGCCTTTACGTGTTTTGCCACTACTGCAAAAGCTCACGCCTATTCGTTTTGAAGCATCAGGTTTATTTAAAGATCTTGAGACTTTTTACAGGGAGACGAATTATGGTTTTGGCTCACTAGTGGGAGGAGGGAGTGTTGAGCATTCACCCACGCTGTTTGATTGTTTGCAATCATTGAAACTTAAAATGCTGGCAATAAACGATGATTCAGATGCATAAATCTTGTTTATTTGCCATGAAAATGAACACACAGAGATAATTGAACTGGCTAAGGAAGCCGAAATTAATTTATATTTTGAGCACATGTAAATTAGTGCCCGGTTTTATTGAATCACAACAGTTTGTTGAAGTTAGGCGTATTTAGGGCTATTTACTGTAACGAAACAACAGCGTTAGCCATGAACGTGAGGTTTTATTGAATTGGGTAACATACAGGGTTACTCATTTTTAAGGAATGACATGAATAAATACTTATTACTCCCTTGCATTGTTTTACTGGGTGCGGGGTTCAGCGTTAATGCAAATAACCACGTGCTATCTGTTGACCAAGTGGCGCTGCAAGGTATGCAGTTCGCGTTTGAAAATGATGCACAAAGTAAACCTAAAAACAGTGATTTTACGCTGCTTAATACCGTGCTCATGAGCAGCGAGCAAGGTAAGCGCGTAGCGGTTGTTACTGTACGTAATGATGCATCGGGTTCACGTATTCTCGAAGGGGCTCATCTTATGGCCTTGTTTGCTGACGGTCAGCTAAAAACGCCTTTGTCGATGACAGAAGGGGTTAAATTAGCCCGAGGTGAGCGGCGTTCTTTTACGGTGTCGTTTGGTGAGGCTGATTACCCGATATTGTCTGTATTTACCAGTAACAACGTTGAGTAGATGAAGAGACAAGGCGTGACGTAATACTGAGGTAACGCGCATTAAAAAGCGCACAGGGCAGTGTGCGCTTTAGGGGGAATTGCTGGTTATATCATTCGTGTTACACATTATTTTACGCTTGGTATCGTTGAAAAAACACCCAACCTAATGCTAGCTTAGGTTAAAACACTGAAATAACAACATAACCACACCTTTTATAACCCATTTTATTTATTGCAGTAATTATTTTTATCATTAGTATGATATTCGCTAAATTTAATTGATTGCATATTTAAAAGGTAACCTACATGCACCCACACATTGCTAAGCTTTATGAAAGTGCGAACAAGCCGCATAAGCTGATTATTGGCTTGATGAGTGGCACCTCGTTAGATGGCCTTGATGTGGCATTGTGCAAAATATCAAACCATGGCATGAACACTAATATAGAGTTGATAGCGTTTGATACCATAGCCTATGATGACAATTATAAACAAAAAATAAGAACCGTCTTTGCCAAGCGTGAATGCGACTTAGAGCAGGTGACTCTGTTGCATCCCTGGGTAGGCCAGGTACATGGCGCCATGGTGAACCAATGCCTTGCAAAATGGGGAGTCGCTGCTGATTCTATCGATGTGATTGCCAGTCATGGGCAAACAATTTATCACTGCCCTAAAAATCAACATGGGCGACCTGATTTTGGTAACGGGACATTACAAATTGGTGATAGCGATCATATTGCTGTCATGACTGGTATCACTACTATTGGCGATTTTCGCCAAAAGCATATTGCTACTGGTGGTGAAGGTGCCCCACTAGCTGTCTATGGTGATTATTTATTTTTTACCAGTCGTGACGAAAATCGAATTTTGCTTAATATGGGAGGTATTGCTAATCTAACCTTCCTCCCTAAATCCGCTGAAGCAAGCGCCGTATTTAGCTCAGATTTAGGCCCTGGCAATACAATTATGGATGCCTACATTCAGCAATATTTTAAGCCACTAAGCTACGATGTTGACAGCAAAATAGCGCGCCAAGGACAGATAAACCAAGCTTTATTAAATGCGCTGTGTGATGACCCGTTTTTTCAACAGCCTTTTCCAAAAACAACCGGCCCTGAAGTTTTCAACATGCAATATTTAGCACGTGCACAGGCCTTATCAAATACAACAGAGCTGAAACATAATGATGTAATGGCCACTTTAACACGCTTTTCAGCGCAGGTAATTGCCGATGCAATTAACCGTAGTAGTGCTGCTCTAGATAGTGTGAGTGTATATGCCAGTGGAGGTGGGGTTCACAACCCATTGTTGATGGAACATATTCTATCTTTATGCCCTCAGTTAACGGCGATTCAAAATACGCAAGCATTGGGTATTAACCCTGACGCAAAAGAAGCGGTTTTGTTTGCTATTTTAGCGAATGAATGCCTCAGCGGGGGGCAAATGCGTTTTGGTAATACAGCTCAAGGTATTCCTAATGTAACAATGGGCAAAGTCAGTTTTGCTGATTAGTCCCAGTTTGCTAGTGCTAAAAAATAGATAATAACGCACTGCTACAGCTAGCAAAAAAATGGCGAATCGAGAGGTTTTTAGGCGCGTAGGCTGCCGTAGGTATCTGCTCAATATAGCCTTTTTTGTGCGGGGTAATCACAACATCAAACTGGGCACTGTCTTTCAATGTTGCATGTAAACCATGCAGCATTAACTGCATCACAAACTCATTGCTGCCTTCAGGCACATCTATTTTAGATAACACTAAATTGACTTCACCAGCTTCAAGATCTTGTTGGGTAATTGTGTGTGCCACTGTGTAACGCGCATTTCTTGCAAGCAAATGGGTAAGATTAACTGAAATAACGTCATTCTCATGGGCGTCATCTGGTAAAGCGCAGACAAGGTTTATCTCGTGCTGATCATTAGCAACTAAATGCAAATTATCGAATTCAGATGTGTGGGCCATTGCAGCAGATAATGGATCTTCAAGAGATTGTAATGCAAAATTCAATCTCACATGAGCGGTGTTCATTTAATTCAGTCGTCTTTTAGTCGTTAGTTAAATTGAATAGAAATTATCCTTTAGTTAGATTACAGAATTATGACTGTTGAATAAATCGGCATAGTTTATTGGCCAAAACATGAATTTTTGTTTTTTCTGTTCCAAAACGGGAATGGTTTCTTATAAGGCTGCAATAGTAAGCATTTTTAGCAGTGTGCTGCCTACGTTTTAGCAGATAGTTTTAACTAACAACAGGCCTTATCATCAAAACATGTCACTCAAACACTAGAAATCCCCTCTAAACAATAGCAAATCCTCTTGTTATATTTTTCGTAAATTTGAAGTGATTGATTGACCCAATATAGGAACCAAGATATGTTAGTTCACAAATAAAAAATAAATTTAAAGCGAGTGAACCTAGGCTCGTTATATTTTAAGGATGATAATATGAAGGTTTTTAGTCTATTAATATTTGTTTTTTTTCTTTCAGGGTGCTCAACAACTGATTACTTTAAATATCAATCAAGTACCGCCGTAATTAATAATCTCGAAATTACAGAAATTAAAAACTTAAAAAAGAGGAAGCACAAAATTAGAGCTTCCTTTGATTATGAGATATCAAAATTTAATGATGTTGATGGGCTATACCATTGCTCTGTTCAATTTATTGTAAATAATGATGTAACAATGACCAGCCATAGAGGCTCGAAAAATCCATGTGAAATAAATTCTGAATCAGGGAGTATATCTATAAACTGGCCAACTCCAATTGATAAGAGCCTAAATACCCCCGAAGAAATATTATCTACGATTAATTACCCTTTAGAATTCTTTGTGGCTATTCATCAAAATACGGGTAAAGAAACAAATAGAATTATAGGTCAAAGTGCACCGCAAAAAAGTAAAATATAACAAGTGCTTATGGCGTAAATAGCTATTTTTAATCAATTAGCGCATCTCGTTTTTCTAATACTAGCAACTATAACCACTTTTTAGGTTTTCCAGCAGCTACTAGTCGTTGATACGTTGATTTAAAAACTGGATGCGCTAACTAACAACAGGCCTTATCATCAAAACATGTCACTCAAGCACTAGAAATCCCCTCTAAACAATAGCAAATCCTCTTGTTATATTTTTCGTAAATTTGAAGTGATTGACCCAAAACAGGAACTCGGTTATTTTTGATGAATCAATAGAAATAAAGTTAAGATGAGTTAATCTACAAGTTCGTTAGGTTTACTAATTAGTTAAGGATAATAAATTGAATTATTTAAAATGGTTAAAAAAGACATTTCCTAATTTGTGCGATACGCCAGAGGAAACCGTTCATTCATATATCACAGAAGCAAAATCTAATAGTCAACTGTTCAGGGAGTTTATAAAAGTATTGGGTTTTTTGTTTTTCGTTATACCATTTAATTTGTTTCTTTTGGCTTCAGGAATTCAGTCGCCGTTATACTGGGTGTTACTGCTAGCATCTTTCTTGGTTGGTAGCTTTGTTTCTCTTTATTGTGAACAGTTGTTAATTAAAAAGCGTTTACGCAAAATAGTTTCGTTAACTTAAAATAATAAAAATAGCATGCTGGAAAGTTTACTTGCTGAAAAAGCGCAGCTAAACCCCTCCATGTTAAGCGTTATATTTTTAAAGGAGTATCAATGAAATATCTAGGATTGTTATCAATAATACTATTGGCGGGATGTCAATCTACGCCTAATTTTTGTGAAAAAGAGCCTGATTCAAATTTATGTAATCAAAAAAACTATCAATATAGTACAAAAAAAGCGCTAAAAGAGTTTAAAAGCAGAAAATCTAACAAAGCTTTTGCACTTGGACAAACATCTGATGGCTGGGAGTTCTACGGTTACTCTGAAGGTTATAGCTCAACTCATAAAGCGAAAAAGGAAGCTCTTGCACAATGCCAAAAAAGGCTAGATAAACATAGTACGGGTGGTAAGTGCGAGTTAATTCGTTAGCTAATAAATATTTCACATTTGGAGTTGCCAATGGAATCAGTTACAAATAAGTCAAGGCAAAGAGGTGGCGTAAATTCAAAGGAATTAATAAAGATGCAAACAGAAGTAGGTTTGATTGAATCAATGTCACAGTCAAAAACACTTACAGTTATAGTGATTGTCGCTTTAGTTTTAATTGGTGGTTTTTTTATATTTTTATCTAAAATGGCTAGCTAGGACAGCCAATAAATGAATTGGGTAAAATCTTGCTTTTTGCCCTTTTTTTAAGTGATTTACATTTGGTCGGCTATACCCTTAGATAAATAGACGGTTGTTTAAATCACATGATTTGATTTATTAAGCTAAACCAAAAAGCTAATAGTGAAATTCAAAGTAAATAGAATATTCAATAGTTTCAGTGTTTTTTAGCGTTTTAACCACAAGGAAAGTTATGATTAAATCTATTTTAGTAATATCTGCGCTTGTTTCAGCCAATTTAGTTATTGCCGAAGAAATTACAGATGTGTCTGAGCTTACAAAGCGTTTGGACGACGCGGTTCCCAAAATTTTAGATAAACACAAAGCACCGGGTGTCGCCATTGCGCTCGTCAATGGTAAAGAAATCGTTAAATTTCGCTCCTATGGTTTTGCCAATGTAGCAACTAAAACACAAATAACTCAACGTACAATGTTTAATGTAGGTTCTATTTCTAAGTTGGTGACTGCGTGGGGGGCAATGCAGCTAGTAGCCCAAGGTAAAGTCGATTTAGATGCGCCAATTAATCAATATCTTAAACGTTGGCAGATTCCTAACTCTGAGTTTGACGTACAAAAAGTAACGTTAAGAAATATCCTATCTCACACTTCGGGTTTGTCACTGGGACCCTATTCAGGATGGGACTCTCGTGAAAAGTTATCCTCTATTGTTGATTCACTAAATGGTGATAACAATAATGCTGGACCCGTTGAACTTATCCACGCGCCAGATACAAAGTGGTCTTATTCTGGTGGTGGGTATTCAGTGGTGCAGCTGTTAATTGAAGATGTATCCGGCATGACATTTGATGGCTACATGCAGAAATATGTATTCGGCCCACTAAATATGCAGGATTCTACTTTTAATGTTACTGAAAAGGTAATGAATAGGTCGGCAACACCTTATGATGATAGTGGTAAAATAACGGGTATGGTGTACTTCAACGAAAAAGCGGCGGCAGGTTTACAAACTACGGCTATAGATTTAGCACGCTTTAATATGGCTGTATTGCGCAACAAGGATGGTCATTATAATGGTCTAACATTGTTGCCAGAAAAACTTATTGATTTGATGACAAAGCCAGCACCGAACACTAATGGACGTTGGAGTATGAGCTATGTCGTGGACGCTGAGAATAGTAGTCTCGGCTTTGCTGGATTTAATCGAGGCTGGGTTTCGCTATCACGCTCTGTTACTGACTTAAATTTTGGCTATGTGATCTTAAATAACAGCAGTATTGGTGCTGTAAATAATGAAATTGATAGCCTTATTCTCTCTACTGTTAAGTAGAGTCGTAATTAAAAAATAAGCATTTACTTATCTATCTATAAGCTAAGATCCTTCGCTGCATCTTATTCGTTTGATAAAGACGATAGGGTGAGTACTTTCATCCTAAAGTTTTCACATTAAGGAAAAGAGATGGAAGGTTTTTTGGTGTTGCTTCAGCAATATGGCACTTTTGTTTATGCATTACTCTTTGCCTATTGTGCTTTAAAAAGTGGCTGGTTACCTTTATTTGCTGGGTATGCTGCACATACCGGTGCACTTGAAATCAGTATTGTGGCGTTATCCACTTTTTTAGGGGGCTATTTAGGTGACGAGTTACGTTTTGCCGTTGCTAAAAAGTATGGTGTTTGTTGGCTCGAGAAGCCGACAAGGCTAGGGTTGTTATTCAAAAGAGCGAGTGAGCTTGCTAACCGCTATGGCACTGCGTACATGTTTTTGTATCGTTACCCTAAAGGGTTGAGGACAATCGGCGCGCTCCCTGTTGGATTAACTGATATTTCATGGCGACGCTTTAGTATATTAAATTTTTGCTCAGCACTATTGTGGGTTATTATTTTAGTTGGAGGAGGATACATTTTTGGTGCGACGTTTGATGCCTTTGGTGCTGAAAAATTAACAGCAATTAGCCTTTTATTTCTGTGTGTGTTTTTAGTCTCCTTGTATCGGATTTGGCATAAAAGTGTAGTTCCTGATAATCATGATTACAAAAGCTGAGCAGGAACCGTTTTGTAAAAAAGATTAATACTGTAACTTGAGTTTATTATACAGAGCGAGATCATGAGATAATAAGTGCTTGGTTTCAATATTAGCTATTGCGGATTTCGCGAGCTTGAACTGTTTTTGCGCGATAGCGATTTGAGCAATACGTAAATTTGTTAAGCTTTGGTAGGAGGCTTCATTTATCTTCTTAGCTTGCAAGACTACATCTTGGAATAACGCTAATGCCTCATCCAAGCGATTCATAAAATGCAGAGCGCGCGCAATGTTATAGTGCGCCATGACCAAGTAGTGAATATCATCATCTTTCTTTGCATTTTCTAATGCAACTTGTAAATAAGCCAGTGTTGAGTCTAAGTCGTTTTGTTTATGAGCTAAGTAGCCCAATATTGTGTAAATTTGTTTTTTTAAATGGCTATTTGGATGGCTCTTAAATTTTTCTTCTAACTCTAATAGCAGTGACGTCCCTTTTTTATAATCACCGGTATAAAGTTGAAAGGTGGCGTAATCAATAATACTTTGCGCATCCCATTGTGCCATGTTTGAAAATGTGGCATCTACACTTTCAATATATTCTCTTAAATCTTCTTTTTCACCTTGGCTTGCAAGTTTTACTTTGTACATATTACTATGTATTTCAACCCGTTTAGGCAAAGAGGGGCGATTGAGTAAGTTATCCACTTCTTTATTTAAGCGCTTGTATTCTTGTGCTTTAAATAGCAGATCCATTAATGTGAGTTTTTGATGGAACCAAAGGTGAGTCTCTTCAGGGGTATGCTCTAAATTTGTTGTTAGATCAGTGATGCACTGTGATAAATTTTTCTTACAGGTGCCGCTTTTAAGTTCGCTAGTTGATGCAAATAGAAAGCTGGAGCTCAATGCAAGAAAACATATTACTGTTCTTATGATCATATTCAACGTAATTTATTCCCTAATATTACTTATTGATAAGATAAACTATTTTAGTAAAAAAAGATAAGTCATTATGTTCTATAAGTAAAAATAGGTTAAAAACATTACTTATTTAGTGTATTAGACGCATGAATTTATCGCAACTGAGCTTTGCTTTGCAAAGTAAAAGCAACCTGTATGATACTTATCTTAGCCTGAGGTAAAGTATTGTATTGATCTAATGTTTTAGTTTATGTGTAATAGAGGCACAGACGTTAATTGCTGACATGGAAGCAGATATATGAATATTTGGCTAATTATTGCGGGTGTATTAAGTGCACTTGCTGCTTTGTTGCATTTGGGTTGTATTTACTTTGGTGCTACTTGGTATCGTTTTTTTGGTGCTGGCGAATATATGGCAATACGTGCAGAGCAGGGTAGCATTGAGCCTACATTAATAACATCTGCCATAGCATTAGTGCTCTTAACATGGTCGTTGTTTGCTTTTTCTGCCGCTGGACTTATATTGAAATTGCCATTTGTGCGCCCAGTTTTGATGCTTATTACATTTGTTTATTTAGCACGAGGCGTTGCCGGGTTCTTATTCATTAATAACCCATTAGGGCGCTCGCCTGATTTTTGGGTTTGGAGTTCGCTAATATGCCTAAGTTTGGGCGTAGTTCATTTAATTGGCTTAAAACAACAGTGGACAAACCTTTAAACTCTTACTTTTAAGCGACACCTTTTTATACGCTAATCACCCGTTAGTTTATGTATCACGTTTATGAGCGCTTTATAGCGTTCAGGCAACGTTCTGTTTTTCTTTTTCACGGTATAAAGCGTTTCAATAACCGGGGTTGTCGGTTTAATAACTGTGAGCAGTTCTTTTTGAGCAAAATTCTCAAGCGCGTTTTTTGGTAATACAGTAAAACCTAAGCCTTTAGCGACAGGTGAAAGAATTTGACTGAGCTGATTAATGTAGCTGACAACGGGAATGTCTGTGGGAACTAATTTTTTTAGGCTAGGTTCTTGGCATTGCTCGAAGTACATCGATAGGTAATGCTTGGCATCTGGATGATCGACTAAGCCTTGATTTATAAGTGTTTCTGCTAATGTGCCAGTTGGTGCGATATTTTTAGGTAGCACTAAACATAACTCTTCATTTGCGAGCTTATTTATATCAAACTCACGTATATTGGGTACGTCGGTGACAATGCCCAAGTCTATGTTACTTTTTTGAATGTCATTTAAAATTTGGTGATTAGGCGCTGCAGTTAATTTGATAATAAGTGAAGGGTGACTCATTTGTAAATCTAACAAAGCAGGATACAGTAAAAGCGCCATTGAGCCTGAACAGGCAATGGTGCAGTTTCCAGCATGTGGGTTATCAAATGCTAATGCTTCAAGGAGTGTCTGCTCGTTCTTTTTCAGGGTGGTAGCATAATCATAAACTAGGCGACCTTGCTCAGTTAAATCGAAACTTTTTTTATCTCTTTTTATCAGTGTAAAGCCACATGCTTGCTCGAGCTTACTTACCTGTTGGCTCACACCTGGTTGAGTCATAAATAGCTTTTCAGCTGTTTTAGTAAAGTGCCCAGTGTTAATTAAGGTTACAAACGTATTTAACCAAATTGGGTTTAGCATGTTTTACCATAATTTTAAGTTATTAAGATGATTATATTTGATAATTTAATTTAATCAACACTCTGCTCTACACTTGCGTTACTGGTTTAATTGTTAAGTAAACTTTTATAGGAGCAAATTATGAAGATGAATCATGTAGGCCTGATGGTTGGTGATATGGATAAGGCGGTTGAGTTTTACACTAAAGTGCTTGGTTTACGCATAATAATGAATAATACCAAGGTGCAAGAAGAACGTGAAACCGCCATTGGCAGAATGTGCCTTGCTGTTTTTGGTGAAGGTTTTAAAGGGTTTAATATTGCACACTTAGTAACAACAGATGGTATCGGCGTTGAGTTGTTTGAAATGAAAGAGCGTGATGAGCGTCATCATGTTGATTTTTCGCGGCTGGGGATTTTTCATTTTTGCTTACAAACTGACGATTTTGAAGGTGTAATGAAAAAGACAGAGGAGTTTGGTGGCAAAGTTAGAATGGATGTCATGCGATATCACCCTGAAGATGACAATAGACCTGCAAAAATGGTGTATCTAGAAGACCCATTCGGCAACTTATTTGAACTTTATTCTCATACCTATGAAGAAACATACTCTTCAGAGTATGACTAAGTAATCTTAGAGCGACAAATAAGTCGCTCTTTTTGTACGTAAAGTGAGGTCGCTAGTTTATTATTAGAGTGTTACATAGCGAGGCTCTTTTGGATGTGCTAAGTTTATTATTACTTGCCATGTGGCATTTTATCTGGTTGCAACCTAAAGGGGGGGGACAGGATTTGGAGGTGGTAATTTTAGTTACGTTAGTAACTGTTTGGGCAGTCCTTTTGTTACGCTCAGTGATGGCTGAATATACTTATTATCAATCAGTTAAAACTCGTGAGCCGCAGATATGGCAGCAGCTAGGTGCTCCTCGCTTTGTTAAAGTCCCGATCGTGTTTGTTTCAGCCAAAGGCAATCAATTACTGAAACAGGTAACTGATACTATAGTGCGTGAAAATGCATTAAAGCACCACCGTGCCGGCAGACAATTTTTGTTTTATATCGTTGCTGTATTGGTAATAGGTATTGTTTATTTAAAATTGGCTTAATAGACTAGCCGCACTTTTATAATTAAATAAGTATGTGCCTGTGAAGCCTATTTTTATTATTGTTTCATTGCTATTTGCGTTTACTGCTAACGCAGAGATTAAATTTGAAATACCTCGCAGTAATATCGTCGAAATTAAAGACCCTCATTCTGGTCGCACTTATCCTCTTTTTATCAAATTACCGCGGTCTTATACAGCGAACAGTAACAAAGCTTACCCTGTTATTTATTTAACGGACGCGATGTATAGTTTTCAGGTTGTGTCTGGCGCTACCCGCTTTGCGATGAACAGTGCAAAAATGGATGAAGCCATAATTGTGGGTATTTCATATTCAAAAGGATCACGAGGTCCATCAAGCCGTGTGCGCGATTATACTCATCAGGTCGCTCCCAATTGGAAACTAGAAACGGGTAAAGCCGCAGAGCATGCTCAGTTTATTAAAAAATCTGTTTTTGGCTATCTCAATAAGCACTACAGAATTAATGACTCGCGCACCTTTGTTGGTAATTCACTCGGTGGCTTATTTGGCGCGTATATTCTTTTTACTGACCCAACCATGTTTGATAATTATGTGCTGGGTAGTCCTTCAACGTGGTATAAAAATAACGATATATTGAATGTTAAAATTACGCCAAGCTTGCACCCTCATAAAGTGTATATTGGTGTGGGGGAGTATGAAACGCCTGAATTTGACTCGCCAGATCACGACATGGTTCTTGGCGCCAAACAGTTACAGTTGAAGTTATCTGATCCGCTATTGCCACATACACAAGTGAGGCTCAATGTCATTTCAGGTGCAAACCATGAAACAGCGTTTCCAACAACCGCCACCCAAGGCCTCTATTGGTTATTTAAAAAACAATAAGACAAAGTTTGAGCAGCGTTTGAAACATTATTTGATTACGCGCAATTCAAAGTGTTTTATTTCAATTTACTTAGGGGCTTATGTACGTTTAATACTATATTTATATTAGTAGTAATTATGGTGAATAAGTAACGTGTTGACGTATTTTATCCACTTAATTGGTGCTAAATGCATCGCTTTGCGCGACGTTAAAAATCATGCCTTCTGGATGGAGTTTTTCTTGAGAACAACGATAAATATTTTTCTTAGTTTAGCCTTTCTACTTATTGTGAGTTTTTCCTACAGAGTCTGCGCTGAAACAATTGAACTTAATAGCGATACGGTGCTGGTGATTCATGATAAAAATTTGTGGAAAAGGCTACCGGATACGTTTGATCCACAAAACATCAAGGCGATGAGCCTGTGGTATGATAAGCAGCAAACAGTGGATTCCATTATTGGCCAATCAGGGCGTTTTGTTACCAAGTTAACGGTCTCTGCTAATAGCGCTGATCGTTGGTTTTTAGTGCCTAAAACTAACTTTATTGATCACGGGCTCTCGTATTATTTTAACGCCAATGGTTTAAAGGAGGCTGCACAAGAGTTCTCCCAATTAGCGGATAATAAAACGCCTCAATTACTGCATTTTCAAGCATTTAATCTTACGATGGATAAAGGTGATAAGGGCGAGCTTTGGGTTGTTATTTCAGCGCAAAAATACCCGTCATCAGTGTCTATTAAGTTATTAAATAGTGAAGCGTTTTACCGTTTTCAAAGTATGAATAATATGCTGTCGGTTGCGGCTATTTTTGCCATGTTATTGTTAGCCTTATTAACATTGTTTATTTATTTGGGTACTCGCAATCGTATTGCTATAACGTGTGCTGGGTACCTTGGATTTCATGGGATCGGGTGGGCGGCGGCATCAGGGTTGATTGATGATGTATTTAACCTCTCTATCAATACTGTTTATTTAGGGATGTATATTTTTCCATTGGCTATCGCCTTTGCTGCCCAATTTGTGTCGGATCTATTTGAATGTAAGCACAATCATCGTAAAACGTTTAAGTTCTTATATTGGTTGAGTGTTGCTAGTGGCGTGGCTGCGGGTGTGATTGCATTGACTTCTTTCTCTTTTGCATTTGCTGTTTCACATATGCTTGCAGTGTTATGGATTGCTGTGACGATTGTGATTGGCATTCATATGCTCAAACTAAAAGACTTTAGAGCAAAGTATTTCTTATTTGGTAATCTGCTTTATGGGTTGTCACTGATTTATTACATGCTATCTCACAGTGATACTTTTGGTGAGCTGGACTATGCTGAGTCGTTGGTTGTGTCTGCATTGGCCATTGATTGCATTTGTATTATGCTTTCCCTCACCGAGTGGTTTAAGATAAAACAGTCAGAATATAACCGTAATTTTTATTTATCGCGCTTAGATCCACTGACAAAGTTAGGTAATCGCTATGCATTGAATGAGGGGATCTCAAAGCTAGGATCCCACTATGTGGTGGTATACCTAGACATCGATGGCCTTAAAAAAACCAATGATAATCTAGGTCATGGTGAAGGCGATAAACTGATTACCTTCGCGGCTGAATATTTACTTGAAACTTTTTCTAGCCAAGGTAGTGTTTTTAGAACGGGTGGCGATGAATTTGTTATTCTATTACCTCAGCTTAATTTAAACCAATTAAGCAATACGTTAAAGAGTACGCAAGCATTACTGGTTTTGTTACCCACAAAAATTCAAGAGAAGTGGGCGCAAGCGGGTATTAGCTTTGGTATCTGTGATAGTACTGAGCAAAACACGCCTTCGCAGTGTTTATCACAAGCAGATAAACGCATGTATCTACAAAAAGAACAACGTCGTGCTAAACATTCAGCATGAAAAAAACAATAAAGGAACATACCATGTTTAAACAATTTCTATTGGTACTCGCACTTTTCGTGACACCTTTAGCCATGGCAGATAAAGGCCCATTTGTGGGCGAAATTTCTACGGCACGTTTACTGGCTGATTATGAAAAGTTTAATAATGAATACACGGCGTATACTCCTTCAAAGGATGAACTTATAAAAACTCAAAAGCTTGATGGTAAAGATATTGTGGTTCTGTTTGGAACCTGGTGCCACGATAGCGAACGTGAAGTACCTCGGTTGCTTAAACTCATTGCGCAGTCTGAGGTGGCACTTAAAAGTTTAACCTTGGTTGGCGTAGGTTACGACAAGCGTGACCCGCAAGGAATTGCACAGCAATACAATTTAAAATACACCCCAACAATGATTGTGCTGGAGGATGGTAAAGAGATTGCACGCATGATTGAAAAGCCAAAGGTTTCATTAGTCAGCGATCTGAGTCAATTTAACTCACTCTAGTGTGGTACACCCAGTTAAAGTCAGATTGGGTGTGATTTTTAAATAACCTAAACTCTGGTTAAATAAGTAATGAGGGCAGTAGCGTTAGTATGTTAGAGCGAGTAATACAATTAATTGATGAGGCAAATAGTCACGATCCAAATAAAGAGCTGCATAAAAACGCGATGTGGCCAAAAGAGCGATTATATTCAGATCGCATGACAAACATGCTAAATCGGTTTATGCCAAGCGCCGATGAGTTGATGTATATTGCCGTTCGCGGGCAGCATATTGAACGTTGGCAGTCACCACGCAGTGATTTTGCTCTAGGTAAACAAGGCTATTATCAATGGCGCACGGCGCTGTATGGTTTTCATGCTGGTCGAGTTGTTGAGCTAATGCAACAAGTTGGGTTTGATGACAACGCATGCCAACGAGTTTATAACGCTGTGGCAAAAAAGCAGATAAAAGCCAACCCTGACAGCCAACTAGTCGAAGATATCGCAAGTCTCGTGTTTATTGAACATTACATGTTGGCCTTTGCCCAAACAAAGCCAGATTATGATGAGCAAAAGTGGATAGGTATTTTACAGCGTACATGGCAAAAAATGTCACCAAAGGCACATGACTTTGTTTTGGCTGGCAATATTACATTACCAGCGCCTCTAGTGCCTTTGATTGAAAAAGCGTTGTCAGGTAATTAAATTAGCCAGTGTTCAGGCTAAGTTATCAGTACAAATAGGGGAATCGTTAAGGGTTGCAGAGTTGACAATATGTCGGGTCTCCTTCTGTGTTTTTACTGGGTACTGATAAGCTAAACTGGCAATGATCACAGTGGCTTACATACGTTTTAATTTGCTTGGTCGGTAGTGAGCATTGGCCACATATTAGCCCTGGTAGCGCCTTTTTAATTACAAAGTTTGCTGTATCACACTCAGGGCATTTGGCGTTAAGCCGCCTTACTAAATCCTTTGCAGCCTTAATAATCATTAGTTGTCGTTGCGGACTGTTCATTGCTCTTAAGTCTGGCGTGATATGCCCTGATTGTGGTTTATAATCATTCAATCGTGCTTGAAGTTGGCACAGGCTCAGCCCTTTTTCCAAAGCATTAGGCAAGGTTAATATCCAGTGCTGATCTTCAAATTTTGCACATGTTTGTGCCACCGTTTCAGAGGTTGTTTGTTCATCAATTGTTAAACCTCGTGGGGCAAAAGCGCCTGATGCTTGGGCATAAATAGTTCTATCTGTGCTTCGTTGATATAAACATAGTATTTCTGTGTTATGCGTCATTAAGCCAAAATAAGGGCCGCTGGTAAAACTACCTTCACTGCCAAGACCAAATTCAGTATCACTTTTTAGGCATGCTTGTTTGGCTTTTAAATATGCTGCCTGTTCTGGTGAACATGTTCGTGCAATTTCACCACTAAATGTACCTAAAGAATCTGTATCAAAGGTATCTGTTTCGCTCAAATCATAGCCTAATGGGGCTAGTACAGGTGCAACCAAACGTCCTTTTTCGTGCTTAGTTGCAATAACAATACGCTGCATGTTTAATTGGCCCCAGCTACTAGGCTATGCCATGTGTCATTGTTCAAACGTTCAATTTCATTGTTATCTCCCCAACGTAATAATGTTAACCAATCGTTATCTACTAGGTCTTTAATCATGTCGTGTTTTTGATAAATGGCAAAGATTGCATCACGCGGTGCAGCAATATAAACACTCAGTCTTAAAGGCTCATGCATCCATTGGTTACCATCGTGCAGAGATTGCATGGCAAGACCAATACGTAAGTCGCCACCATTGCCTTCAAATACACCTATATTACCGCCAACCGCATTGTGTAATACTTTGTTGCCACTACCGTACTTAAAGTTATCAGTCACGGAGGCGTTATACTGGGTGTTAATCCAGTTTGTAACAATCATGGGCGCGGTCATTATCAATTCTAATAAGCTAAACTCGGTGTCATGTTGCCATTGGTAGTCATGTAAAAAGCTGCGCCCTTTTAAGTCAGCGTCGCGGGTCCAGTTACGCGGTGCCACAATAAATGCGGCGTTATTTGCTAGTCCCCATTCAGGGCGAACCTGTGACCAATCGTTCGCCCGTTTTTGGTAAGCTTGATTGATTTGACTCGGCGAGGCGCTCGCTAAATGTGGTTCGATGTATTGCAAACGTTCTTGTTGAGCTCGTTTAGTGGCTGTTCGCAGCCATTGCGACATGGTTGGATTGAGTGATGAATCAAAAAGGGTGATTTCATCAGTTGTAGTATTGTGCAAAGCGGCTACAAATTGGCAATCATCAGGCAATGATATACCACGGTTTTGTAGTTGCTTACGTACATCGGGTTCATTAAGTAATGACGCTAATACACGCACATTTACTTCCCCTGTCTGCCCTCCACATGCGCCGCAATCAAGGCCAGCAGCATGTAAGTTATTGGTACTGTGGCTGCCGTGTCCTACGAGTAATATTTTTTCTGCATATTCAGTAAGCCCCATTGCATTAAGCACGGTGTAAGCAAGCTCAGTTTTGTCCTCTGTATTGAGTTGAATGCTGTCTTTACTCAGTTGCCACTGAGTGTCATGGGAGTGGTGGTTTGACGTATTGTTTGCTAAAAAGGAGTTTTTTATCAACTTAAGTGCATAGAGCCAACCCATTGATTCAACCATCGAAAATGCTGAAGGAGCTGCTTTAGACCAGTTTTGCCATGCGGCTGTTAAGCTGCGCTCTGCAGTTGTTTTATGGTTGCTTTTTTGCTCACTGACTTGAATGATTGGTTTTAATAAACCAGGCAATTGCGGGCGCTTTAGCGCGCTTGCATTTGCTTGATACTCAATAGGTAAACCAAAAAAACCAGCAAAACCGTAGGTTTCAATTGTTTGACTTTGTGCTTCTAGGGCACGTCTCATAACTTCGGAGCGTACATCGATACAAAATACCGCTTGCAGTTGCGCTTTGGCCGCAGCGGCTTTGCTTGAATTAATTAGGGTTTCATTCAGTGATTGTTGATAACTTAACTCATGAGCTTTAGCCCATACCCATCCTGGTTGTTGTGCTATTTTATGATTGTTTAAACGCTCAAATAGCTCGGCTTTTTCGTGTCGCCATTGCGAACGCAGTAATTGAAAGCTTTTGGAGTCATGTTGCTCAACGTATTGCCACATAACCACATCCCATGCCATGCGAATTGCCAGTAACTGATGCATTTCCTCATGAGGCTGCTGATACAAATCTCCCTGCCAACGTAGATAAGCAAGCCAGGATGCCCAGCCATTAATATCGAGTAATAATGAGTGAGCATAATATTCTAAGGTGTCTTCGTTTATTTCCAAGCAATCAATTGCCATGGCAATTAATTCATCTGCTGTGTCTGGCAGCTTAGCAAAATAATGGTTAAGGTGTTTTTCATCCATAATAATGCTCACACCCTTGTCAGCTTTGATTACTTTTAGCCAATGAGCGTAAAGGTCGTCAACCTGCGACACATCATTGCGATGCAGCATGGGGCCAAGTTGCTGATAATGGGCTGCACAAAACTGACTAATTTGCTGAATGATTTCATCATGCCAAGCCATTTTATGAGGGTCTCGTTGGGTATCAAGCAAATCTGAAATGTTATGCCAATGCTTAACTGGTAATTCAATATTAAGAGAGTCTTTCAGCTGCTCAATCGTCATATCGACGCCAAGTACAAAGGCGGCATCCTGCAGATGTTTATCGGTAATAGCATGCTGTTTATATTTTTCTTGGTAATACGCTTTGGGCATTTGTAGTTTGGCATTGCTAAGTGTGCCAATGCGCGCAGCAACGTGCTCTATCGGCATAGTACGCATTTGCCAAAATGGGTTTACGGCAATCATTTGGTCTAACGGCCAGCTAGGTGCAATATAGCCACATACTGTGTTTAACATCTCTTTATACTTTGCGCTGAGAGTGGTTTTTTTGAACTGTGCAACAGCCGTATTCATGAATTTGACTCCATTATTGTCACTATTTTAGAGTGGTTTTTGGTGTTAGATTGTGCATTAACGGGTAGGCGAATAGGCCAAACTTTTAATGTGAAGCGGGTAAACCATTCATCCAAATATAATCCTGCAAATAACAGAGTTGAGAGTGCTTTTACCTTAGGGTGTTTACTTTGATTTTTTAGTAGATAGCTCAATCCTATTAACATAACTATGAGCAGGGTAGCCCAGTTATCAGCAGGGCTGAAAGCAGCTTCTCGCCAAACAGTGGTGCCGATAGCTAGAGTGAAAACGGCTTTCAAACTTATATAGCTAAGTGTTGCTATCACAGCTACCATAATCATGGAGATGATGACTGAGCCATTTGTAGTACCATGTTTTGTTGCGATGAGCATTGTCAAAGCACACGTTAATAATAACCAAATACTTATAGCCCCGCTGTACCCACTGAGATACCAAGCTAAACCAACAAGCACTGAAGACACACCAAAACCCAGTAACCAATTTGCTGTAGTGGGTACGTGTTCCGGAGCATGACGGCGCTTTATATCTTCATTTATCGCATTGCCCGCGTTTAAAAAAGCATAGGCCTTGTACATGGAGTGGGTGACTAAGTGGAGCAAGGCTAGTTCAAATAGCCCTAGCGCGCATTCTAATAACATTAACCCCATTTGCGCGCTGGTAGACCAAGCCATTCTTACTTTAACACTGACTCGTGTTGTCATTACTAGCGCACTGATAACTGTGGTTAAACCTGCAACAACTAATACTAACCACTGTGCAATCGTTGCTTGCATAATCAAAGGGGCAAATAAGATAAGTAAAAAACCCCCAAGGTTAATTACACCAGCGTGCAGTAATGCACTCACCGGCGTTGGCGATTCTACTACTTGTATTAGCCAACCATGTAGAGGCAACTGGGCACATTTTATTAGCGCAGCAATCGCAATGAGCACGCCCGCAAGTTGTTCACTGACGCTGAGCGGGCCGCTGTTGTTGGCATAGGCAAGGCTCAAATCGCTAATAAACCACGTGTTATGAACGTTATAAAGTAAAGCGAAGGCCAGTAGTAAGCAGGTTTCGGCTACACGAGCCACAATGAACTTTTTGTGCGCTGCGAGTGCTGCACGGGGTCTGTTTGGGTAAAACATAAGGAGTTGATGCAATGCCAAGCTAATACATACCCAGCCGAGCCAAAACAGCACTAAATGATTACTGACCACCACCAAGGTTACTGCAGACAATGTAGTGAGTAACCAGCGCCAAAAATGATTAATGCGGGGCTCTCCAGCCATGTAATTTTGACAGAATTTGACCAGGCTTGTCCCTATAAACACAATCAGCGCAAGCATGATAAGCCGTGTGGGCGATAAAGATAAAAATGAATGGGGGCTAAATGAGAATACAGTGTGTGCTACAGCAACAATTGCTAGTAAAGCCGTATTGGCAATGAGCAAATAAAATAGATGTTTCCCATCGCTTGGTTGAGTTTTAACGCCTACTTTATACGCTGTCATTATTAGGCTAATGGGGATTGTTAAAACCAATAATGACATAATTAATTCATTCATTGTCGACTCCTTTTAATAATGGAGCCAGTATGGCAAAGTTGTAAATCAAAGAAAAATAGATATAATCTAATCAATTGTTCTGTTTTAGTTAACTATATATGGGCCGTCTTAATTACCATCATTTATATTATTTCTGGCGCGTAGCGTTACAGGGCAATTTAACCCACGTTGCAAAAGAATTACACGTATCTCAATCAGCCTTATCCAGCCAAATAAAACAGCTCGAGCAAACTATGAATGTCAGTTTATTTGAGCGCAAAGGGCGCAGCTTAAATTTAACGGATATGGGCAAGCGTGTTCTGACATACGCAAACGATATCTTTAATACAGGCGAAGAGTTATCTTCTTTTTTAACGAAGGGAGTCATTGCGCAGAAGCAGCATTTGTCGATTGGCGTACTTAATACGCTTTCGCGTAACTTTATTGAAGAGTTTATAAACCCGCTGTTGAATGACCCTGACATTAGTTTTTCACTCACCGCAAGGCGTATGGATGGCTTATTGAATGGCTTAGCAGAGCATGAGTTAGATCTTGTATTAACAAATAAACCTGTGGGAACAGAGCATTACGATCAGCTGTGGCAGAGTCAACTTGTGTCACGCCAACCATTAGCGATTGTTGGACCTGCCAATAAAAAAGTAATGAGTAACTTTCCCGTTGGTTATGAAAATGCGCAATGGGTACTACCTAGTAAAACATCGGCAATTAGAGACTCATTTAATGCACTGTGTGCTCAGTGGCAATACAAGCCTGAAATTAAAGCCGAAGCAGATGATATGGCAATGTTACGTCTACTTGTACGCGACAGTGGTGCTTTTTCGGTACTTCCGCCAGTTGTTATTAAAGATGAAATAGAGCAGGGTATTTTATCGCAGTATCAGCGACTAACTGATGCCTATGAGCTGTTTTACGCAATTACTGCTCAGCGAAAGTTTGTGCCCGAAATTTTAACGAGGCTATTGGCTAAAAGTGGTTAATCAATAGATTAATTAGCCACTACTCTTGTGTTAGTGGCTGTTCTTTATTGTGTACTTTTGCCAACGTATTCTTATCCACTTTGATTGAAAATACCGGCTCTGCCTTTTGTAAAGTAGTTGCAATTTGTGCTTTGAGTTGTAATTTTTGGGTTGTATTTAACGCTTTCATAGTCTGTGTGGTTTGCTGTTTTATCTGTTTATCTAATGCGATGTCAGTAGGGGTAAGTAGTAATAAACTCAGTAGTAATGTGTTCATTGTCATCTCCTTGTTTAGTTGGGTATAGATTAACTAAAGTTGATGACAAAACGGTGTTTCTAATATGTCTACTTGGTTAAGCTTTCATGGTATTTCGATGAAGGGTGACAGCTCATGCTTGGTATAGGCAAATTAACGTTCCCTCTATTGCCCGTACATATGCAAAATGTTGCGCTTCTCTTAAGCTTGGAGGGCTAAGTGGCTCGGCACCAGCAAGTACGGCTTTATCATAACTTTCATTGAGGTTTGTGCAGCTAAACTTAAGTTCAAAGCCTAGTGCAGGTTGCTTTGGATGCGCGCGAATATACCCTTGTTTAAAATGCGCTTGCGCGTAGGGGTGCGCTGCAAATGCTATTTTTATATTACCCGTAGACAGCTCACCATATTCAGCATTTTCACTTAGCGAAAAAGTAACAAAGCCAAATGCTTGGTAATAAAAGTCTAAGGTTTCTTCAACGTCATCAACATAGATAACCTGGCTCATTAATTCCATATACAGCTCACTGGTGTTCATTTATCTTTTAAATAAAGCACAGTTTTAGCGTATTTGCGAAAAATAAAGTACTAAACTATTAATTTTATTCATAAAAAAACCTTGCGAGTTTACTCAACAAGGTTTTTAAATTGCGCTGAAAAGCCTACTATTTGTTACGATTTTCTTTACTAAACGCGCGTATCTTACGTTTTTGCGAAAGCGTTACTTTGTTTGTACGCCCAGCAAACGGGTTGTCGCCTTCTCTAAATTCAATTTTGATTGGCGTGCCCATAATTTTTAACGCTTTACGGTAGTAGTTCATCAAGTAGCGTTTATAGCTATCAGGTAAGTCGTGAACTTGGTTACCGTGAATGACGATACGTGGCGGGTTATAACCACCGGCGTGGGCATATTTAAGCTTCACACGACGACCACGTACAAGTGGTGGCTGGTGGTCTGCTTGTGCCATATCCATAATTCGGCGCAGCATAGCAGTACTGATACGCTTAGTCGCTGACTCGTACGCTTCATCAATTGATTCAAATAAATGACCAACCCCCGTACCGTGTAACGCTGAGATAAAGTGGATACGAGCAAAGTCAATAAAACCTAAACGACGATCAAGCTCTGATTTGATGCGATCTTTTACGTAGGTGTCTAGGCCATCCCATTTGTTTACTGCAATTACCAATGAACGACCAGAGTTCAATGCAAAACCAAGTAAGCTCAAGTCTTGATCTGAAATACCTTCGCGTGCATCAACAACCACAAGTACGACGTTAGAATCTTCAATAGCTTGAAGCGTTTTGATTACAGAGAACTTTTCAACGACATCGCTTACTTTTTTGCGCTTACGCACACCCGCGGTATCAATTAGTATGTACTCTTTGTCGTTGCGTGTCATCGGGATATAAACCGAGTCACGGGTTGTGCCTGGCATATCGTAAACAATTACACGTTCTTCACCAAGTATGCGGTTTGTGAGTGTTGACTTACCTACATTTGGACGACCAATGATTGCTAATTTGACCGGTTTATCTGCAAACGCTTGTTGTTCTGCTTCACCGTCTTCTTCAGAATATAAATCAATGAGTTCGTCATCGTTGTCTTCACCATCATCGTTCTCTGCACTTAGCTGAGCGATTACAGGTTGTAAAGTGTGCTCTAGCAGAAGTGTAATACCACGGCCATGAGCTGCTGCGATATGGTGCACTTCACCTAATGATAATTGGTAAAATTCTGCACAATTTGAATCAGCATCAATACCATCGGTTTTATTGGCAACAACAAAGCTTTTCTTCTCTTGCTTGCGCAAGTGATTTGCAATGGCTTGATCGGCAACCGTCATACCCACACGGGCATCAACTAAGAACAATACGATATCCGCTTCTTCAATCGCTAGTAGCGACTGATCGGCCATTTCGATTTCAATACCTTCTTCAGAACCATCAATACCGCCCGTGTCTACCACGATAAATTCATAGCCATCATAGTTAGCTTGGCCATATTTTCTATCTCGTGTTAAGCCTGGAAAATCGGCAACGAGTGCATCACGAGTACGTGTTAAACGGTTAAATAATGTGGATTTGCCCACATTGGGTCGCCCAACTAGAGCGATCACGGGAAGCATAAACTACCTCTTTAAAAAACAACAAAAGGCTTCGCAGTGCGAAGCCTTGTAAAAATACATGTAGATTAGTGTGTTAGTTAGGTATGGTTACCGCACTAACTTCACCATCTCGGGTGTATAAAATCAGTTTATCGTCTGCAACAACTGGCTCAACAAAAAAGCCTGAGCTGTCGAAGTCTTCGCGCGATACAAGCTCGCCTGATTCTTTATTTAGCCAGTGTAAGTTACCTTCTTGGTCACCTAATGCTAAATAATTCCCTGCTACCGCAGGCCCTGTCAAATACCAACCACGAAGAGCGGGTTGACTCCAGCGTTCAATGCCAGAGGTTTTATCTAATGCGTATACAACACCATCGCTATCAACAACGTAGATAGTCAAAGCGTCCATCGCTATTTCACGGTAGCTGCTGTATTCACGTTTCCACACAACATTACCAGAGCGAATATCAACCGCTGCTAAGTTACCATTATAGGCGATAGCATAGGCATATGGGCCGCTAATAAGTGGGCGAGTGTCAACATCAACAAGACGTTCAAACTCAGATGCACCTTTAGGCGTCGCTATTTCAGCACTCCATGCAGAATAACCACTTTCAGAAATAAGTACGCTTAGCTTTCCAGTTTCAAGCCCAACCAGAACACCGCCATTAGCCACAGTCGGTGAACTTTGACCGCGAAGTGTCAATGGGGGGACTTCTTGCTCGTGACTCCAACGCTCTTCACCGGTATCTGGATGAAGCGCAAGTAGTTTGCCCGAACCTAAATTAACAAAAATTAATCCATCACCGGCAGCAGGAGAAGCAAGTACTTCACCTGGTACGTTTTTACGCCATACTACTTCACCGGTTTCACGATCAAGGGCAATTAAAAAACCATGCTCTGAACCAACAAATAATTTGCCGTAGGCTTGTAGTATACCACCAGATAACTTGGCGCTGATATCACTTTCCCATGGCCAAAATGTAGAATTCTCACGTACGTCTGTTTCCCAGAGCGTATCGCCAGTTTCAACTGATAGCGCTTCTATATCACCATCACGACTGGCTACAAAAACGTGATCTTTATAAATTGCAGGTGTTAAGCGAGAAAAGTAATGTTCTACTCCATCACCAATGCTTTCTTGCCACACGACGTTAGTTTCAAACTGATTAACGATTTCAGGCAATACAAGTTCTTCTTCGTCATCACTTGATGAGCAACCAACAAGGGTGGCCATACATAAAGCAATACTTGCCGCTGTTAACTTTTTCATGGTAACCCCTTATGCCGCTGGGCTAGTTACTGCTAAGTCATCAAGTTTGATTTGCAATAATGGGTTGTTTTCAAGGCCACCTGCATCGGCTGCTGTTTGATAAGCAAGGCGTGCTTGCTCAGCGTTCCCTTGCGCTAAATATATATCGCCTTTAATTTCGGCAACAGCCGCTTTGTATGCGTCGTTTTGTGTTTTGTCTAATGTAGCTAATGCATCATCGTATTGTTTTTGAGCAACTTGTACACGCGCTAAACGCGTAACTGCTGTTGCTTTTAAGTCAGCATTATCAACATTTGCCATAACCCAAGTTAATTTCTCTCTTGCTACGTCAAGTTGACCTTTTTCTACCGCTTCTTTTGCTGCAACAAATGACGCAAGTACGCTGTAATTAGAGTCTTTATTTTCAGCAATAAATGTATCGGCTGCGCCTAATACTTCACCACTTTCTACTAATGTAGTGTAAGCATCAGATGCACTTTCTGCTGTTGTAATTTGGTGTTGGTTATATGCTTTCCAGCCGTATAAACCGCCTAAACCGATAACTATACCTAGCGCAAGTGATACGCCATTTTCGCGGAAAAACCGTTTAATTGCTTCTGCTTGTTGTTCTTCTGTTGAATAAATATCCATTATTACCTCTAGTGTTTTAGCTTTGTACTAGCTCAGCTAAAAGCGTTTTAACTTGTTCTAATTCTAAGGTGACTTGTTCTTTACGTTCACGTAAATATTTAACAGTCACTACGCCTTGTTCTAATTCATCTTCACCGATAATAAGTGCTACAACTGCGTCACTTTTATCTGCGCGTTTAAGCTGTTTTTTAAAGTTACCAGCGCCAGCGTGAACCATGACTCTAAGTCCTGGTACATCGGCACGTAGTTGAGCTGCGATTAGTGGGGCCTGAATACTTGCCTTATCACCCATTGCAGCCAAATATACATCAGCGTTGCGGCGTATGTCACCTACACATTCTAATGCTTGTAACAGTAATACCAAACGCTCAAGGCCCATGGCGAATCCAACAGCGGGCGATGCTTTACCACCTAATTGCTCAACTAACCCATCATAACGACCGCCAGCACATACAGTGCCTTGCGCGCCTAGGCTGTCGGTAACCCACTCAAATACAGTTCGGTTGTAGTAATCTAAACCACGAACGAGTCGTTCATTTACCGTGTATATGACGCCTGCAGCGTCTAAACGTTCACATAAATTTTCAAAATGTTCTTTTGATTCAGCATCTAAATGTTCTGACAGTTTTGGTGCATCGACTAAGATGGCTTGAACATCTGGATTTTTGCTGTCAAGTACACGCAATGGATTTGAGTGCATGCGACGCTTAGAATCTTCATCTAATACGTCAACATGCTGTTCTAAATAGCTAATTAGCGCATCACGGTACTCTGCACGGGCTTCATTTGAACCCAGTGAGTTAAGTTCTAAGCGAACATGGTCACTGATACCAAATTGTTTCCATAGTTGCGCAGTAAGCAAGATAACTTCTGCGTCAATATCGGCTGTTGCAATGCCGAATGTTTCTAAACCAAATTGGTGAAATTGACGATAACGGCCTTTTTGAGGACGTTCGTGTCTAAACATTGGACCCATGTACCATAAGCGTTGCTCTTGGTTATACAGTAATCCGTTTTGGTTACCAGCACGCACACACACTGCAGTGCCTTCTGGGCGAAGCGTTAGGCTATCGCCATTGTTATCTGCAAAAGTGTACATTTCTTTTTCTACGATATCGGTTACTTCACCAATAGAGCGTTTAAAAAGATCGGTTGATTCTACAATTGGAAAACGAATTTCTTGATAACCGAACGATGCGACCGTCTCGCGTAAAATGCTTTCTACTTTCTGCCAAACTTGGGTGTCGCCCGGCAGACAATCGTTCATTCCACGTATTGCCTGAATTTGTTTTGCCACTGATAAATCCTAAAAACTGTATTTGCGCACAGGGGTGCGACAACAAAAATGCTAAAAATTGACCCGCTATTATAGCTGGCATGCGTGCGGCAAACCACCCAGTTTGCCGACTATATTAACTTTATTCGACGATTTTAACGTCGATTGGGGTCTGTTGCTCTTTCTGCGCGATAAAATCACGCACATAGCCTTCAAGTTGATCGACAATATTATTATTATCGATTCGCGCTTTTTGGCGCTCGCCATTGATATATAAACCAGAACGACGATTTGCGCCGGCTAAACCAATGTCGCTAACGAGAGCTTCGCCTGGGCCGTTAACTACACAACCAATGACTGAAACCGAAACGGGTTCTATAATATCTTCAAGGCGCTCTTCAAGTTGGTTCATGGTGCTTACAACATCAAACTCTTGGCGCGAACAGCTTGGGCAGGCGATAAAGTTAATACCACGAGAGCGGATACGCAATGATTTTAAAATATCAAAGCCGACTTTAATTTCTTGTACGGGGTCTGCGGCTAGTGATACGCGCAATGTGTCGCCAATGCCTTCTGCGAGTAACATACCCAAACCAACAGCCGATTTAACTGAACCTGAGCGCATTCCGCCAGCTTCAGTGATACCTAAATGTAATGGCTGATCGATTTCTTTAGCCAGCAAGCGATATGCGCCAACAGCTAAAAATACATCGGACGCTTTTACTGAGATTTTGAATTGATCAAAGTCCAAACGTTGTAAAATTTCAACATGGCGCATGGCTGATTCAAGTAATGCTTCAGGCGTTGGTTCACCGTATTTCTCTTGCAAGTCACGCTCAAGAGAACCGCCATTTACCCCAATACGAATCGGAATATTGTGCTCACGTGCAGAATCGACCACAGCGCGAATACGTTCTTCACTGCCGATATTACCTGGGTTTATACGCAAACAATCAGCGCCATACTGCGCTACTTTTAAAGCGATGCGGTAATCAAAGTGAATATCGGTCACAAGTGGAATAGTCACTTGCTCTTTAATGCTTTTAAATGCTTCAGCGGCAGCCATGGTTGGCACGGATACGCGAACAATATCGGCTCCCGCATCTTGAATCGCTTGAATTTGAGCTACAGTGGCATCAATATCCATGGTATCGGTGTTGGTCATTGACTGCACAGCAATAGGTGCGCCATCACCAATAGGGACATTTCCGACATTAATACGGGTTGATTTTCTGCGTTTGATTGGAGATTCTGAAAACATAGCGACTACTCTGCTAATGGTAAATTAAATTTGGCTAAACGATTCTTAGGAAAGTTCGAAATATCGATGGCTTCACCATTGAGTGTAATTTCAACTACTTGGTGTTTTCCTAATACCACTGAAAAAGGAGGCGTGCCTGTTACGGTCATTTCATAGCCTGCTTTTTTTACGCCAAAAGCGACTTTTTCGCCTTCACCGTCATGTATTTCTACCCAGCTATCTTCGTTAAACAACATTACAACCGTACTTAAGCCATTTTGTTCTTGTTGCGCTGGCTCAGTAACTGGCTGTTCAAGCACTTTTGTTGGCTGTTCAGGAGCTTTGTATTCAAGCTCAGGTTGAATTGATTCTGCTTCGTCAGTGTTAACTTGTTGAGGCTCTGGTTGCGTTATGTCGCTTACGCTCAAATCAATCAATGGCTTGGTTACAGTTTGTTGGTTTAATGGGGTTGAATTTTGCCACCACCACAATGCTGATGAGCCAATTGCTATAGCTAAAATAATATAACTGACAAGCATTAATCGACTGTCATGTGCTTCTTTTTCAGTGCGCTTTGAGAAGCTCTGCATATTCGATTTTTTTATGGTCTCCTGGCTTTCAGGAAATAATGCCATTACGGCTGCGCTGTCTAAATTAAACTCGCGGCAATAACATTTAGCATACCCTTTTACAAAAGTTGCAGGGCCGAGTAAGTGGTGTTCGTCATTCTCTAAATGCTGTAACTGCAACACCGATAGTTTTAATTTTTCAGCCAATTGTTCAAGGCTAACACCTGCCGCTTCACGGCCTGTTTTTAATGTTTGGCCTAAGCTTGGTTGAGTTGATTCTGTATTTTCATCATTCATAATGCGTATGATTCGGGATCCACTAGTAAGAGTCTATGCCCAGGTTTGAGAGCAATATCTGGGCTTAATTTATTCCATCGCATTAACTGATCAATTAACAAGCGACGCTCTGTGGCAATACTATACAAAGTATCGCCTGCGTTTATTTTATAAAATATATTGGGGTTATTAAGGTAAATTTTAGTTCCATTGACCAGTCGATCAGATTCTCTTAACCCATTCCATTGGAGTAATTTTTGTAGTCTAACATTGTATCGTACTGAAATGCTAAATAGGTTTTCACCGGCCTGTAAAATATGAAACGGAATAGCAGGAGGTGATAACCGTGAGTTTAACAGTGGTGCTTCGTCAATCGGGTCAATTGTATTAAATTGTACTGTAGCTTGGCGGTTATTTCGTGATGCAAACACAGCTGCATTTTTTACTGGTTGATAAAACTCAACTTGCTCACCTACTGATTGAGCATCATTTTGCCTCGGTTGCGTTGTCTTGACATCCGTTTGTGCACTTAGCATTTGTTCGGTTTTTGGTGCACCAAATGAAACAATTTTAACCCCATCTTTTGGCTCGTTTGCGGTGCGAGTTGGTTTAGCTACTCTGGGTTTTGCAGGCGTAGAAGCAGACACGCCTAACGTTTCTACATTTGACGTAAAAAAACCATCAGAGGCAGGTGTTGGGGCCTGCTTTTCATTATTTAAATTTGCCACCGATAGCGCAGAAAAAACGGCTTGTGCATTAGAGTTTGTTTTTGCAAGAACAGGCTCGCTTTCTTGAGAAGACAAGGGAGCTGTGGTTGCTACAGCGGTTAATGCACCTATTACCGCGTTAGTATCAATTGGCGTGTCATCGATATGAATACTTGCAGGGATCAAGGTTGCTTCATTTGTTTGCGGTTTTTGTGGTTCTTCACTGTTTGATTGTATTTTGGTAACTGAAGCGCTGGCGTCTTCTGCTGTGCGAGTAGATGAGTCATTTTGTGTAGCTTTTGTCGACTCAGTTGCAAGCTCTACTTTTGCTGCTGCAAATTGAGGCGCCTTTTTCTTTTTTACAATGCGCATTTTCGGGTTTGCATTCACCATAACAGTTGAATTTTCAGACTTAAACTCATCAAGTTTTGCTTGGCGATATTTAAATCGTAGAATTTCAAATTCACTTTGTTTTAAGCGTTGTTCGCGAATTAAAACGGCTTCATTTGACACAGGGTACGTTTGTAATATGGTTGCAGCGGTGGCCTGGGCTTTTTCTATATGGCCCATACGTTGATCAATTAAATAATTCAAAAGTAGTGAGCGTGGCGAGACTTGACCTGATTTTTCATATCGAGTGAGTAATTCTTGTGCTTTATGTAAATCACTTTTTGCGTAATACAGCGCAGACAAGCTAATAATTGAGGATGCGCGCATCGAGCTGTGCTTGATTGCAGAAAGAAAGTACTTCTCAGCTTGTTCAAAGTCGTTAAATTCAATTGCACATAAGGCCAAGTTTTCATAACTTTCTGCAACACGGATATAACTTGGGATTTCAATGGCTTTTATAAATTGTTCAGTTGCGCGATCGTATTCATTAATACCACATAAAAACACTCCATAGTTATTACGAGTATTTGGATCATTAGGATTAATTTTTAGCGCTTTTTGATAGGCGTCATCTGCTAGGCTGTCTTCACCGACTTGTTGATAATAATAAGCAAACGAGTAGTGTACTTCAGGCAAGTCTGGCGCAAATGAGGCTGCGCGTTCTAAGTTATACTTGGCCTGAGAGCTGTTGCCGGTATTGAGGTATTCTAATGCAAGTGCAATACGTGTGCGCGCTGCGCCAGTATTATTGATGGTGTTCTCGACAACGGGTTTATCATTGCCTTCGTAACTGTTTTCAGTCACACAGCCACTTAGCACAATGACACTGGCCGCTAAAGCAAGTAAAGATCGCATTACCTTATCTCTTATTATTATCCATATCAGCCTATCTTACCGAAAAGCACTTGTGTTGCATCAACTTTTTCAAATTTTAATGTTTAAACACAAGTACTTTAGGGCTTGAGCCGTTAGGCTTGCTGGATATTGACCGAAATTGCGTTTTCATCACGCATTTTCTTTTTCGCCATACGCTTAGTACGGTCAACCACATCACCCGCTAATTGACCACAAGCAGCATCGATATCGTCCCCTCGAGTACGGCGTACAATACATGTAATGCCGCCAGCTTGTAACACCTTAGAAAAACGGTCTATACGACTGTTGCTTGAACGGGTGTATTCATTACCTGGGAAAGGGTTGAATGGAATTAAGTTTACTTTAGATGGTGTGCCCTTAAGCGTTTTAACCAGTGCGTGCGCTTGATCAGTGCTGTCGTTCACGCCATTAAGCATAACGTATTCAATAGTAACGTCTTTGTTGGCTTTAGAGCCATCAATGTAACGACGACAGGCAGCTAAAAACTCTTCAATTGGGTACTTTTTATTAATTGGTACTAAAATATCACGCAGTGCGTTATCTGGCGCATGAAGCGAAATAGCTAAAGCAACGTCGATTTTTTCTTTTAACAAATCAAGTGCAGGTACTACTCCTGAGGTACTTAACGTTACGCGGCGTTTAGATAAACCAAAACCCCAATCGTCCATCATTAGTTCCATTGCTGGAACTACGTTTTTAACGTTGAGTAATGGTTCACCCATGCCCATCATTACCACGTTAGTGACTGGGCGCTTTTCACTATTGCCATCAAGGCCGATATCCTTGGCAACGCGCCAAACTTGACCGATGATTTCTGACACTTTTAGGTTACGGTTAAAGCCCTGTTGAGCTGTTGAACAAAAAGTACATTCAAGGGCGCAGCCAACTTGTGATGATACACACAACGTTGCACGCTCTTTTTCTGGGATCCAAACAGCTTCAACCTCTTGACCGCCTTCAAGTACTAAAGCGTACTTAATAGTTCCGTCACTTGCTTGTTGGCGTACTGAGATCTCAGGCGCGACGATTTCACATTCGTTTTTTAGCTTTTCTTTTAGCTTTTTGTTTACGTTGCTCATGTCGTCAAAGTTATCAACGCCAAAATGATAAATCCATTTCATCACCTGATCGCCACGAAATGGCTTTTCACCGAATGACACAAATAACTCGCGCATTGCATCTCGGTTTAAATCTAATAAGTTAATCTTTTTTTGCTCGGTCATGAAACAACCTCAATCAGTGACGGTGGTGATAAAATTTACGGGGATGAATTGTACACAATTCGACCAGTTTAGTCATTAGCTAAACATTTTAAATTGCTTAGCTAATCACTAAAAAAGGGCCCGAAAGCCCTTTTTATTTTGCACAGCGCGTTCGAATTAACGAGTACGTGGGCAAAGCTCTTCGTCAGCGAAGAAGTAAGCGATTTCGCGAGCAGCAGATTCAACAGCGTCAGAACCGTGAACAGCATTTTCGTCGATGCTATCAGCGTAGTCTGCACGTAAAGTACCAGCTAGTGCTTCAGCAGGGTTAGTAGCACCCATGATTTCGCGGTTTTTAAGAACAGCGTTTTCGCCTTCAAGAACGGTAACCATTACTGGGCCAGATGTCATGAAAGAAACTAAAGCACCAAAGAAAGGACGCTCGCTGTGCTCAGCATAGAAACCTTCAGCTTTCTCTTGTGAAAGGTGAACCATTTTAGCTGCAACGATTTTAAGGCCAGCAGTTTCGAAACGGTTGTAGATAGCGCCAATGTGGTTTTTAGCTACTGCATCAGGTTTTACGATTGAGAAAGTACGCTCTAAAGCCATCTTTATGCTCCAATAATTTTTAAGTAAAAGTGTGAATATTAACGGGCGCGAATTATACGCGTTTTAGGCAAGAAATCCTAGTTTTATTAAAAACTAGCTTGATTTCAGTTTAGTGACTGATTAATTTCAACTGATGCTTTGTTTGGGTTCGTATTTATTCACAGAACCTATGTTAGATTTTTAGTCGTATTTATTAGCTCTTTTTCCCTTTGAGATAATTCTTTGATTTTTTGTTGTTTGCAAGAATTATGAGGTGAGCTTTTATCAAGGATCAAGTCTAAATTGGTTGCTGTTGTATGCAATTCACGTAAACTAGTTTGTAACAGGCTAGATTGAATTGCTTTTTCTTTTAATCGTTGAATTTTCCATTTGATCGCTAAACGAGTAAACATCAAGAAATACTTGGGGTTTTCTTGTTGTGAATAAATAATATAAGGCTGAAATGATTCATACATAATCACTACAGTTGAACCATACGCCCGATACAGAAGTTTTTCATCAAATGTTTTGGCTAATATACCATTAGCTACACTTTCCCATTCATTCAACAGCAAGTCTAAGTTATCTGAATGATGAATATATTTACTTATGGGTAGGTTTTTTGCTAATCGAAGTTCCCGAGTAGCTCTAAATGCCTTCACGATCTCTTTATTGTGCTTGTAAGAAGCTTCAAAATCTAAAGCATTTTTTTCTCTAGATATTTGTTTTTGTAATGTAAAACCGAGGATAGCAACAGTTGAAGCAATAATAGACGCTAGAATTGGGGCCGGTATTGGGAATGAATGATTAAATAAGACCAAAGCGGCTAAGGTTAGTATGAATAGAAAAATTGGTTTAATACTCAATTTTTATCCTCAACTAGTAATAAAAGAAGAGGCCAAAGCCTCTTCTTTTTAATATTGATGGAGTTAAGTCCATTTCTCTTCATCAGGACTGTAGACCGAAATAAACATACTTATTCCTCTAAATTGCTACATAACTATTAACACAAATTATGTCTAACAAATCGGGTAAAATCAACATAAATTTATGTCTTCACGTTTTATGTAATTTAGCGTATGGGGATAATAAAAACAAATTAAGACAAAAATGGCTTTTGTTGATTCTGATCAACATAAAGCTACCTTAAACACCATACACTCTCGCGCTTCATTTAATCTCAATTTTCATGCAACTGATTTGCACTCAGTTCGATGTATGGAGCGCGCATGCCGTCAGCTATTTCTACCCCTAATTCATCTACCCCAGATCTTTTTGTGCCTGAGTTGCTATCGCCAGCAGGCAGTTTAAAAAATATGCGTTACGCATTCGCCTACGGTGCAGATGCCGTGTATGCGGGGCAGCCTCGTTACAGTTTACGGGTGCGAAATAATGAATTTGATCTCGATACCCTTAAAACAGGCATTAACGAAGCTCACGCACAAGGTAAAAAGTTTTATGTGGTATCCAATATTGCGCCACATAACGCCAAAGTGAAATCGTATTTACGTGATATTGAACCGGTTATTGCGATGGGGCCAGATGCCTTGATCATGTCTGATCCGGGCTTAATTATGTTAGTGCGAGATAAATGGCCTGATATGCCCATTCATTTATCAGTGCAAGCCAACGCAGTTAATTACGCCAGCGTTAAGTTTTGGGCAAAGCAAGGCATAGAGCGCGTTATTTTATCGCGCGAGTTATCACTTGAAGAAATTGCTGAAATTCGTGAATTATGCCCTGAAACAGAATTAGAAGTATTTGTGCATGGTGCGTTATGCATGGCTTATTCAGGGCGCTGCTTGCTCTCAGGTTACATAAATAAACGCGACCCTAACCAAGGCACTTGCACCAATGCATGCCGCTGGGAATACGACGTAAAACCTGGCACTGAAAACGAAACCGGTGAAATGGTACATAAAATTGACCCTAAAGCAGTTATACCTACGTTAGGGGAGGGTACTCCAAGTAACGACGTATTTATGCTTGAAGAACAAGGCCGCCCAGGTGAGTACATGCCTGCGTTTGAGGATGAGCACGGTACTTACATCATGAATTCGAAAGATTTACGCGCCGTGCAATACGTTGAACAATTAACAAAAATGGGCGTGCACAGTTTAAAAATAGAAGGGCGTACTAAGTCATTTTATTACGTAGCCCGTACTGCACAGGTTTATCGTAAAGCAATTGACGATGCCGTTGCAGGTAAGCCGTTTGATGCAGACTTATTTAAAACACTTGAAAGCTTGGCACATCGTGGTTACACGGAAGGCTTTTTAAAGCGCCACGCCCATCAAGACTACCAAAACTATGAATACGGCCACTCGGTCTCTGATAAACAGCAGTTTGTTGGTGAAGTGCTTGGCCGAGATGAAGATGGGTTAGTGCAGATTGACGTAAAAAATAAGTTTTGCGTGGGGCATTCACTGGAATTAATGACACCGCTTGGTAATTTTAACTTCACGCTACAAACGATGAAAAACAAAAAAGGCGAGGAAATTACTGATGCAAAAGGGTCAGGCCACGTTGTAAAAATACCACTGCCAGAAAGTATTGATTTAGAACACGCCATTTTAATGCGTAATCTTGATGAAAACCAAGATACCCGCAATCCGTTTAAAAAAGCCGTGGTTAGTGATTAAATCATGGCTTTACTCATAAATAGTAAATGCATTAACTGTGACATGTGTGACCCCGAGTGCCCAAATGAAGCCATTTACATGGGTGCTAAAATTTACCAGATAGACCCAGAGAAATGCACTGAATGCGTTGACCACTACAACAAGCCGACTTGCGTGAGTGTATGTCCCATTGATTGTATTAAACCTGATCCTAATCATCGCGAAAGTATCGATGAACTGGCAGAGAAATATGTCAGGTTGACGGGCTAACTTTTAGTGCACCGTACTGAAGCTATTGAGTACTGTACGCTTTTAAGCATGGACTCATTGCCAAAAACTCACTCAGCGTAATCACGTTTTTTAGACATACCGCCGATGCCTGCATTTAAGGTGTTGGTTGGGTCTAAATTGCGGTAATTATCAGCCAGTGCGGGTTTTGCATGGTAATGATGCCCTACGTTGTGTTCCGCTGGATATTCAGCGCCGCGTTGCTCTAATAGCTCAAGCAGGGCGGTTTTAACTGCTGCGCAGTCTTCACCTTTTTTTACTAAGTAATCTTGATGAAATACGTGGCATAAAAAGTGGCCGTAATAGAGTTTGCTAATGAGCTTATTGGTGATGCTAGGTGGCAGTTTTTCAAACCAATCGGTGTCGTTACGTTTTAAGGCAATATCCAGTGCGAGTATATCTTCTACTTGGTGGTGATTTATTTTGGCGTATTGCACAGCAGCGCCTGCGGCTGCAAAACGCAGTAAATAGGCTGCTTTAGTTTCTTGTTCGCTGCACTGAAAAAAGTCGAGCTGATATTCTTTTTGTACTTGCTCAAGTAACGCTAAGGTGTGTTGATAAGCATTGCCTTTAACGGTCAAGATTAATTGATGTTGATATTGCGTATTATACTGTTTTAGTGTTTGAGGCGTTTGGCTTGGGAATAGCTTGCTAAATCGGTAAACGAGCTTATCGACGGCGTTTTTTGGTAACAAAGGCAGTTTTTGGCAAACTGTATCCAACTGGCGTTTTATATTGAAAAATTTGGGCAGCCAGTTAGTGCCTAAGTTCTTGATTAAAAGCACGGTGTCGCGGCCATAATCATCAGCAAGTTCAAACATATCACGATGTAAATACTCAGCATAAACTGGCAGGCTGGTGGCTTGCTCAAGTACTGTTTTACGTACAGCTTGCAATGCGCTGCTGGAGTTAGTGCCCAAATAAAATGTATGTTCAAGCTCATTTTTAGCAAAGGTGTCTACACGCACAGCAAATACCGCGAGTTTACCTGCACAGCCACTGGCTTGATGTAAGCGCCTAGGATCTGCGTTGAAACGTGCTGGCGTATCTTGATCTGTTTTTCTTACCCAATCGGCGTAGTCGCGGTCGGATGCTTGTTTTGAGGTGGTTTTGATATCAGACTGAGTATAATTTTTATTTTGTAAGTTAGTGAGTATTTGCTCGGGCGTGGTGCCAAGCTCAATATCAAGGTTGTTAACTAAGCTGACTGTGCCATCGGCGTTTATTTGTGCATACAAGGCCAGCTCTGTGTAGGCTGGACCTCGTTCTACCAGTGCGCCTCCGGAGTTATTGCAAACACCGCCGACAACTGATGCCCCAATACATGATGAACCGATGACTGAATGTGGTACTCGTCCAAACGGTGCGAGTGCTTTTTCTAATGAGAATAAGCTGGCACCTGGCAATGCGACAATTTGTTGCTGTGCGGGCAGTACCTGGATATCTTTAATACGCGTGGTGTTAATGATCACTGTATTACGGTCGCAGTTTTCAGTAGGAGTAGAGCCACCCGTTAACCCTGTATTAGCAGCTTGCATAATAATAATCACTCCCGCGTCTACGCAGGCGTGCAAAATATGCCATTGCTGTAATAACGTCTCAGGCTTTACAACTGCAAGTGCCGGGCCATGACCTTCTCTAAAGCCTTTACGGTACGGGGCTGTTGCGCGTTCAGAAGTTAGTACATGCCGCGCGCCTACTAGGTCTTTTAACGAGGCAATAAGTGATAAGTGTGACATTTATGTTCTCAGATCAGTTTATAGCTGGTTTTATAGGTGAGTCTTCAAAGCGTGTTTTGCGAAGTGTTGCTCGAAGTTGTTCCTGCTGTAAAACCTGTTTGGCATCGATATCGTTAAGAGCCGCTGTTTCCTCACGCGTTATATCGCCATCTGCCACCAGCGATAAATAGCGTGAGCAACAAACCCGCAAGAAGGACGTAAAGTTGCCAATATCATGGTCAGCATCTAGGGATTCAAGGTATAGTTTGGTGATCATTTGATTAACGGTCATTTGGTCACGAAACGCCACTTCAGCTAAAATATCCCAAAAGAACTCTTCGAGACGAATAGAGGTGACTACGCCATCAATGCGTAAAGATTTGGTACGACATGTCCATAATCGGCTGTCAGCATTTATAAAAAGTTGGCACATCTCATTCACCCCTTGATGCTTTATACGTTGATATTATGTTTATAACAATGCCACAAATTGCTTTAACATGGCAGGGTGGGCAGGCCATGCAGGCGCAGTGACTAATTGGCCGTCGGTTATTGCGCCGTCCATAGGTAGTTCAACATATTCTGCACCGGCCATTTTTACTTCAGGTTGGCATGCAGGGTAAGCAGATACTTTTTTCCCTTCAATAACACCAGCAGCTGTTAATAATTGCGGGCCATGGCAAATAGAGGCGATTGGTTTGTCTGCCTTGGCAAAATCTTGGATGATTTCAATCACAGCAGGGTTTAAACGTAAATATTCAGGGGCACGGCCACCAGGTAAATACAAAGCATCGTAATCAGCGGCATTTACATTGGCGAACGTCGCGTTGAGTGCAAAGTTGTGACCACGTTTTTCTGTATAAGTTTGATCGCCCTCAAAATCATGGATTGAGGTTGCTATGGTATCACTGGCTTTTTTATCAGGGCATACAGCATCAACATCATGTCCCATTGCTAATAACGCTTGAAAAGGCACCATGTTTTCATAGTCTTCTACAAAGTCACCCGTGATCATAAGTACTTTAGCCATTTTATGCTCCGTTTTTGTGTGTAAATAAGCGTAGGGAAAGTATCCTACGCATTGTCGATTTCTAGTAAAACATACACAAATCGGGAACGGGTAATATGTCAATACTACACGTTTGATTGGTAGTGTATTAAAGCAAATATCGTTTAAGGATATGTGAACGACAAATGCAAAGTGATATTCTTAAATTACATTTATTATTGAGTGGTTTATATGAGCCTATTAATCTCCCTTGCTTTAGCAAGTTTACCAGCCTTGCCAGAGCCTGTTGCTAACAACGCAGTCGCTAAAGTTATTGTAGATAAACAGCCTTACTTTTTAAGTTTTATGGGTTTAGGTGCAAATAAAGGTCACCATAGCGTGCATAACAAAGTATGGGCGTTAAAGCTGGGTGATGAACAATGGCAGGCAAAATCATCTGTGCCTAGTAGTTTGCAGCCAAAAGGGCGTTTAGCCAGCACCGCTGTTGGCCTTGGCGAATACGCTTATGTATTTGGCGGCTATACGGTAAGTAGTGATCACACAGAAATATCCAGCCCAGATGTCTATCGTTATGATTTAAAAAACGACAGTTACACTCAACTTGCCTCTATGCCGGTGCCTGTTGATGATAGTGTAGCGCTTGAATATAAACAGCGTTATATATACCTCGTTAGTGGTTGGCATAATGATGGTAATGTAAACCTTGTACAGGTTTACGATACGCAAACAGATACGTGGCAACAAGCCTCGCCATTTTTAGGGGAGCCGGTGTTTGGTCAAGCGGCTGCAATCAGTGATAATACAATTGTGATTTGTGATGGCGTAAAAACACAGGCTAATCCAGATAAACGGCGCTCATTTGCAGCAGTTGCTCAGTGTTTAAAAGGCACGATAGATCACACCAATCCGCTTAAAATTGACTGGCGAACACTGCCTCACCCCACAGGTATCGCCCATTACCGTATGGCGGCTACGCACTTTAATGGGTTAATTTATATGTTGGGTGGTTCACCCAACCCCTATAATTACAATGGGATGGGATATAACGGTAAGCCTGCGCCTGCAAGTGCGCATGTATGGCGTTTTGATATCAAGGGTAATCGTTGGGAGATACTCCCCCCAATGGACACCGCCAGTATGGATCACCGCGGTCTATTAGAACACCAAGGTGTGTTATACACCGTGGGGGGTATGAACAACACCCAACAGGTTATCAATTCTGTGTCAGCATATACCGTAAGGGATTCACAATGAATACACTGTATATTACAGGGGCAGGGGTGAGTGCAGCAAGTGGTATCCCGACCTTTCGTGGTGAAGATGGTTTTTGGACTATTGGTAGTAAAAATTATACGCCAATGGAGATGGCGACACGGGCAATGTATCAAAGTAACCCACGTGAATTTTTAGCGTGGTATTACCATCGTTTTGCGACTTATCGTAACCATGGCCCTAATGAGGTGCATCATTGGCTGAGTGATAAAAACTTAATCACCCAAAATATTGATGGTTTGGACGGAAAAGCTGGGAATAAAGATTACATTGCTATTCATGGGCGGCTTGATCAAATGACGTTGTTTCATCATCAGGGTGATGAGGTAATACAACAAACGACCCCTTGGGATAACGTAGATGAAAGCCGTTTGCATGATTCATTGCTTGAGTTGTTTAAAATTGAAAATCACCAGCCTGTGATCAACCAATCATTAAAACCCTATGTGTTATTATTTGATGAGTTCTACACGGAGCTTTATCGCATCAGTGAGGCGCAACAACGTATGCTTGATGCTGATAAAATCGTATTTATGGGGACGTCGTTTAGTGTCAACATAACCCAAATGGCATTGGACATTGCACGTAGTAATGATATACCGATAGACATCGTCGATCCTGAGCCTACTCATGTTATGCATCCAAATGTGAGTTACAAGTCAATGACTGCATTGGCATACATACAAAATAACGGATAGTACAGGGGTTTAACTGAACACGCCAAAGCACTCACTTTTATCAATATTGGAGTGCTCGAGCGCTACGTTAATGAAAAAGTAAGCATCTGAGAAGCCTGTAAGGGCCTACTTAAATAAAATCCCTGTGCGATGTCGCACTCAAGCGTGTTGAGTAAATCAAGTTGCTCTTTGGTTTCAACGCCTTCTGCCACGACCTTAATCTCTAGGCTATGTGACATGGCAATCGCGGCTTTTACTAAATTAAAATCAGCCTTATCGTCGGTGATAGCACTAATGAAGCTGCGATCAATTTTTAATACATCAAACGAGTATTGGCGCAAATAACTTAAAGATGAATACCCTGTGCCAAAGTCATCCATTGACAATTTTATACCTAGTTCATCAATTTTTGTTAGTGCGTCACGTATAGAGTCTTGGCCATTCATTAATACTCCCTCGGTGATTTCTAATTCTAAATGCTCGTTTTTAACCTCGTATTTATGCAATGCATGTATGATTGTATTGACCAGTTCAGAATCCCTAAATTGGCACGGTGATAAATTAACTGCCATGGTGTAGTTTTGTTTATTCATGGCTTGCCACTCGTTTAAAAACTTTAGAGCTTGTTCAATAACAAACATACCCATAGGTATGATCAAACCTGTTTGCTCAGCAATCGGTATAAATTCTTCAGGGGTGATCGTACCCAGCTTTTCGTTATGCCAACGCAGTAATGCTTCAGCACCAATAACTTTGTTTGTTTTTACATTTATTTGGGGCTGGTAATAGACTTCAAGCTCATTTTTTTTAAGTGCGCTGCGCATGTGCACTTCTATTTCAAAACGGCGCTGCATAGTGGCATTCATTTGCGCTGTAAAAAATGAGAATGTATTTCGACCTTGCGCTTTTGCTTGATACATCGCTGTATCAGAATTGCGCAATAACATGGAGGCTGTTGTTCCATCTTTTGGTGAAATAGCAATGCCGATACTGAGTGTAAGTATTAATTCTCTACCCTCTAGTTTAAAAGGTTTCCTAAACGCGTTGAGTAGGCGCTCAGCAATCGATTTGGCATTACTTTCATCATTTAAATTAGAAATTAAAACAATAAACTCATCGCCGCCTAATCGACCTACGGTGTCTCCTTCTTTTAAAGCATGTTGTAATCTATGTGCTGCTTCTATTAAGATTTTGTCACCCACTTCATGCCCTAAAGAGTCATTTACTTTTTTGAAGTCGTCTAAATCTAAAAACAAAACAGCTGCTTTTTCATGTTTTTTTTGAATAGCCCCCAGTAACTGTGACAACCGGTCAAGGGATAAAAAACGATTAGGCAATGCGGTTAAGTGGTCAAAGTGCGCTTGACGACGAATGAGCTCTGCTGAGCGGTGCGGCTGGGTAATATCACGAATGATCATCATTATTTGGTTTGTTTTGGGCAGCAAGCGTACCCTCGCTTCGTAATAATAAATCCCATCAGGCATGCTTAAATCATATTCAAAACTGACCATGCCTCCAAGTGTGATTGCTTTTTCGATATGCAGGTCAAACATTTGTGCCACTTTTTCAGGTAACACCTCAGCCATTTTTTTACCAATAAACTGTGCAGGTGACACGTACAGGTCATTTTTATCACTTGCGTGGTAGTCGGTAATTGTACCGTCGTGCTCTAAAACAAAAAATAAGTCAGGGATGGCTTCAAATAGTGTTTGTAACATGGTGGCATTAAATGTCGCTTCGGCTTGTGCTTTATGCACTTCAGACAAATCAATATCAATGCAATACATTTGTTTGGTGTTGTATTCATTTGTTAGCATGACATGGCTTGAAAATACCGCAACCTCACTGCCATCTTTATGAGTTAAGGTGAGTTCTGCAGCAGGAATTTCAATCCCTAGATTAACCCAGTCACTGTGTGCTTTTATAACCGGTTCTTGCATAGGCGCTGGAATAATCAAATCTTCGAGCTTTTTGTCCATCGCTTCTTGGCAAGTAAACCCATACAGTATTTCGCTGCCTTTGTTCCAATATATAACACGGCGTTGCTCATCATAGCCTTGCACCGAGATAGAATCGATAGCATCAAAAAGTTGATGTAACGTGTCGTTAGTCACATACTGAACAGGTGGCAAATTTTGGGTATTATGCAGAGCCATTAAGTGATGTCCTATCATTGGATTGAACTACTCTAAGCATAGACAAAAAAAAGTGATTTTTAGTAGTTATTCATTAAAATTTTTTGTAACAGACACTCATGCTTTTGGTGATTAATAAAGGAGAAGTGGTAGATAGGTTTATAGCCTATCTACTATTTATACTAGTTTGTTGGCATTAAAAATAACTCGCGTACGTTACAGCGAGGATTGGCTCCAATAGCAAATAAAACCGCTTCGGCTACATCATTTGGGTCGAGTTTGTCTGGTTTGGCTTCATCAAAGAATGGGGTATTTACCATGCCTGGTGCTATTGTAGTACAGCGGCCTTGCCACTGTTTCATTTCTTCAGCTAAATTTTGACCAAAGCCATACGCAAACCACTTTGTTGCACCGTAAATCGACCCAGGTATGGTTACTCGACCCGCAGCTGAACTGGTTAAAATAAAATGCCCAGTGGTTTCACGTAAGTGGGGCAGAGTAAGTTTAGCAGTATAAAGTAGCGCGTTGATATTGATATCTAACATTTGGCGCCATTCATCGACGTCGCCGTTTTCGGTGCCACTCTTATTGACACCCATTCCCGCATTAGCAAAAGCGACATCAAGGCGGCCATAGTGTTCAACGCCTTTTTTTACGACATTTTCTAACTCATTAAAGTCAGTTGCGTCAGCAGTAATAGCATAGGCATTTTCAGCCCCTAACTCATCTACAAGAGCTGTTAATTTGTCTTTGCTGCGTGCGGTTAAAATGACTTTATGGCCATTTTTAACTAATGTTTTTGCTGTAGCTTCTCCAATACCGCTTGAGGCACCTGTAATAAGTACTATTTTTGCTTCGACCATGTTTATTTCTCCTTAATTACATATTCAAAATAGTGTGATACTAATTAACTTTAATTAGAGCGTGTTGATCACATTAACATCCCTCGATTAACTCAAATTGAATAAGCTAATGTTAAGAAAATATAACTATAAAAATTTAAGTGGCTAATTTTGGATATGTGAAATGAAATAGTTTTAAATGCGTTATCGCCACATACTCGCGCGACTTTTATTTGATGGTTAAATTTGAGCTAGCTTATGTAAAGTAGGGGCCTGTAAGCTAGGAGCTATGGAGGTTTGCTTATTTTTATATTGTGCTGAGTTACAGCAATAATCAAAGAAATTAAAACGTGAAAGGTAAGCTTTTAATATTTTCGCAACGTACGCTGCACATTGCAGAGCCGGCGTTCCATAATGGGTACAAGAGCGTAGATAAAAAAGCCCGCCAGCGTTAACTGATGGGCTTTTTTACTTAAACAGAGCAAATTTTATTGTTACTGACTAACAGTAAAAGTCACGTCAAGATCATCACCCGCAGTTACCGTAACCGGTTTAACTTGATACAGTGTAAATGCCTCATCGCGTAGTTCAGCATCATCAATATGTGCTGCACAGGTATAAGCTAATTGGTAATCACCAGCAGTAATGAAGGCAAGCTCAAACTCATATTCATTGTCGTCACTATCAAATACCACATTGGCTGTCGCTAAAGGCGCATCAGCAGGAGTTTCATCTTCGGTTACTTCGTAATTATCCAGTGGCTCGGCTACATCATTGCTATAAAGGTAAACAGCATGATCAAATGAGCCATCTTCAGCAGCCAGTGCGATATTGTCTGTTTCGCAGTTGGCAATAAGTGCGTCGCTTATAGTACCTTCAATTTCTTCTGACTCAGCTAAGTTTTCTAAACGAACGCCGCGAGGTTTTAAGAATATTTCATCGCTGTTTTGTGGATTTACAAGCGACTTCTTCAAGTCGAATTCAAGTACAAAATCATTATCAGTTTGATTTAGAGTAAAGCCGTCAAGTTGAATCTCACCAATACCGTCGTTACCCTTACGTTTTACAACCAAAGGTGCAATGCTTCCGTCTTCATACATAACGTGTGAGGTCATAGTAATGTTGTTTTCATCGCCATTAATAACATCGGCACGGATCCATGAATATTGCCCAGTTGGAACGTCTTCATCATCTAGTAATGAGAAAACATCATCGCCAGTGTAATCAAGCAAATTTACCATTTCAGGTTTAGTTTGGTCATCTGTCTGGCGTGTTTCAAAGGTAATATCTTCTGCGCCATTAGCTTGTCTTAGGGTAATAGAGTTAAATACAACGTTAACCTCGCGTAAGCCACTAACCGGTGCATCGGAAACACCCAAGCTAAATTTTGCCGATTGCGGAGTTGTTGGCGAATCAATATTGTCTGAACCACCACATGCCGTGAGTGCAACTAAAATAGTGCTACTTAAAATTGTTGTTTTGATGTTCATAATTTAACCATTTCCTTCTCAGTGTTGGCGTCAGTATAGAAGTTAATACTTAACACAACTTGAATTAAGGTTGATTAATAGCTATTAGATTTATACCAATTCGCAATAATACTTAATCATAATAGATCACTTAATTAAGCGAATTGGTATTAGTCGGTTTAATTGGAGGCCTAGATAATGGTTAGCACTTATATTTGCTGATGAAACTCATTACTCGTATTTGCTTAAACCATATTCGCCATTTCTACATTTTTGCTCCACATTTGTTGGGTAATTTTACGGTGTTAGCGCCAGCCCCATAAAATCAGGAATAAAAATGAACGTCTTAGATTTAGAAAAACAAGGTGAAGTAAACACATTAATGACGTTAGTACTCATCAATTTATTGATATTATTGGTTAACCTAATCAGCCCTGATGGTTGGCTGAACATACTAACCTATAGTTTAACTGTGTTAGTAACAGCGGTTATTGTTGTATTGCTTGGTAATGGCAAAAAAACACTCACTATATGTAAGCATGGTGTGCATACGCTTTCTATTTTAAGCGAGCAAATTATTTTTTCGGCTAAACAAATTAACCATATTCGTCCTTATTCAATATGTGGCATAAAAGGTGTGATTATTACAGGTGAGAAGTTTATTTGTGTGGCGCCTTTCTATACGATTACAAATAAGCACCAACAACGTTTAAAACGCTATGAAAATGGCTTATATGAATGGCTTATAACATTACAAAATCGTAATGATTACTGCTAAAAAACCTTTTTATATCGCTGTAAGTTACGTATTACTAACAGCGATAGTCCTAGATAGAGCGTTAAAATCAACACTCAGTACAAGTTAACGCTGGAATGAATATACAGAGCCCAGTTTTAATATTTGCGTTAATTCGTCGAGCGCTTGTCGGCTTTCCAGTAGTAGGTTCGGATCTGCAAAATCATCACTGGTCAGTCTATCGCGGTAGTTGTCGTTGGCCCATGCACACAGCTGGTGGTATTTATCATCTGTTAAGATAACCTCTGGGTTAACTGCTGCGAGTTCTTGTTGATTAAGTGCAACACGTAACCGTAAGCAAGCAGGCCCGCCTCCATTTTGCATACTTTGCTTTAAATCAAAAAATTGAACCTGATTAACCGGGTTATCCGCTATGATCATTTCATTTATAAAGGTATTTACGGCGTTGTTATTTTGGCATTCTTGCGGCGCTACTAGCAGCATGTTGCCATTATTTAAACTCACAAGTTGGCTATTAAAAAGGTAGCTTGAAACAGCGTCTTGGATGCTTACTTTAGCTGTTGGCACCTCAATGATATGCAGTGTTTTTTCGCCTAAATAAGCACGCTTTATTTGTTCAATAGCTTGTGGCTGATTAATAAAGGCTTGTTCGTGGCACAGTAGGACATTTGCGTTACCCACGGCAATAACATCATTATGGAACACACCTTGATCGATTACATCTGGATTTTGCTGTAACAAAATTTGGCTGGTGGGCTTTAGTTCATGTAACCGGCAGATGGCTTGTGAGGCCTCAAGGGTTTGACGTGCTGGAAACTTGGCGGGTTTTGGTAACGCGCTATTAAATGCGCTGGCACCATATACAAACATTTCAAGCCCAGTGCTTGCATGATCATCCGCTAATCGAGTGTGGTTTGCTGCACCTTCATCGCCAAAAAAACCTTGTTCAGGAAGATGAGTGTGATGACTAAAGTAATTGTCATTGTTAAACATAGCTTTTAATAAGCGAGTAGTCGTTGCAGGCTCTAAAGAGCGATGAAATTTATTATTTAAATTCGCGGCAGTAAAATGCACTTTCCCATTGAGAGTATCTGCAGAGGGAGAGACAGTTGCGGCATTTGCTGTCCACATTGCTGACGCTGAATAACATGCGCGTAGCAGGATTGGGTCAACCTTAAAGGCTTTGCTTATTACATCTGTATCGCTGCCACTAAAACCGAGGTGGCGTAACACATCCACATCGGGCCTTGCATGAGGAGCGAACACACCTTGGGTTAAGCCTTTATCATGCATGGCTTTCATTTTAGCGAGACCTTGCAGCACCGCCTCTTTAGGATTGGAATAACTTGTCGCATTATTTAGTGATGCGACGTTACCGTATGATAATCCTGCGTAATTGTGAGTCGGGCCTACAAGGCCATCAAAGTTTACTTCTACTGCTTTAATCATTATGAGACAACATTTTTAGGTTTTGTATAACTATAGTGAAATTTATACGTTTTTGATCAATTTAAATTTGCTAATTCTAGCTCTACAGTTTGCAATGTTTGCTGCAAACGCTTTTTTACTGCGATTAAGTACGCTTTTTGTTTCGTATTTTTAGCTTGTTGCTGTCGTAACGCTTTATATATTACCCGCTTTGGTAAATCATACTGCTCAGCCGCTTCAGTAATTGTTAGTTGATAACCACTGAGTTTTTGTAGCACTTCATCTAGATGAGGGACGTTATTTAACATGTCGACGCTCCTTTTCGGATGTTGTATGTGTGTCGTTTGCTTCATGGACATGCCAAACGCTTACATCTAAGCGCCATAATAGATACAGAGTGTGGTAAAAATTAGTCATTGCTCGTGCTCCCTGTAGAAGAGGTATAATTTCGCATGTTATGTAGCTAGGTTATATAAATCCCTAGCCACTCATCTTTTAAAAGTATGAAACGTTTCAAAAGACTTATCATTACTAATGAAAGATCCATGCCAGCCATTAAATTATTTTTACTTACTTTAAATCAATGGCTTATTTTCTTTGGAAGAGCCCCAAAAACCACAGAAGCACTAAAACGGTGAAACTTTTTAAGTTACTGCACTTTGCTGGCGCAATAAAATAAAGGTAAGTTAAATGCTGTTTAATTGAGTACCAAATTTGCAAACAAGCAATCAGTTAGTCAGCGCCTGTTGGTAAAAAACCTCGGTTAGGGTATTGTTTTATAATTAATTATATAAATATGGAGAGTGTATTTTTATGGTCTTTGACGCCAATTCGGCTAGCAACATGTTTTGGACGAATATTAAACTACTGTTTATTGCATTTTTCCCCTCAACGCTCTTTGCAACAAACGTGTTTGATCACTTTCCCGACAAAATAGAAGGTTCGCAAAAATATGTATTTTATTCTCATGGCTTAATTGTTGAGGGCACTAACCCGACACCTGTTAACGCTCGGTGGGGAAAGTATGAATTTCCAATGATAATAAAAGCCTTAGCCGATACTGATTATAATCTGATTGCATATCACAGAGCTAAAAATACCGAGCCTAAAGCGTTTGCCCAAAAACTCGTCAGCGATGTTCGTTTGCTCATCGCACAGGGGGTTTCTGCGAGTAATATTTCACTGATTGGCTTTTCTCGTGGTGGCGCGATTACTATCGAGACATCAAATTTGTTAGCGAATGCAGAGGTAAATTTTATTCTTTTGGCGGCTTGTGGTCGCTATGTGGGTAACCAACCCAGTTTAAAAATGTACGGCAATGTTTTATCAATTTACGAAACCTCGGATGAAGTGGGTTCATGTCAGTTTTTGATTGATCGTAGTAAACAGGTTACGCATTTTACTGAAATTGCGATAAGTACATCTAAAGAGCATGGGGCTTTTTATACTCCAATACCGCAGTGGGTTGAACCCGTTAAAAAATGGCTTAAAGATGCAAATTAAGGAGCTATTTTGCAAATCAGAAAATTGAATTCGCTGCGAGGACTCGCTGCAATTATTGTTTTTATTACCCATTTTAGTGATATTACTCAATGGTTTGATGGCGCATTAGGCGGTGGTTCAGGTGCTTACGGTGTGATGCTGTTTTTTATGTTAAGTGGTTTTTTAATGTCGCACCTGTACTCACAAAAAGCGTTCAATAAAACAACCGTAAAACTCTACTTTTTGGCTCGCGCAGCAAGGGTAGTACCGTTATATTTAGCGGTTGTATTAGGCTCTTTTATTTTTACCTTGTTAGATTTCTCTCTGTTGTATGACATTGCTAACGTTAACGTGCTAATTGGCCATATGTTATTTTTGCATGGCGAGAGCGTGTTATGGTCAATACCGCCTGAGGTACATTTTTATTTTGTTTTCATTATATTTTGGGCGCTTGCTAAAAATCGTCTTGGGTATATTTATATCGTTAGCATTGCAGTAATGATTTTATTATTTTTAACTAATTTCCCCAGAATAAGTAGTGATGTTAATGGCATCCCGTACAACTTTTTTAACACCATTAGGAGTTTACCTTACTTTTTTATAGGTGTTATTTTTGGGCTAAATTATTCAACTTTAACAATTCCTAATTACTTAAAAAGCCATGGCTTTGTACTAACGCTTTGCTTAATTCCTTTACTTTACCCGGCTTTTTCACCCGTAACGAGTGATGCTAAATATAGAATGTGGCTAAGTTATGAAGTACTTTTTGTGATGTCGAGTGTGTTTTTTGCCATTGTATTTTTAGTACCGGATAACAATCGAGTATTAGCTAACGGGGTAGGTGATTTATTAGGTAAGATTTCATATTCATTGTATTTATTGCATATGCCAATCACTTTATTGGTCAATAAACTGAGTGTATCGGTGGAGCTCAAGTTATTCATTTCTTTGGTTGCAAGTATAATGGTCGCCTTTGTGTCGTACACCTATTTTGAAAAACCAGTAGCAAACTTAATTCGAAACAAAAAAGCAACTAACCTGTAGTGTGGGCAGTAAAGCTAATGCCTCAGGGATTGAGGCATTACAATAATGACTTAAAAACGCTGCCTTAAAACCCTTCTAGTACTAGTTTACCGCGTGACTGATGAGATTCTAAAATTTGGTGCGCTTTGACTAAATTCTCAACGCTGATTTTTCCTAGGTGTTGGCCTAAGGTCGTTTTAATAGTGCCGTTATCAACTAACTCTGCCAATTCAGTAAGTAGCTGATGTTGAGCTATTATGTCGTCGGTTTGGTACATCGAGCGGGTGTACATAAACTCCCAGTGAAGTGAAATACTCTTACGTTTTAATTTTAAAATATCAAAGCTGGCAGGGTCGTCGATTAACGCCAGCTTACCTTGTGGTTTAATAACATTAATAATCTCATCAAGATGCTGATCTGTATGCGTTAAGCTAATTATATAGTCAAACTCATCCATGTTACGTTGGGTGCGTTGTTCATCTAAGCTTTGTGTGTGATCAAACACTTCGTCGACACCTAACTTATTTAGCCAATCAACACTTTGAGCGCGTGATGCTGTAGCCACAACGGTTAAATTAGTAAGCTGTTTTGCTAGCTGCACTAAAATAGAACCCACACCTCCTGCAGCACCAATGACTAAAAGTGATGCCGGTTTTGCCGAGTGATTTTTTGAAACTTGAAGGCGGTCAAATAAAAGCTCCCATGCAGTAATACTGGTTAAAGGAAGAGCCGCAGCTTCTGGGTCGTTCAATGTAGTAGGGGCGCGGCCAACAATGCGTTCGTCAACAAGTTGTAACTCAGCATTACTGCCTTGGCGGGTTAAATCGCCAGCATAGTAAACACGATCGCCCACATCAAATAGGCTTACTTTATCGCCAACGGCTTTAATAAGACCGACAGCATCCCAACCAATTACTTTGTAGCCTTGTTCAGGAGACACATTTGCCCGTATTTTTGCATCAACAGGGTTTACAGAAATAGCTGACACTTCAACTAATATATCATGGCCCTGTGCCTCTGGTGTGGGAATCTCAATCGCTTGAAATGACTCAGGTGTGAGCGTTTTAGTTGCGTGTGTATAACCAAATGCTTTCATGTTTACTCCGATAAGGTAACGTTATGGCGTTACTATAACGCAGTTTTCATAGATAAAAAGTCCCGCTTAATAGAATGACATTCAAAAATTTTTAGCTAATTAAATCACTATTCAACTTATCGAGTAAGGTTATTAGCTGCGCGGCTTCTTGCTCACTAATCGAAGGGAAGTTGCAGCGAATTTGCGCAGGAATATCGACTGCCCTTTGCTGTAATTCATGGCCTGCTTGTTGCAGCTTTATCAACCTTTTTCGCTTATCTTGGTCATCTTTTATAATTTCAATCAGCTGTTTGTCGGTCATCTTTTTTAAAATTTGCGTCATAGCACCACCATCAATCGCAGTTTTTTCAAGCAGTTCATGAATGCTAATCCCCTCTTTTTCCCACAGCGCCATCATGACAACATATTGCGGGTAAGTAAGATCAAGCGCGAGTAACGCCTCACGGTAAGTGCGAACAATCCCGTTTGACGCCATGTATAAGCGATGACAGATTTGATTATCTAATTTTAATGGTGAAAATTTCATACTAACTCAATGCTTAAAGCCATACCTGCATTTTAATTTGTGTGCAAAGTATTTGCAATACTGGGTTTTTCGGTCTATTATTTTGCATGCAAAATAAATACATTAAATTTAAGAGGCATTCATGAAAGAATTACAAAGCGTAGCGTATACAGCAAAAGCAGTTGCAACCGGTGGACGTGAGGGGACGGCAAAATCAGATGACGGCCGTCTTGATGTTGCCTTATCAACACCAAAAGGTTTAGGTGGCGATGATGGTAAAGGTACGAACCCAGAGCAACTATTTGCAGCAGGCTATGCTGCATGCTTTATTGGTGCATTAAAGCTTGTTGCAGGCCAAGCAAAAATAAAACTACCTACAGACACGCGTATTGATGCAGAAGTATCAATTGGTCCAATCGACGGTGGGTTTGGCATTGCCGTAAAACTTGCTGTGTTTGTTGGTGATATTGACAAAGAAACAGCCAATGCACTTGTTACTAAAGCGCATGAGGTGTGCCCTTATTCTAATGCTACTCGCGGTAACATCGCCGTTGAACTATCCGTTATTTAATTGACCAACTCATACCAACTTAGCAAAATGCTAGGTTGGTATGCTTTACTTTAGGCCATTTATTTCATTACTCTCATCGTTACAAAACAGCAATACACTCTGCACTTTAATCATGTTTTTTCAATAATATACTGTAACTTTTTATAATTAGACTAAACTCAAAAGAGGGGTTTATTTAAGGGCAGAGGAACAGGCGAATGCAGCAAATAGCATTATCTAAAAAATTACTATGGCTAACCGTAGGGAGTATTTTTACCACCGTTTTTGTATTATCGAGCATCTTGTGGTGGGAGTTATCAGTTAGTAATAAAGATTTATCTGCTGAGTCTAAAAAGCTCATTGTTGCTGAAGTAGAAGAAAAGCTGGTCGCTAATGCATCATCGTATGGCGAGCGGATTGCTGGGTTTATTAATGAATCATACCGCGTACCTTTTTCATTCGCGGCAATACTAGGCGATGAGAAAGCAGCAAACACATTAAGCCGCGAGTCTGTGGTACAGCTAAATCAATCGCTTTTAGAAAAAAACACCAATATCTCCTCTATCTATTCTCAATTTGAAGCCAATGGTTTTGATGGTAATGACGCTCAATACCTGACGGGTTTTAAGCACTCTGTTGCAGACGCCGGAACGCTCGAAGTGTACTTTACGCGCAGCCGAGATGGCGTAATTGAGCAACAAGTCGTTGAAGATATAAATGAAAAGTACATAACCACGCTGAACGAGTTTGGGCAACGAGAAGCCGAATGGTACTTGTGTGCAAAAGATTCGAAACGACCGTGCATCATGGAGCCTTACTTATACGAAATTTCGCCAGGCAATTCTGAAATGATGACCTCACTTGTTGTGCCAGTAATGCGAAATGGCCGATTTATCGGAATTACAGGGGTTGATTTAACGTTGCCGGTTTTTCAAACCATGACTGAGCAGTTGTCAAAAGAGTTATATAACGGCAAAGCAAGAGTGACGTTACTGAGTTCATTAGATTTGATTGTTGGCAGTAGTCATTACAAAGATAAATTAGGCCGCCCTTTAAAAGAAGCGACCTCTTCGAATTTAGCAAACAGCTATGATCGCCTGAAAAAAGACAGTGGCATTCACATTGTTAATGGTGACTACTTAGTTAATTATCCAATTTCAATAACACTAGCAGAGAAACAGTGGAGCTTATTAATCGAGGTGCCCGCTGAGTTAGCATTAATGGGTCCGCAAGCACTTGCAAACACAATGGATGAAAATGCCAATACACTCGGTGGTATTATATTGATCACCGGCATTATTATCGCTGCTGTTGCTTTTATCATTATGACCATTGTGATTAAGAGTATCATTGCGCCACTGCAACAAATACAAACGCGGGTAGACAACTTAGCAAGCTCCGAAGGGGATTTAACGCAAACACTCAGTGTGGAATCGCACGCAGAGTTAATTGCGTTAGCCGATGGCTTTAACGCCTTCTTGGCTAAGCTGCGTCACTTGATAGCTCAACTCAAAGATGTGTCTGGTCAAACTAAGCTACAGGCACAAACCGCAGCGCATGTTGCTGTTGATACTAAGCAAAACGTACAAGCGCAGTTTCAAGAAATTGAAAGTGTGGTCACCGCGATGAATCAAATGAGTGCAACAGCACTCGAGGTGGCAAGGGCGTCAGAGCAATCTGCGCAGCAAGCAGATGAAATCAACTCATTAGTAAACAGCAGTGAGTCTAGCTTATCGTCTGCGGTCACCCAAGTGAAAACGATGTCTGATGAGATTAAGCAAGCTAATCAAGCAGTAGAGAAAGTCGCCGCACGCAGTAATGATATTACACAAATATTAGACGTTATACGTACAATTTCTGAGCAAACAAATCTGCTCGCTCTTAATGCTGCAATAGAGGCCGCTCGTGCTGGGGAGCAAGGAAGAGGGTTTGCTGTTGTGGCCGATGAGGTGAGGGCGCTTGCATCAAAAACTCGTGCTTCAACCGATGATATCAGCAGTTTAATAGACAGCCTGCAACTTGAAGTGGGTAATGCTTCAACGGTAATTGAAAAGGGCGTTGTTAGAGCGCAAACGGCTGTGGATGAAACTACCCTCGCATTTGATGCACTACACAGTGTAGTGACTAAAGTCGAAGAAATTACAGGTCAAATCACACAAATAGCCACTGCCGCTGAACAGCAAAGTTCTGTCACAGAAGAGATCAACCGTAATCTTACTTTGATCTCCGATGCGGCCTCTCAATTGGCAGAGCTATCAACGCAAGCAGGCGATGGTAGCCAAATGTTAAATCAATTAGTTGCCCAGCAAGATGACGAATTGAATAAGTTAAAAACCTGATAAACTATTTAAGCGCTGTTATACCAAGCGAGTGGATAGGTATAACAGCGCTATTGTGTTCTGAAAAGCGTAAGCGTATAGGGAAGGACACCTAGCTGCGCTCAATATTCCATGGTAACAGCGGTTCAAGGTTGTTTGGTTGCTCAGCAGTATGCTGTAAGCACTGTGATATATAGTCATGCACGACTAAGCCATTGGCCTTAGCGGTTTCAACGAGACTATAGAGAATAGCACTCGCATGAGCACCATTGCAGGTATTTGAAAACAGCCATGCCTTGCGCCCGATCACAAACGGTTTTATTGCTCGCTCAGCTCGGTTGTTGTCAATGGATAGTCTGCCATCTTCAAGGTATCGCTGGAATTTATCAAACTGATTTAAGCTGTAACTTATTGCTTCACCCAGTTTGCTTTTAGGCGGGATTTTATCTTTGTGCTTTATCAGCCAATGATGCAGTTCTTTTACGATTGGCTTAGCGTGTGTCTGCCGAATGTTGAACTTATCTTCACACGACTTTTCTTTAATACGCTGCTCTATGCCGTAGAGCTTGCCGATTAAGTTTAATGCCACATCAACTTTACCTGTTTTCGCTTTGGCATGTATCTTCTTCGCATCAACAAACTTACGACGAATATGGGCAAGACAGGCGACTAATTTAGCTTGTGTTAGCCCATAAGCTTTATAACCATCAACATGCATATAGCCTTGGTAGCCATCAAGAAAGTCAATCGCACATTGTGCTGCGCGGCTGTTATGATAATCGTATAAAACAATATTAGTTTTTTCACTTGCCCTATCGCTGCCACAGCAATACACCCACATATAACTGGTCGCTTTTTCTGCCTTGATGACTTTCAAGGGGGTTTCATCCGCATGAATGGCAGGCTCTGCGAGCAACACTTCTTTTAAGCGCATATACAGTGGTTCAAGTAATTGAGCACTGCGTAGCATCCAATTCGACATCGTTTGACGACTTAATTCGAGTCCTATATCACTAAACATGGTTTCTTGGCGGTTTAACGGTAAGCCAAACTGATATTTACACGAAATAATTTGGCTGAGTAAGCTAGGTGTCGCAATACTTTTAGGTATCGGTGTTGCTGGCATCAAAGCGGTTTTCACCACACTTTCAATGCCATTACGCTCACAGTGGCGACAGGTGTATTTGGGGCGAATCGTTTTAATGACTTTGATATGAGCGGGGACGAATTCTAGTGCTTCGCTGCTACTTTCACCCATTTTGTGCAACGGACTTTGACAGCAATCACAAACTTTGTCGCTTTCGTCAATATCTACCACGACTTCTTTACGCGGCAGTGCTTGAGGTAAAGGCTTACGTTTTGGCTTGCCTTTAGGTGTCACGTCAGAATTTGAATCGACCACGAGCTTTTTGTCGTGTTCATCAAGCACTAACTCTACTTCATTGAATACTTCATCGGCACCAGGCATTTTCTCTGATTTTTTACCGTATTCGTTAGCAAGTTTGAGGTTGTAGCGCTCAATATGCGAGATCTTTTTCTACTAACTCATTATCTTTTTGAGCTAACTCTTCACCCATGCGTTGCTGCAATTCAAGCAGCATCTGCTTAAGTTGTTCTGGGTCATTTGGTAAGGAGTTCGCATTGAATTTCATCCGCTGATTTTAACAAAAAACTCAACCAGATACAGCCTTTGGCAGCAATGAATATAAGCGCTTGTGTCAATGATCGTTGACTGCAAAAAAAACTAAATAGCGATCAATCAGATCATCGACTGATAATGCAATTCTTGATGACCAAGAACGTCATATCCCGAGAGTAACCAATCGAGCTGCTCAGTCGTTAATATAAATTCATGCGCGTTTATCTTGCTTGGCCATTTGAATTTTTGCTTTTCTAAACGCTTTTGCCAAAGCGCAAAGCCTGTTTTGTCCCAGTACAGTATTTTCAATTTGTCTTTAGCTTTATTACAAAAAACAAATAAAGCGCCAGTATAGGCATCACGGTTTAACTCATCTTCGACAAGAGCAACAAGACCGTTGATTGCCTTTCGAAAGTCAACAAAATCCCGATATAAGAAAACCGTTGAAGGCTCAACAAACATTTCCATTACATAATCTCACGCAATAATAGACTTAGATAAGTAACAGGGGTTGATGCAGGTAAACTGACGTTTGCCTTACCCACAGTGACTGTTATGAAGGTTTTCTCTTCAATGAGTTCTACCTGTTGTGTTATTTTCGCGCGAACAAAATTACCTGACAACAAACTGAGTTTCTTTCGAACGGCATAAAAGCTAGAGATTGTTAATTGATGTTGTTGGCAATAATCAATAATGGTTAAGCCACTGCTTTGCTGATCTTCAATGATGGTTTGCCATTGCTCTTGGCTACGCGTAATTCTCATGGTTATCTCCGAAATTAAGTTCGGAGATAAGATATCGAAGATCTAGAATTAGAGACAGGTGCCGTTAGCTATACGCTTACATTCAAAATAGCAAAATCAATACTTCAAACGACACTAACTATACTAACGATATAACTTGTTTTCTTTTTTTGACGTGAATGAATTACAGGATAGATTTTAATAAATTTTGTTGTTTTTTCGTCATTAAAACATACGATATCATGGCGTATAAACAAACAAGTGACCATAACTGCATTCTAATTTGTACCAAGTTTTCAAGGCTATCTCCCATCTGATTTAATCTTAAAAAACCGTTAATGGCAGGCGTTGACGGAAAAAACTGAGCCATCATGTTTATCACTACTGGGATGTTTGATGTAGGCCATATAAATCCCGCTGAGAATACCAAAGGCAGAGAAGTTAATATCACGATAAGGGTTGATAATTCCTTTCTTGGTATTAATAAACCTATCACGGTTCCTAAAAAAATCACGGACAACAAAAAGGGCACAACAAGTGACATTAAATCTGGAATAGAAGCTAAGCGTTTAATACCATAGTATTCAAAGCTATAACCAAAATAATAACTCAGCAAAGCTAAATATATGATGAACATCAAGCATGAACGAACAAGTAGTACTTTCCAAACTGGGTAAGTTAACCAATAGCTTGACCGCAGTTCTGAAGAAGTCTTAAGTTTTACTTTATCTTCGTATTGCCCTGCTGTGAGTAAGCCCATAGCAATCAATAGCGTCTGGTGTAAAATTAACACAAATACAGCTGGTACTACATAATTCAAATAACCCATGCTTGGATTAAATGTAGGTTTGAGATTCAAGCCAATTTGAGTGTATTGTGAAGACGCTAACGCTATATTATCTCCTCTAATGACCATACGATTAACTTTGACTTCAGCGGCTACTGTTGATGTAGAACGCACTAACCCTTCAATTACAGTACCGTACACTAAAAAATAAGAGGCATTACCAGCAAACATTAAGTGTGGGCTTTTCTCAAGTAATAAATCACGATAAAAATGTCGAGGGATGAGTAAAAAACCCGCTATATCACCATTAATAAGTAGTGTTTTGGCTGCATCGATAGTGTGTACTTGTTGAGTGATTTTTATTTGCTGCGTAGCATTAGCCATACGTTCAATAGTACGGCTCAACTGGCTGTTATCCAAATTAATTACTGCTATTTTTTGTTCCCTCGGCGTTTGATTAGCGTAAGGTAAAGGGTAAAGAAATGAATAAATTATCACACCACCAAAAACAGTAACCAATAGAGGCATATTCGTGAAAATTGCAAAAAATTCACTATGTATTAGTTTTTTCCAAGTCATTAATTACTACCTTATTTTTGCAGTTTTCATTTTCTAATTTCAATTTATTTAAATGTTTCAGTTGATGTTTATTCAACAGGAGTTTAGAAAAATATAAACAGATAGAGAAAATAAATAATATAAATAAGCTGTTAACACTATTGAATATTGAGGAGTCATAATTCACTTGCTCAATTTGTATCTTGATATAGTGACTTGTTGGCAATAGTGAATGCCATATTCGCGCTAATAATGACATGTCAGTTGTTGGGAATGTTACTCCCATAAAAGCAAATGCTGGCGCTGCAATAGCGGCAACCAAACTCATTGAGCGTGTTACATCTAAAGTCAGAAAAAATAATAAAGCAGCAAGGCTTGCGCATGCTATAACGAAAAAAAGTTGAGCAAATATGAGTAAAAACCAACTACCGTGCATGGGCCAATGCAACACACCATAGAACACGCTAATGTATACGATACCTTGTAACCAAAAAACGAATACATAAGGAATTAATTTTACCAATACATCAATAAAGTTAATGTTAGGCAGCCATTCTTCTAGCGTAGATTTTCGTAAAGGATGAGCTAATACCAGTAAAACAGTTGCAATGATGATAATTTGCCACATAGCAGGGATAATACCAACAACCAGAAATTGACCATAATGAGAATTACCATTGAACAAGGGGGATATTTGTGAAGAAATTGGTAAGGCTTCAGCTATCGCTTGTTCTTCTATACCATGTGCGTTTACTAAGTCTTTAAATGTTTCTATTTGGGCTATATATGTTCCATGAGAACTCAACAGCGCCGCATTGATTAACTTACCAACTAAGATGAACTGACTGTTGTAAAAAGCGGTAACTTGAGGCGATTTACCTAATAGCGTATTCTTTTCTAATGAATGAGGAATAATCACTAACGCATAAATAGACCCCTCTTTAAACGCAGCACTCGCATGCTCCATTGAGTTAAAATGCTTTTCAACAGATAACGTTGGACTAGCATTATAGTTTCGTATTAGTGCTCGAGATATTGAACTATTGTCGTTATCTACTACCCCAATGGGTAGATCTCTGGCAATACCTACTGAGAATATTGCCCAGATTATCGCCGCCAGCAGCACGGGCAGCCAAAAGAGTAAAGCTTTTAGCCAAGCATCATGGCAAATTATTTTCCACTCAGTCTTTATCGTTTGGAAAAAGTCCACGTTGTTATTTAACAGTACGATTGAGTAATACTGTCATGCCGACTCTTAATAATGGGATATTTTCAGAAGGCCGAGCTTCAACTTCAAAAGTTCTCATATCAAAACCTTGACTATTATCGGTTGAACGCCAGGTGGCAAAATCGCCCATGACAGAAATATGGGTTATCTCAAACATAAAAGTATTGTCACCCAAAGCAGGAATGTTCACTTCAATTTTTTGGCCTTTAGGAAAATCTTTTAAGGTATCTTCTCTAATATGAAATATTGCCCAAGCATCATCCATGTCTATTATGGTAACGACAGGAAAGCCCTGAGGTGCTAATTCTCCTTCTTGCAATAATACTTGGCTAACTTCGCCATTATGCCAACTCGAAATTTTAGTATCAGCTATATAGGCTTCAACTTCAGCTACTGCACCTGCTGCCATGTTTTCTTGCTCTTTTGCTGCTCGTTTTACTTCATCACGAGCGCCTTCTTTGGCCATAGCATAAAGTTGGTAAGCTGAACTCTCATTGTATTTAGATGCTTGCCACTGTGTATAAACTTCGTCACGTTTTTGTTCAGCGACAACGCCATCGTTAAAAAGATTGTTAATTCTTTCATAGGTTTTTTCCATTAATTCATCTGCAGCTTTTGCTTTTTCCCACTGCATTTTCATAGCCGATATTTCTTGAATTCTTGCGCCATTATCTGCTTGCTCTGAAATAGCTCCCGCAGCGTTTTTTCCTGCCTGTGCTTGTTGAAGTTTGGCTTGTATTTCCGGACTAAGTAGAGTGAAAATTATTTGCCCTTTTTTTACATTGTCACCCTTTCTTACCGATACTTGTTCTATTCGCCCCGGTACTTTTGAAGAAATACTGTAATGTTGTGCTTCAATTTGTCCTTGTATTCTTTCAGGTCGTGGTTGGTATGCTTGATAAAAAGAATAAGCCAACCAAGAAGCTATGACGACAGACGCTACAGCAAATGGCCAAACCTTGTTTTTATTTGATGAATTCGACATCGTTATTTAACCTCTATACCTTGATAAGATTGATAATGTTTAAACGTATGAATATCTGTACTTAAGGCAAGTAACTTTGAGAGGGATATCATATATTGATAAGCGGCCACAAGCCGTTGAGTTTTTATACTGGCAACAAAAAGTTGCGCATCAACAACCTCAATAGAGGTTGAAAGTCCTTGTGTAAAGGCTCTACGGCGTAACAGTAAGTTTTCATCAGATAATGCTAGGCTAGACTCTAGACCTTGATACTCTTCTAAGGATTGATTTGCTTCACGGTAAGTTTTTTCAACGAGAACCGATAGATCTTGAATAGCTTGGGCTTGTAAATAAGTAACCTGCATAACAGAGCTATGAGCCGCTTTCGTTTTACCAGAACGACCAGAGTTATCAAAAATAGGAATACTAATACCAATGCCTACTTCCCAGTTAGGGGCAATTTGAGAGGCTAAATTATCTTCTTCATATAAATTATAATTACCATACAAATAAACCTCTGGATAATACTTACCTTTTTCTATATTAATTAGTCCCTTAGCTTGTTCTTTTTTAGCATCAAGTACTTTTAATGCAGGGAAGTCAGATAATGTTTTCTCAATAAAATAGGACATTTTAGGTAAACTTTCATTAACAAACAAAGTGGCAGTGGGTACAGCCTTTTCATTTATTTTTAGTAATTTTGCTAACGCAACTTGGGCAATTTCGGTATCTCGTAATGATTTTTTTAACTCAACCTGTGATTTATTTAATGAAACTTGTGCTTGCAAGCGTTCTAATTTATTTATTTGCCCTTGTTGCTCTAATTTTAAAGCGTTTTCATAATGTTGATTTAACCCTTGTTCAACATCTATTCTTGTTTGAAGTACTTGCTCAGATAAGACAACGGCAAAATAGTACTTAACTAAATCTTCAAATTTCTCTGACTGTTTCATTGTCAGTAGAAAGCTAGCTTCGTCATGTTGAGCTTTAGCTATTCCTTGAGCAGCATTTATGCGTCCTCCGGTATATAGAGGCCATAATGCACGTATAGAACTAGTAAAAACATCTCTTTCAGTTAAGGTTGACGTAAAAAGGCTATCTAAATCAGTTGTCTTTATCCCGAATGCTTGATTGATACTATCTATAGGCATACTTTCAATAACTTCAGAAGGCCTAACCCGCACTGCTTTATCTAACCTTGTGTAATTTGCATGTAAAGAAACACTTGGAAAAAATAAATCGCTGGCCGCATCTTGTAAATATAACGAACGTTCAATATTTTGTTTTTCTGCGGCTAAAGCATCACTATTTATTAATACAGTATTCCAAGCCTTTTCAAAGGAGAATTTTTGTGCCAAGGCAGTCTTAAGTGGAGCACTCAGGAGAATGATTGAAACAGAGAGTAAAAATAAAACCTTTTTCATTCGCTAACCTTAATTATTGATGACCAGTTTTGTTAAAATTTATTAATATGATAAGTCATTAACCTATTACCCATTAACTTTAATCAATATTCAGTATATATCCACTAATAATTAATTATAGTAATATGAAAATTACAACATTATTAGCTGCCATTTCAACTGAATAGCTACTAATCTTAAACCTTAAACTAATTAGATTTAGTAATACATTGTGGTTGCTCTTCAGTTAATCAAATAATAAATATTTCATTATTTTGGCCGAAATATTATTTGGATATCAAAAACATCAAAAGAGATTAACTACATTTAAATATTAATTTACCTATACCATTTACAAGTAAATGAGAATCAGTTGTCTCTTCTACTATTTCTAATTCTTTTTCTTTTTCCTTACAATAATTCTCGGCGTCCGCTTTTGCAACCTTCAATGCCCCTCCAACACGACCAGCTAAGGGAGCGGCTTCAACTTCAATGTAATATTGATCATCGTCCAATTGCTTAACGGTACTTTGATATGTTAATCCAACGATATTAACCCCTACTTTATCTGGTTCAACGGCACATCCGCATAATGTTAATAATGTTGTAGAAATTAAAATTATATTTTTCATATATTCCTTATTTAACCTAGTTTAGTATTTTAAAAATCGTCATTGATTATTTCGCAATGCCACTAACAAAAGCACCTATTTTTTCACCTATAGTTTTGGCTTCATTTTCTACCTGGGCCATACTATCTCCCCAACCTATGCCATTTTCACAATGAGATAAAGTACCGACTACTTTACCTTGAGTATCTTTTAGTTTTCCTTCAACGCACACTTCACTCTCACCAGCTCCAAAACCTATCCATAAACGCAAATTTTGACTACCTGGGTTTAATTTCGTGAAAGAGCCGACAAGACTCATGGATTTTTCTGATGCGCCGCTTTTCGTTTCATCTAATGTAACATTTGTAAAACCAGCATTACGCAATGTATAAACTATATCAGCAGCTAAAAGGTGTGGAGCAGATTTTGCCATAGTGCGTACAGTATCGGAGTCAAAATTTATTTGATTTGTATTAAAAGGATGAATATGGATTGGGGTGGATTTAGGGACAGAAGACACACTCAGTTTTCCGTACTTAATTGGATGCTTTATAGAATGATGACTTTTTGTATTTGAATGGTTTGATTTGCTTGAACATCCTGAAGCCATCACTAGTAAGGTAGTTATTAAAACAGCAACAATACTTTTTTATTTTTATACATCATTATCATCCTGTTTCTAGTAAATCATAGGTTAGAATTATTTTATAAAATAGCAAAGGGTTCTAGTCGCTATGTTTTTTCGTTTAAATAGAATAACTTTTAAATTATTCTATTCAACACACTACGTTTGTATTGAGTTAACAGATGTAGTGGTACAGTGATTTTGGCCACCCATTAAGAAAGAAATGTTATGCTAATAAGCATACAAATTTGGGTGAAAAAATGACGAAATTAAAACGCGCAACGTATTCTGCAGCAATAAAATTAGAAACAGCTCAGCTCGTAGTTGACCAAAGCTATACGCAAGAAGAAGCAGCCAAAGCGATGGGGGTGGGTAAATCAACCGTCAGTAAGTGGGTTACTCAATTAAAGCAAGAGCGGAATGGCCAGACACCATCGGCTTCGCCAATGACGCCCGAACAAATTGAAATCCGCGAACTTAAAAAGCAAATCCAACGCATTGAATTAGAAAAGGATATATTAAAAAAGGCACCGCTCTCTTGATGTCCGACTCCTTGAACAATTCTCGTTAATTGAGAAACTAAATCAACGAGAGCGTTACCCAATTAGCGTGCTGTGTAACGTATTCAATGTGCATCGTAGCAGCTATAAATATTGGGCTATACGGGATACAACGCCGACGTCAGAGCAAGTAAGGCTAGAGGCTGAAGTTAAAGCAATACATGCAATGAGCGGTGGCTCAGCTGGGGCGCGGACAATCGCGGCAATAGCAACGAACAATGATTTTGAATTGAGTCGTTTGCTAAGCTAATGGTTAAATTAAAGCTTGAAAGCTGCCAAGTACCTCAACATTCATATAAACGCGGCGGTAATGAACACCTTGAAATTCCAAACCTGCTTGATAGACAATTTGATGTTGTTGAGCCAGATACAGTGTGGTGCGGTGATGTGACATATATTTGGGTAGGTAATCGCTGGGCTTATTTAGCCGTTGTTATTGATTTATTTGCACGTAAAGTAGTTGGCTGGGCCATGTCGTTGTCGCCAGATACAAATTTAACGCTAAAAGCGCTTGAACTCGCGTATGAAAGCAGAGGAAAACCGACAGGACTGATGTTTCATTCAGATCAAGGTAGTCATTATACAAGTTTAAAATATCGCCAACGTTTATGGCGCTATAAAATCACACAAAGTATGAGTAGGCGTGGAAATTGTTGGGATAATGCGCCAATGGAGCGATTTTTTAGAAGCTTTAAAACGGAATGGATGCCAAAGGTTGGATATGGAAATTTTATAGATGCTAAATATAGCGTTAGTGATTATATCAACGGATATTACAACAACGTTAGGCCGCATCATTATAATGCTGGTTTAGCGCCAAATGAATCTGAGGTTAGATATCAAGATTCTAAAACTGTGGCCAAATTTTATTGACCACTACAATGAGCCTTAATTCTGTCAATAGGTACTAGTATTCTTTTTGACCTTTTTTATACAGTGACGGTCAATTCAAAATCAATAAACAACCCCGTTTACTTTGTCTGTCGATGCGGCTGTTAGGCTAGTAGCTTAAGGCAAACATTTACAGGCTGGGCTTGATTTTCTCAGTTTGAATAAGCGTATTATCTTGAATTAATAATTATTTATTGTGCCACTATTGCTCTCACAGTTGTTTGAGTGAGACAAACATCTGATCAATTAACGTTGTTGCCAGTGGTTGAGTATTTGGGCGATTTAAATAGCTACGTAATCCGGTAAATTGTATTTGAAAATAACGAGCATATTCTAGTGCGCTCAGGTGTGTACCAAGCTCATTTTGGTGTTGTGCTTGTGTAAAGAGTGCCGTTAAAAAAACCTCGAATTCATTGGCTAAGTCAACACTCAGTACCTTTAATGCCGGTTCATTTTGCGTAAATTCGTTATTTGCTTTTACTAACATACATAACCTACTCGGGGCGCAATCAGCGTCTTCAATAAGTACTCTTGTGACAAAGCTTGCTAAACCGTCTAGTACGGAATTGTGTTGATTAATTGCTTGCGACAGTTGGCCTTCCATTAATTGTGCATAGTCTTTGAGTGCCTCGCAATACAACCCTTCTTTAGAGCCAAACGCAGCATAGATGCTGCCGGGGCGCATGTTCGTTGCATTTTGTAAGTCACGTGTAGAGGTTGCATTAAAGCCTTTTTGCCAAAACAATTGACCCGCAGTTCGCACCACTTCATTACGTTCGAACTTTAATTTGTTAGCCATATTGAAAACCTATTTTGAACACTTGCTCAATTTTAACTTGAGCGACCGCTCAAAATCAAATAGTATGCCTATGAACTTTCATAAACACTTTATTATTTGGAGTATTAACATGGCAGAATTTACATTACACACAGAGCAAACGGCACCTGAGGCGTCAAAACCACTTATTGCTAATTCTAAAGCTGCATTTGGCATGCTACCAAACTTGCATGCTGTGATGGCAGAGGCACCCACTTTGCTTGAAGGTTATCAAGTGCTGCATACGTTGTTTCAAAACACGTCATTCAACGCTGAGGAATTAACTGTTGTGTGGCAAACGATTAACGTTGAACATCATTGTCACTATTGCGTGCCAGCACACAGTGCAATTGCAGCAAGTATGAATGTTGACCCAGCAATTGTGGATGCGCTGGTTAATAACACACCACTGGCAGATAAAAAGTTAGACACATTACGTGAAACAACATTAGCGATGACGAAAAATCGCGGTGTTATTAGTGATGAGCAAATAGACGCCTTTTTTGCTGTGGGTTACGCACAACAGCAATTGCTAGAGATTGTGGTGGGTTTATCACAAAAAGTGATGAGCAATTATACTAACCACCTTGCAAAAACGCCGATTGATACGCCTTTTAAAGCGTTTGTTAAATGATTTAACAGCGTACGCAGATTATGCTCTGCGTACGCTGCAATCGTTTACTTAAACTGCACTTTTTTATTACTGCGACCATAAACCCGTTGATCAGGTTTAGTCCACTCGCCTTTTTTTAAGTATGAGGTGAGCACTGTGAACTTGTCGTCTTTGTATTCGCTGGTAGATTTAACTTTGGTGATGCCCTCTTTTGAACCCGTGACTGTTTCATACGCAACAAACTTGGTGTCAGAGAGCACATTCATTGTGCCTTTAGTGTAAAATCCTGCGGTAGTGAAATAGTAAAATACTAAAGACTGCTCTTTACTGTCCCAAAAGATCATTGACTCGCCGCCATACATGCCTTCATTAATTGAATGCGACGTACGAATTGCCATGCCGTTTAAGGCTCGCTCCCACTTACTTACATCTTGAATGGGGGGCTTACCTTTTTCTACTTCAAAGTCAGCTTGCCATGTACCTAGGTAGGGCGCAAAAACTTGCAGTTCTTTAGCTAAGTTTTGATATTCATTTGCACTTACAGCAGGCGCTATAAAAAGTATTAGGGAGAGCAAAATTGTTTTTAAATATGACATAATTAACGCTAGTTATTATTAATTATTCTAGTATAGGTCACTGTGTGTTAATTAAAAAATTATTAATTTCTCTCTCGATGGTTTTTTTAGCTACGCTATTAGTTGGCAGCTTACTTGGTTACTGGCCCCATTTTATTATAGGTAGTTATGCGTTTATGAGCATGATTACGTTATTAGTTTATAAATGGGATAAGCGTTTAGCTACTAACCCGTCAACGCAAACAATGCGTGTTCCAGAGCGAAGCTTACACATTTTAGCCATACTGTGTGGCTGGCCTGGCGCACTCATTGCGCAACAGTGGTTTAGGCACAAATCAAAAAAACGATCGTTTATATTTGTTTTATGGGCCACTATTTTTATAAATAGTGGCCTACTTGGTTACCTTTATACCCAAATCAGCTGAATTCGGCATCTTGAGGTGGCTTGAGTATATCACTGGCAATATCGTTAAATTGATGCAATATTAAGCCTACAACTAACATGATAAGTTATTGATATGACATTTTTTTACCGCTGCTATCATTTTATTTTACAATGTATTATTACTTTGATTGGTATACCCAACCCGCGTTTGTACACAGGCTACAGTGGTTTTGAGCAATGGTTAAAAACATGGGATCAAAACGCGCCATTACTGGTTGTCAGTGATGAGACATTATTCAATTTAGGGGTGCTTGAGCATACGTTAGCATTGATTGATAAGCATAAAATACCATGGCATTTATACATTGATGTTTCGCCAAACCCAACCATTGATAATGTTGAAAATGGGTTATCTTTGTATCATGCAAAACAGTGTGCTGGCCTTGTTGCAATAGGTGGTGGATCTGTATTGGATTGCGCCAAAATGATTGCGGTGCGCTCCGTTAAGCCTAAAAAGTCAATCAAGCAACTAAAAGGCTTGTTTAAAGTCTTGAAAAAACTGCCCCCGCTTTGTGCGATTCCTACAACAGCAGGCACAGGCTCTGAAACTACGGTGGCGGCGGTTATAAATGATCCTAAGGCGCAAACAAAATATGCAATAACCGATTTTTGTTTAGTTCCCAGCGATGCAATTTTAATTGCCCCTTTGACTCAAAGTGTGCCTAATTTTATTACTGCCGCTACAGGGGTAGATGCGTTGACGCATGCCATTGAATCCTATATCGGTAAGATTGGCACAGACTTTAGTAATCAACAGGCATTGGCCGCGATTAAGCTGATCTTAAACAACCTCTCTACAGCCTATAATCAGGGTGATAATTTAGCGGCGCGAGAAAATATGTTACTGGCTTCTTTTTATGCAGGCCAAGCATTTACTCGCGCGTCGGTGGGTTATGTTCATGCAATTGCCCATCAGTTTGGTGCGCGTTATGGCACGGCACATGGCTTAGCCAATAGTGTATTGCTTATGCCTGTACTTAGGTTTTATGGTGAGAAAATTTTTCCTCAACTTGCAGACATCGCCGACTATTGTCAGTTAACGCAAGCAGGGCAAAGTACGCAAACTAAGGCTACAATATTACTCGATGCAATAGAGCAGTTGTTGTTAGCGCTAAATATTCCCAACACGCTTGCAGAAATACGCACCACGGATATTGCTGAAATTGCCGCCGTCGCGATGAAAGAAGCGCATCCAGACTACCCCGTACCGGCCTTTATGAATCATGCGCAATGTGAGGCAATTATTGAACAACTCACTGGATGAAAAAACAGCCTTCTTCTAAGAAGGCTGTAACGGTTAGCGTTTTAGCTGGGCGTGTGGTTGGTTTAACAGCACAATGATTGGGTTGCACTGATAGATTTTCGCTTTAAGTAAATAACCGATGATTAAGCCAATAATAAAACCACCCAGGTGAGCACCATAATCAATCCCGTCCGGTGCTGATAATATGCCAAATAGGTTGATACCTAACCAAATCACGAAGAACCACATTGCAGAGAGCTTTTTTTGATAAATAATGATCATAAACGTTAAGCTTGCGTGCCTAAACCACATTAAGTACATACCAAATAACCCTGCAATCGCACCACTCGCTCCGACGCTTGGCGTCGCTGAACCTGAATTAACAATAAAACTGGTAAATGATGCGCCTAATCCACATACTAAATACCACATTAAGAACCGTTTATGGCCTAATACGTCTTCAAGATTATCGCCAACGATATATAAAAAATACATATTACCGAGTAGGTGCAAAATTGAACCGTGTAAAAACACGCAGGTGAACAACGTCCATATCTGGTTGCCTTGCCCAACTTCACTTGGCTTCATCGCAAAGGCGTTGATGGCGGTAATCAACGTGTCAGTATTAAAGAAATATAATGCAAAAATAATAATATTGAGTGCGACGAGCCCCCGAGTGACCCAAGGTACATGTTTGGGTTTTACGTTATATTCAACGGGCATTTGAGTTAAAAATTGGAATAGGTATGTTTTCCAACTAATTTTTTTATTCAGCAGATCGAGGTTTGCTTTAAGTTCAGGGCTGTTTTTAACGCTGTCTAGTTGTGTTTTTTCTATCCAACTGCCATCGCAATGACGGCAAACGTCAATCTCGGTATGAAAGTCTTCGAGTAAATGAAAGCGCTCTAGGTTTTTATTGCAATCAGGGCAATCTAATTTTGATATGCCTAGAGATTTTCCAAAATGCGCTTCGTATTTTTCGCTGGTGGGTGTGTCACTGACTTCTGCAATCATACGATTCACTTCGTTCTTTTCAAACCAAAGCCCACCGCATTTTCGACAAATATCAATTTCTTCCCCTTGATAATGTGTTACCTCAAGAGCGACATTTTTGCAATGAGGACAAATTTTAGTGGCCATGATTTGTCTCCCTTAATGATCCTATTATAATGTCATTTTGTTTTAGTTCTTGCTGAAGCGCTGCAGCGCTCATCTTTAGTTGAGGTAACGTCTGTTGTTGGATTATGTCGGTTAGCTTATTTAGTTCAATAGCGGCTTGGCGGGCTGACATTTGGTGTTTTAAGGCGGCATTAATAATAAATTCAGCGCGGCTGTAAAAACGGCGGATTTGAGTTAAAAAAACACTGGGTGTTTCTAATGTTGTAGGCGAATATTGCATTGTTTGCCATATGTATTTTTCTAGGGAAGGGGTGTGATATTGCATTTCAGACAGTGGCGGGCTTTTAGATAAGCGCTGCGCATACGCGGCCACATTGATGGCGTTATCATTAACTTCATCATACAACGAACTGCGTAGATAAAAGTTGTCTTCCATCTTACTAAAGGTGTCAAATTTGAGAGCTTGTTCTAGCCCACTTTGCGCAGCAAGATAGACACCAAAAATTGTAGAAAGTACTAAAAACAGTTGGTTCAACCAAAAGCCTGTGCTTTTAAGTTCTTTGTTATCAACTGTTTTTAAAGCATGCGCCAATTTGGGCTTATTTTCCGCCTCATCAATGTGTTCCATAAATGTCCTTATTATAGCGTCCTTTTTGAGCGCGGTAGACTACGTTAATTTGTATAAATTAACAACAGCCTATGGCGTTTAATACCCTTTAATTTTATTTAAACGCAACTGCACTCAGTTGCTTAGCGCAGATAAGTGCTTTTATATAATATAACGTTGCCATGCGGGAATGATGCTTTAGGTGTCTTTTTCTAATAGCACTGCGCCACTTTGGTTTTCGCCAAGGTGATCGTCTTTATTGTAAATAGGGCATTTGTCCATTGATAAACAGCCACAGCCGATACAGCCATCAACGCGTTCGCGTAACCGCTGCATAAACGCAATGCGTTCATCGAGTTGCGTTTGCCATTGTTTTGACAGTGCTGACCAATCCTTTTTGGTGGGAGTGCGCTCGTCGGGTAATGTGGACAGCGTTTGCTTGACTTCCTCCAGCGTTATTCCCATCGCTTGGGCGGCTTTAATAACAGCAATACGGCGAAGCACATCAGGTTTATAACGCCGTTGATTACCGTTGTTACGCCAGCTGCGAATGAGCCCTTTAGTTTCGTAAAAGTGGAGGGTTGATACTTTGACACCACTGCGTTTGGCAACATAGCCCACGGTTAAATTGGCTTCAATTAATTTTTTTTGTAAAGCAGTCATTGTTTTCTTCGGTTAAAAAATTTATAAGTGCTTATTGACCTTAAGTTAACTTGAGGTTTTAAGCTTTGCTCCATCATAAAAAAAGGAGTGAACCCAATGCAAGAAAAATCAAACCACAATACAGTAATTATTTATTCAAGCGCACGTAAAGTGGGCAATACCAGCATGCAAGTTAACAATTACGTAGCCAAGCATGGTGGCCAAGGTTTTTGCCTTGATGACTTTGTTATTTCGCCTTATCGCTATGACAAAAACTACCCAGAAGATGATTTTTATAGGTTATTTGAGCAGCTACTTACCTTTGATCATTGGGTCATAGCGTCACCTATTTATTGGTATAACACTACGCCGCAAATGAAAGCGTTTATGGATAGAATTACTGATTACATGGACGACGAAACGTTAAAACCCAAACTGAGATCATTACGACAAAAACAGTTTTCACTCCTCTCTAATGCGGCATCACTTTCTGCTCCTGATGCATTTTTGGATATGTTTAAACATACATTTAATTATTTAGGGATGACGTTTAAGGCGCATTCCCATGTTCAGGCTAGTTAATTACTTTAAATAACGTTAGGGTAGGCTAAACCAAAATAAAAGGGTAACTTATGAAAACATCACTTCTAGGCTTTAGCCTTCTTTTAACTAGCTTTAGTAGTTTGGCGGCAGAGCCTGCGCCTGTTATTAAAGACTATGGTTATTTCTATAATGTACCTGAGCATAAATCTGATTTAAGCCAAGCGCAGTTTAAAATTGCCTTTGATGTAGGTGATGGCGCTAAAAAAGGCGCGCAAAATAATCATATCAACTCACTTGCTCGATTCATTAATATGCATGTTGCTCATGGCGTTAAGCCTGAAAACATTCAACTCGCGTTAGTGGTGCATGGTAGCGCAAGTGTTGATGTGATTGATAACAGTTTTTATAAAGCCCGGTTTGAAAAAGATAACAAAACCCAATCTTTGATCAAACAACTGCTTGCTAATAATACCCAGGTGTATGTGTGCGGGCAGTCGGCAATGCATATGAAAGTTTCATCTGAACAACTCATTCCTGGAGTGAAAATGGCGCTTTCAGCGATGACCGCTCACGCCCAGTTACAGCAACAAGGCTATACGTTGAATCCGTTTTAATGAATATCCTATGTTTTGGTGACTCTAATACCTTTGGTATTTCACCGGTTGATGGTAAACGTTTTTCTGAAAGTGAGCGTTGGCCTACTTTATTAAAGCAGCAGTTGAGCATAGACTTTGACGTTATTGAAGCGGGGCTGCCTAATCGCACCTTAGTGAATAATCCGCCATTTAGCGGCAATAAATCAGGCGTAAAATATTTAAAACCTTACCTTGAGGCACAGCCACTGGATGTCATTATCATTCAACTCGGTACCAATGATTTAAAAGCACGTTTTGAGCTGTCAGCTATCGAGATTGGCAAAGCGCTTGAGGAGTTAGTTTTAGCCATTAAAGCCTTTTATCAATGTAAAACATTACCAAAGATAATCATTGTAAGTCCGCCTAGGGTTCATGAGGTTGGTAGTTATAAAAGCATTTACGCAGGTGCAAGTAAAAAAGCTGAACAATTATCTATTGAATTCAAAGCCATCGCTGATCGCCAAGAATGTGTGTTTATCGATGGCTTTACACTTATTGATGCTTGTGAAAGTGAGGGGGTACATTGGCCTTATGAAGAACACAAACGGCTTGCAAAGCAGCTACTACCCTTATTTTAAAGCAGTGTACGCGAAAGCTCTTTATATGATTTGCCAATTTTAATTTTAGCCCCTGTTGTTAGTTCAACATATTCATGATTAACAGCAGTCACTTTGTTTTTATTAATTAAATACGATTTATGAATTTGTATAAATGTATCTGCTAGCTGTTCACTCAATTGCTTAAGTGTCGCTGTGACAAGGGTAAAAGAGTCAGCTTGGTGTAACTTTACATAATTACCGTAGGCTTCAAAATACTCAATTGTGTCTAACGCGAACTTGCGTTTTTCTCGGTCGACTTTAAGCGTTATATCTTTGGGCTTTTGGTCTAAAGGCTTGGCAGTGCGTTGACACACTTTGCTGAGGGCTTGCTTTAGTCTTTGCGCTGAAACGGGTTTGAGCAAGTAGTCTGTAACATTTAAATCAAAGCCAGCTAGGGCATATTCTTGATAGGCACTATTGATAATTACTTGCGGCGGATTAGCGAGCGCCTTTAATAGTTCGAGCCCTGTTAATTCTGGCATATTAATGTCAAGAAACACTAAATCAATACCTGGTTTGGCAAGCACACATAAGGCATCTTGAGCGCTATAGTATTGGCCTACCACATTTATATTAGTGTGTTCTGTTAAATGATGCAGCAGCACTTGGTGCGCCAATGGCTCGTCATCAACAATGATGGCTTTTATCATTTTTGCAGCTCCAAGGTCAGTGTTGTTTGCCATATTGCATCTTGCTTATGGGTTATTAGTGAATGTTTATTAGGGTATAAAAGTTGCAGTCGTTTTTGTAAATTAGCAAGCCCCATCCCTTGTTCTTTTTTGGCTACTCGAGCGGGTATTGGGTTGGCGCAATATAGCGTTAAAGTATTGTTATTTATTGCTATTTCAATTGATACATGTGTTTTGTCGCTCGCGGGTTCAACCCCATGTTTTATGGCGTTTTCGACAATAATAATCAATAGCAGCGGTGTGATTTTGAGGTCGTCACAATTGTGTGGCCAAACAAGGTTAAACTCACATTTATTTGCGCTTCTTATATTTTGTAATTCAATAAAGCTTTTAAGGTAGTCTAGCTCTTTTTCTAGAGGCACGGATGACTTTTGCCCTTCATACACTGTGTAGCGTAGTAGGTCAGCTAAATGTAGCACCAACTGTGGAGCTTGTTCTGATTTTGTCAGCGTAAGCGCATATAAGTTATTTAATGTATTAAATAAAAAATGAGGGTTCACTTGTTGTTGGAGTAATTTTAATTCGGTTTGAGTTTGCTGTTTAGCGACCTCATTTAACTTGCTTTGTTGCTGTTGACGCTCAAACGCTAAAATAATCGGTGTGCTTATAACAAGAAAAAGCAGCATAAACTGATAATTGTATTTGTTAAAAATCTCTTGGTTGCCACTTGGGGTTAGGTTTGGAATGTGAGCAGGTAAATTGTTTACAGGTAATGTAAGAACAGCAGCAATCAATAAAGGAGTCAGCACCGCGATTACAATGATACATGCAGCAACAAAGGTAAACACACCATGGGTAGCAAGCAAGTGACGAATAAGCAGGTAGCGGTTCAATAAGTATAAGCCATAAAGTATTGCAACATACACGCTAAGTTGCCAAAAATAAGTCATAAATTGGCTAAATTGGGAGATTATTTTACTTGGCTCAATTATCAATTCGAATGGCTGATTTAGGAAAGGGTTTTCATGTGTGTTGAGTACCCCAGCCATGATGAAAGACCAGCAAAAGAGGAGTATTAAAACTACATTATCTAACGATATTAATGAGCTATACCAGTTACTGATGAATGACTTGTGGTTTGCTGTGGTGCACTGAGATAGCAGCCAAATGCTACTTGCTCCAGTGCATAAAACCCACCCTTGCAGTCCAAGGTGTTGCCAATGGGCAAATTGTGGAAACAGCACATTGAGCGCGTATATCAAGATAGGGTAAGCAATAAAACCTAACAGCCAGCTCATTAAGGCCAGCCTTAAAGAGTGCTTAAATGCTATTACGTGGGCGATTAAAAAAGGCAGGCATACTAAAAGAAGCTGCGTATTTATTTGTAAATAATGCGCCGTTGAGCTGAGCCTTAACGATAGAAAGCGAATATGGGCTTCAAGCAAAATTGCAGCCAATAGAGGCAGTAATGCAATAACATATTTTACCTTAATTCGTTGTGATAAAAAGGAAATAACCGCTTGCACATTTCACCTAACTATAATTTTAACTTCACATCACTTTACCTTTTAAATATCAATAACACATCTTTACACAGCTAAAAAACCTCAAATAATGATGAAAGTAAGGTTTTTAATGATGAGTAGCCAATTTTTCCTCTTATCCCTTATTTTTTGGCTTTGATCATTACTTGCTAGCTGTTTTGTTAGGTGTTGCTTAATGTGGCTATTCGTCAATTAAGGAGCGCAATAGATGCTGACACTTACAAATATAAATAAAAAATACGCAGATGGTACGCACGCATTAAATGATGTGAATATTCGCTTGCCTGCTGGCATGGTTGGTTTACTTGGTCCAAATGGGGCGGGTAAGTCAAGCTTAATGCGCACCCTTGCGTGTTTGCAAAGCGTTGATAATGGTCATGTAGGTTTTGACGGTATAGATGTGTTGCAACATCCCGAACAGATGCGTAAACAGCTGGGCTATTTACCGCAACAATTTGGCGTCTATCCAAATATGAGTTGTATTGCATTACTGGAACATATTGCAATTTTAAAAGGACTCAATAAAAAAGACCGAAAGCAGCAAATAAGTGAGCTTCTGGCACTGTTAAATTTATCTTCGTTTGCCAACAAAAACGTGAGCCACTTTTCGGGTGGGATGAAACAACGCTTTGGTATTGCACAAGCGTTGCTTGGCTCCCCTAAACTGATTATCTTAGATGAACCAACCGCAGGGCTCGACCCTGCTGAGCGTGAAAGCCTTAACAATTTATTGGTGACCATTAGTAAACAACGCCTAGTGCTGTTATCGACCCACATTGTAGAAGACATAGAAAATCAATGTCACTTCGTTGCAATGATTAACCAAGGCCAGTTAATTCAAAGTGGTGAAGTGGCCGCTCTTATCAATCCATTGCATGGATGTGTATGGCTGCTAGACACCCTGCCAAGTGAACTACCGAAAGAGAGTTTGGTACTAAGCAAAAGTTATCGATATGGCAAACCTTTATTTCGTGTTTATGCAAAAGCGCCCCCCGCTGAAAGTGCAGTACCCGCTGAACCAACACTGCAAGATAGCTATTTTTATGAATTGAAAGCACGAGGGTGTCACGCATGTTATTGATCAATGAGCTTCGCTTTATCATTCGTCAGCCATTGCTTTGGCTGTGCTTTTTAGCTGCGCCTTTATTTGCGTATACATTGTCAGCAGGGTTAGCTGTTGACGGGAGTGATGCGATAAACCAATTAAAGCTGCACCTAGTTGCACTACAAATGATGCAACTTGCTTTACTGACAGGTGCGCTTGCACCGACATTTTTTTTACGTGATCAAATACACGATATGCACGAGCTTGTGGCTGCGACACCTGTTACGTTAAAACAACGCGCACTGCTACGTTTAAGCGCTTTGGTGCTGTGTGTGTTTGTGATTGCGTTTATTAGTATGCTGGTGATGGTTGTAACACAGTTGTTCAGTAAAGGGTTTGACTGGCAAATTATAAATCTATTGGTTGTTAATAGCTTTTTTGTGCTGTTTCCAAATACGTGTTTGCTCAGTGTAATTGCATTTTGGTTTTGTCAAAAGTTCAACAGTGCTTTGGTGAATTATGTGGCATTTGCCGCTTTGTGGATTGGCTATTTATTGCTTGCTAGTGTTACTGGTAATCCTATATTGGCGGGCAGTAGTATTATCAGTGAAACCAGTTATCAACTGTTTATATGGTTAGACCCTTTCGCATACACTGCAATTATAGCTAGTTTTATTGAGCCTCAAGGCTGGATTGTCGCTGTTAATCGGGTGCTGATCTTATTACTCACAAGTCTTATTTGTTTTAGTGCTGTAGCAAGTAATGGGTCTAACTCGTTTAGTAAGCCAGCAAAAAGTAAAGTGAGCAAGCTACAATCCGTTACAGTAGCAAATGACTCGTACCGACCTGTGGCTGCAAAAAATCATGGACTAGCGATATTTATCACGTTCTATAAAGTAGCGTTTTTCAATGTATTAAAGCATCCAATAACATTAATAATTTTATTAGCTTGGCCGGCCATGGTGTTTAATAATGTAGCCTCTTCTGCTGCTTATGCTGAGCCATTGAGTGTAATAAATTCAACCAGCATTGATGCTATTAGCCACTATGCATTTGATATGCAAATATTGTTTGGGTGTTTACTGACGGTGCTTTGGAGCTGGCAAATAACTTGTTATGCAAAGCGCTTTAATATGGCTGAGCTAATTGCTGCAACGCCTATCAAAACGGTCACTATCTTATATAGCCAATTACTCGCATTGACTACTCTAGTTATTATTTTTTCAACGATGAGCTTTGTGGGCGCTTCCTTAGCGCAGTGGTTTATCGATAGTCAATATAACGCGTACGACCATGTATATATTTTGTGTTTAATGGCACTGCCCTTAATGCTAATTGGCTGGGTAACGGTGTGTGTATTTAATATTTGTCGTTCAACACTGGTAGCTGGAGCAATCATTTTTGTGATGCTGTTGCTAAAATTTACACCCGTTATGACTTATTTAGGCCTCACCCACACATTTTGGAGCCTAGCTTGGACGCCATTACAGCCGCCGAGTGAATTTTGGGGCTATCGGGCGAGTATTAGCAGTTATTGGCCTTATATGCAGGTGTGGTTATTGGCCTGTATAAGTTTTATATTGCTAACGTGTGTATTTAGTCACCGCGGTACGGGGCTTGATAGGCGCGCAGTTGTGCGAAAAGATGCCTGGCTAATAATGCCAGTATTGCTCTGCGTTGGCTTATTTGTGCAATTACACCTACGTTTAGTTAATGAAAAGCCCCTCACCAATTCACATAAACGTGAAGCCTTTAAAGCCAATTATGAAAAGAGCTTTACTGATTGGCAGCATAAGTTGCAGCCTCAAGTTAGCCATATTGATGCAAAAATTGGTTTTTACCCGCATCAGCAGTTTGCTAAGTTTGATCTGACTTACACCTTAAAAAATCTTCACCCAACAGCTATTAAGCAAATTTTAGTGGGCAGAGCAGGGTTTTATAAATGGGCGAATGTGAAGATTGACGGTGCGACCCAAATTGCGTTTTACCCTGACTTAAATCAAGCCGTTTATGAGTTTGATATAGCATTAAAACCGCATGAAACTCGACAATTAACCACAGAGTTTGAGATTCATCAAGCAACACTGTGGCCTGCTGGTGGGCATCAAATAATTACGCCTGAATTTAGTTATATTCGCGCGGTTCCTGCGTTGCCAACCATTGGATATCAAGTCAACTATGAGCTAACCGACACACATTTGCGCGCTCAATATGGTTTGCAACAAAAGGGACGGCCTTTAGCTTCTGTGTTATTTAATGAGCAGCAAAAACTGTCTGAACACTACGAGCGCATAACGATGTCGAGCACAATATCAACGGCAGCGGGGTATCAAGTTGTGACACAGGGCAAGCAAATTGCACATCAACATGAACAGGGCCGTGAGATATTTGAGTTTAAGACATTGACTGCAATTAATAATTTACCAGCTTGGCTGTCTGTGCCTTTTACTACTGAATCTAAAAAGCATGACGGTGTTACTTTACACGTATTTGCAAAAAAACAAGAGCTGATTGAGCGTTCAGATGCAATTGCCGTTAATTTTCAAGCGATGATAGACACACTTGATTGGTTTAAAAATAATATTGTTGCTTACAAACCAAAGCAATTGAGCTTAATTGCGGCCCCACCTTTTGGGGGCACAGGGTATGCCTTACCCCAAATAATATTAATTGAAGATACCGTTGGTTTTAGGGCTAGGCCAAGCGATGATGCCGGTTTTGATCAGCGTTATCGCCGTGCAATCCATGAAACCGCGCATCAATGGTTTGGCCACGATATTGGCAATAGTGTGCCTGCTGACAGTGCCTTTTTAATTGAATCGATGGCAAAATATATCGAGTTGGTGGTCATAGAAAAACACTACGGCAAAGCGGCTATGAACGCTTTAGTCGATTATGAAACACAGCGATACGAGCAAGCATCACGTATGGACATTACCGCCAAAATGGCGTTAATTGATTCAACAAAAAACTATGATCAATACTCAAAAGCCACTATCGCATTTGCAAAATTAAGGAAAGAAATAGGCGATGAAGCAATAATTAAGGCACTTAACTCCGTATGGGAAAATCATGCTTATCCTAATAGCCCCGCAACTGCTATGGACTTTATTCGGGCACTGAAACAGCAGGTTTCAGAGCAAGATAAGAAATTAATAAATGAGCTGTTTTTAAATATTTAAGCAAACCCCCAGCAAAGCCCTGTCATTCCCCTGCAGGGCTTTTTACTGTTTTGGCTTTATTGAATCTAGTAACTCAAGCACCTTCTCTTGACCAAATGTTTGTGCAAATTGCTCGGCTGTTTGCCCTGCTTTATTTGTATGTTCAGTATCGCAATCAAGACTTACTAAGGTGTTGGCAATACTAAATTCACCTCTAAAAATAGCTGCCATGAGTGAGGTGTTACCGCGGTTGTCTTCAAGGCATGCATTAGCGCCTAAATTTAATAATGAATCGACCGTGTTTTTGTGACCATGGTAGGTAGCAATCATTAATGCTGTATAGCCTTTATTGTTATAACTATCAATTGGGATACCAGCAGTTACGAATTGTTCAATAACTTGTTCATCACCTGTACGGGCTGCTGCAAAATAATAGCCAAGTAAATTGTCGTATTGTGATTGTGCGTCAGTGTTTGGCGATTGATCTGCTTGTGCTTGCAGGCTAAAAATGGCAATAACCATAATTAATAGTTTACGCATAAGTTTGCCCTTCAAAAAAGTGTCCTTTAAAAAAGAGGAAGGCGAGCCTTCCTCATCAAGGTTGGGAGTTGTGTTAATGAATAATTAAAGCTTTGCGGCCAGTTGCTTAACCATTTTCAGATCGCCATTTACGGCTTTGGTTAAACGTGTGCCATAGTTGCTATCCGCTTTGTAAAAGTGGCTGAGCATTTTGTGCTTCACAACGCTGTTATGTACTTTACCTAAATCACCGGCAAGGTTATTAATGAGGTTAGTACGCTCTTGCTTGCTAAAGCCACGGTATAGCACACCTGCTTGGGCAAAATTTTGCTGCTTTTTAATCGCTGCTTGTTGAACATAGCCTTTAAGCTCGGTTTGGCTTCTACGGGCAATAGGGTTTTCAGCCACATTTTCGTGACTTGGTTGATAGTTCACATTGCTAGTGGTATTGCCATAGTTCATTGCGCCGTCTTGGTTGTAATTTACAACATCCACTTTGCTGCGGTTAATGGGCAGTTGCTGGTGGTTAGCACCTAGACGATACATTTGGGTATCAGAGTACGAAAATACACGCCCTTGCAATAAGCGGTCTTCAGACGGCTCAATACCCGGAATAATATTACCTGGCGCCATCGCTACTTGTTCAGTGGATTGGAAAAAGTTAGTCGGCATACGGTTTAGTGTCAGTGTACCGACTTTTGTTTCCTCAACGTTTAGCCACATTTTGGTTGCATCTAACGGGTTGTAATCAAAGTCATCAAGCTGTGATGGCTTAAGGGTTTTAATGTACAGATCCCATTTCGGGAAGTTACCTTTGCCTATCTCTTGATAGAAATCGCGCGTTAAGTGTTGAAAATCTTGACTTTGCACCTTAGCGACTTCTTTGCTATCTAGATTATCGATTCCTTGCTGACTGACCCAATGAAACTTAACGTATTTAACGTCCCCTGATTGGTTTATCATTTTGTATGCGTGTACACCCCACCCATCCATTTTACGAAGGCTTGCTGGCGTGCCGTAATCGCTGTATACCCACGTTAGCATATGGGTTGAGCCTGGTTCATACGAGAAAAAGTCAAAAAAGCGATTTGGATCTTGAATGTTATCCACCGGTGATGGCTTTAGAGAGTGCACCATATCTGGGAATTTAATGGCATCACGAATAAAGAACACGGGTAAGTTATTACCCACTAAATCCCAATTTCCTTGTTCGGTATAAAATTTAGTTGCAAACCCGCGTGGGTCACGTAATGTCTCAGGGCTACCTTTAGAGTGAATAACGGAAGAGAAACGCACGAACACTTCAGTCTCTTTGCCTGCTTCACTAAACGGCGCCGCAATCGTTAAATCATCTAACTCTTTGCTAGCAACAAACACTCCATGTGCGCCAGTCCCGCGGGCATGTACAACACGTTCAGGAATACGTTCGCGGGCAAAGCGTTGTAGCTTTTGAATTAACTGCACATCTTCAAGTAACACGCTGCCGTGTTCACCTGCGGTAATCGAGTTTTGGTTATCGCCTACTGGTGCACCGTTGTCTTTGGTTAATGTTGTGCTAGCACTGGTTGGAAGCGTGATGGCTAATGCAAGCGCACTCAGTGTGAGCGCTGGTTTATTTTTAATTTTGTTAAATTGAGTATTCATAGTCGACCTCATGTATTTTAGCGCTTGCGTCTTGCAAGCTTTAAACTGAGCTCAGTGTATGGAATAGCAGTTGTTCGGTAAAATTGATTGTTTAGATTAGTGTGATTTGTATTTTGAATGTATGACTATAAGGATTGTGTAAATAAAAAGGCCTCAGTAGGCCTTTTTAGGTAAAAACTTAGTCGATTAAAGTCTGCTTAGATGGTAGTGCAGGGAAAGCACCTTTGATTAAGCAGGCTTTTGAGCCACATTTGAGGCCAAAGTTAAGCGCCTCTTTCACATAGTGACTGCTGTTTAACTTTTCAGTTAATTCAAGTTCTGTATGGGTATGGTTTAAGTGATAGAGCACGCCTGCAATAAAGGCATCGCCAGCACAGGTGGTATCTATAGGCTCAATTAAGGGGGCTGCTTGTTCGATAACAAATGTTTGGTGGTAGACTTTAGCAGGGTTAGCACCGTCAGTTAAAAAGATCAAAGTGACGCCTTCATCTAACAGTAACTGAGTGTATTCTAATGGCGAAATAGCCGCTTGCTTGGCTAAAAACGTTAATTCATCATGAGACAATTTAACAACATCACAAAAGCGATAACAAGCAAACACACGCTCTGCTATACCAGCGGTATCTGACCATAAACTATAACGTAAATTGACATCAAAACTCACTAATATATTGTGAGTGTTGGCGGCCTGTAATACGCTTAATGTTGTCGTGTTAATATTATCGTGAGTCAATGTGTTAGAACAAAAATGAAATGTACTTAACGCTGACCAGTTTATTCTATCTATATGCGCTTTAGTGACTAACAAGTCTGCAGTGTTATGACGATAAAAATTAAAACTGCGTTCACCCACCTCATCAAGGCTGACGATAACAAGGGCTGTTTGTGCCTCTTCGATTGTAAATAAATACTCGGTATTGACTTGGTAATGTTCGAGTGAGCGTCGCAATTGGCTCGCAAAATGATCATTACCCATGCCACCACAAAAATAAGCGTCACCACCTAACTTTTGATACCCAACAGCCACATTTGCAGGTGCTCCGCCTGGGATGGGTGTATAAGCGCTGTTTGCGTTATCAGCTGGCAACATATCAATAAGTAGTTCGCCAAAGCTCAATAATTTATTCATAGTAAAACCTTAAAAAGCCCAGCAAGTGCTGGGCGACAAACAAAGGGAGGGTTTGTTTAATTAGTTAAACAAGTACTTTAAGGTTAATGACGTTGTACGACCATTGATGGCACGGGCACGAATAATATTATTATCTGGCACGCTGCCTTCTTCTGCTTCAGTAATACCTACAGTATCGAATAGGTTATTAACGTTAAAAGCAAGGTTGAGGTTTTCAGATAAATCGTAGCTTACAAAACCATTAACTTGTGTGTAACCGTCAAACTTAAGATCGTTATTATCTTGAGCATACGCATCTGTGGTGCCAATAAAGCTCAGGCCAGCAGAGCCTTTGTTAAAGTTGTAACGTGCCATCAATGAATAAATAAAGTCTGCTTGGCGGCGTGGGGTATTGCCCACAACCTCAGGTGTTAGCGCATCTTTTGCGATTTCAGCATCTGTCCAGGTAAAGTTACCGCGAAAATCCCATGAATCGAGGAAGTAAGTTGATTCAAGCTCAATCCCTTTTGCTTCATACTCTCGGTCAAAGAATTTTTGTGACGTAGCCTCGAAGTTCTGCTCTTCTGTTTCAGCGTAAAATGCGGTCGCGAATACTGACAATGAATCAAAACGCTTTTTAACACCAAACTCGTATTGATTTACTTCATCTACCGCATCTTCATCAGCAACAGACCCGTCCGCTTGGACTTTACCAAATAGTAAGCGGTCAGCATTGGCGCGGCCACCTTGGCTAATACGTGCAAATGCAGCAAGGCTTGGGTCTATTTGATAATTAGCACCGACAGAATAAGAGGTGTAGCTCCAGTCGTAATCAACTATACTTGGATTGCTGATATCAATACTGGCAACATTTTGTTCTGGAATTGAAATCGCGCCATCGCGATTCATATCAACGGTTGATGTTACAGCGCCAGCATACGTACCGCGTGCTTCACCACTGTCATAACGTGCGCTGGCATCAATGCTGACATCACCAAGCTTGGTTGAAAATGCAACATAAGGAGCGCGGGTTTCGTAATCAGTGTCGTAGTTACGTTGGCAACAATTACCCCAAAAAGGTGTGCCGTAGGCATATAATCCGCTGTCAGAATAACTATCGCCATTTTGTGCGAATACATCAAGTAGCGCCGCATTATCGCCTTTTAACTCCATTAAATATGAGTTCCAAAGCCATGACATGCTTATGGTTTGACTTGATGCGTAATAACCAAGGGTTACACTGGTATCTTCGCTGAGTTCTTTGGTTAGCTTTAAGTCATTGACGATTGAGCCAAAGTCATTCATGGTGACATCAAAGGTATGAATACGCATCGCAAGGTCGTCGGTAAAGGCTTGTCCTTTTGAACCGCCCGTTGCGTAGTTTAATGTTGCACCACTGCCTGCAATACTTGCGGCAATATCACCTGCATTACCAACTTCTGCGGGGATCAAAGAAGTAAAGTTACCGCTGACTGATGATTTTCTAAAGCGGTTTTCAATACGCCAATCGTTATCTAAATCAAACACGGCTTCAAAACCAACTGCATCCACTTGGGGGTTCATACCGTTGCGCATATCGCCGCGGCTAATTTGGTTATTGCCATCCAAGCGAGTGGTAGATAAGAACTGTGCTGAATGTGGTGTGTCAGTTTGTGCATCAAACCCTTTAATTGAGCTGCCATCAGCGTACATTGGCATGGGTAAATAGCCAATGCTTTGGTCATCTAAATGTTTGTAGTAAAGACGTACATAACCAGCATCGAACTCTTTAGTAATATTCGCTTTTATTTGGCCACCTTTGTTAGCTGTATAACCTGCTTCGCGAGGCCCTTCGCCTTGGCGAATAAAACCACCTACATGAAAGCGTACACTGTCGTTTAAGTAAGTACCGTATTCAAAATCAGTACGTAACGAGTCATAATCAAGTCCAATTGTGGTCGCAACAGAGCCTGATTCTTCTTCACCCGTTTTTGAAATAATATTAATAATACCGCCAGGGGCATCGCTGGCTGCAGTAGAGGCTGAACCGCCACGAATTGACTCAACAGTTTGTACTGTGCTGTCTAAACGCATAAAAATATCGGCATTGCCGAACGCAACATCACCAAATTGCATGATAGGAAGGCCATCTTCTTGGAGTTGCAAGAACTTTGCTCCACCTGAAGCAACCGGTAAGCCACGTACCGCGATATTTGCATTGCCTTCACCGCCTGTAGATTCAGAGCGAACACCCGGAATTATTCTAAATGCTTCTGCTGTTGAGCGTGGGGTTGCAACTTGAATTTCATTCAGTGAAACACTGCTAACTGAAACACTCGATGCCATGATACTTGTGCGTCTTGGTACACCTGTTACGACAATGGTTTCAAGGCCTTTTTTAGCTTGTTCAGTTTGCTGTGCTTCTTCGGCGTAAATACCTTGGCTTACTGCTAATGCAAGCGAGCTGAGTAAATAGAGTGATGTGTTAAGTGTTGTCATAGTATGCCTCGTTGATTACCTATCAGTAGGTTTGTCATTTTACTTAATCGATTAAGTAAAAATAACAAACTTTTTACATTAAGCAACTTTTTTTTATATTAAAGTGTATGTTTTTTGCACGCGCATTGTTTTTAAAGAATTTTTTTTGCACAAAATTAACCATGTTACGCACCCGTTTGTTGTAAAGCTGCGCTTGAAGGGTCTTTAAAATAGTTATAAACCATAGCTAAAAAGAGTAATACTGCAAAGCCTGTGGCAAGTATAAAACCGTATCTCACATGGCCAAACATATCACTGATCATACCCATAAACAGGGGCGCTAAAGCTGCAGAGAGGGCAGTAAAAAATAGTATTACGCCCGCAACTGCACCGTGTTGTTGCACTGCAAAGCATGAAATACCCTTAGAGTTAAGCGTCGGGTAGACCATTGACATGAATAACCCTGACAATGGCAGTAATACTACTGCAGTATTAACCCCACCAATAAGTGTACCGACATAACACAAGGCAATACCAAAGCTTAGCCAAACCATAACGCTTTGCCAGCTAAAGCGATTCAGTAACCACACAGCAAGAAAGCGCCCGGCTGCGCGTAGTATAAAGAAAATAGTCAGCGCATAGGTCGCCAATAATGTCCACGACCCGGTGTAGTCTGCCAGTAGTGTTGGCATCCAGACATATATAGCCACTTCGGTAGCAACATATAACGCAATCGCCAATGAGAACCCTAATGCATATGGGTTTTTAACCATTTTCAAGGTGGTCGCAAAAGAGGTTGTTTGCGTGGTGGTTTTAACAACGGGCGGATAGTCTGCTCGCCAAGCGAGAACCGCAAGAACTAAGCACATAATACCAGCGATAATGTAAAGGTAAGTCCAACTGACTTGCTGAGTTAATAAAAAGCTGACGATAGCCGGGCCAACAATTGCGCCAATACCAAAGAATCCTTCAACTTTATTCATGGTTTTAGTGTGTTCGTTGTTACTTTGCGAAATATCACCCAGTAGTGCTAGTGCACCTGTTTTAAATAAGCCGATTGCTAACCCTATTAGGCATAACAGTAAAACAAAAATTATGAAGCTACTGCTTACTGCAAATAAAAAGCAGCTTACAGAGAAGATAAGCAGTCCTAACATGATTGTTTGTTTTCGACCAAAACTGTCTGCTAAAAAGCCAAGGAATAAGCCGCTTAGCGCTATTAAAGCCATAGGAGCATAATGAAATGCACTGGCTTGAGTCATGGTTAAATCAAATTCTTTAATAAGTTCAGGAATGATCATGCCAACGGCGTCTGAGGTCATAGCAAACATAAAAAACATCATATATGTTAACCAGCGTATGTGTTGCAATGAAGTATTGCTAACGAGAGTGTGTGTGTTGTTCATCTTTATATCCTCGCCAGGTGACTAAGCATTTTTATAATTAACTCAATAGATTAATCAATAAATAGTAGTTTAATCACGCCGCCTTATGTATCAAAGTTGTAAAAACTTCTTGTAAAAATTGGTTTCCTAGTTAAAGATATATCTTAATCGATTAAGAATCAACTTGGTATTTACACATGATGAAGAATAACGTTCAACTGATTACATATGCAGATCGTATCACTGGTGAAGGTATAAATGAGTTAACAAAACTTATTAATGGCCCGCTTAAAAATGTGTTTGGGGGCGTGCACTTACTCCCTTTTTACAACCCAATTGATGGCAGTGATGCTGGCTTTGATCCTATTGATCACAGCGCCGTTGATGAACGCATTGGTACTTGGCAAGACATAAATACGCTAGGTAAAGAGTATGATTTAATGGCCGATCTCATCGTAAACCATGTCTCTGCTCAATCGTTTCAATTCAGTGATGTGTTAAAATTGGGAGAAGAGTCCACTTATTGGGATTTATTTTTAACAAAAGACGATGTTTTCCCAATGGGCATGAGCAATGCAGAGCAAGAGGCTATTTACCGCCCACGCCCAGGTAGCTGCTTTACGCCAATAACCTGTGGTAATAATAAAACATATGATTTTTGGACCACCTTCACTGACAATCAAATTGATATTAATGTTAAATCTGATGCGGGTGTTGAATATTTAAACAACGTACTGACTAAGTTTGCAGAAAATAACGTCAACATTATTCGCCTTGATGCAGCCGGTTACGCCATAAAAGAAGCAGGAACTAACTGCTTTATGCTTGATAAAACCTTCGACTACCTAGATAAGCTTTCTGCCCAAGCAAATGATTTAGGTATGGAAACCATTGCAGAGATACACAGCCACTATCAAACGCAGGTTGAAGTCGCGAAGCGGGTCAACATGGTTTATGACTTTGCATTACCACCGCTAATTTTACACAGCTTGTTTACCAACAATAGTGATGCTTTGGTTAAGTGGTTAAATATTTCACCTAGAAATTGTTTAACTGTTCTGGATACTCACGATGGTATCGGCATTATTGATGCGGGTCCTATGGGTGACAAAGCAGGGCTTTTGGATGAAAATCAAATAGATAACTTGGTTGAGACAATTCATACAAATAGCGACAATCAAAGCCGTCAGGCTACAGGAGCAGCTGCGAGCAATGTAGACTTGTACCAAGTTAATTGCACGTACTATAACGCCCTAGGTGCCAGTGATTTCGATTACCTAATTGCTAGGGCTATTCAATTTTTTGCACCAGGTGTGCCACAAGTTTACTACGGTGGTTTGTTTGCTTGCGAAAACGACATGGCATTACTGGCAAGCTCTAATGTTGGTCGCGATATTAACCGCCCATATTTAAATGCAGAGATAATAACTCAATCACTTGAAAAACCTGTTGTGAAGGGGCTGTTAAAATTAATTGCAATACGTAATACACACCCTGCATTTGCGGGTGAATTTAGCGTTCATGGCGCAGTGGGAACATGCAATTTAAAATGGCAACTCGATGATGAGGCTATCGAATTAAGTGTTAACTTTACTCAAAGGCATATCGAGATAATTGAATACACACTATATGATAAAACAGTAACGCAGCTGAGTGACTTTCTTAAAAATGACTGATTTCTCAGGTTAAAATGTGTTGACCTAATGGCGGTTTATAAAATAGTTGACCGCCTAGGTTACGTGAGTTATCGGCCACTTAAAGCAAATAATCACGCCACATGGGCGCTGAATTGCAGAAATACCAAACAGACTGCTGAAAATTCAACCTGAAAACCTCAACAGGCTCGAATGTATTAATTGTGCGCTTATTAGCCACTTTCACCTAATTGGAGTTGATAGTTAATAAGCGCTTTTTTCTTCTCTTTAGTGATGAATAGCTGGGCTGCCAACGCGCCTTTTTCCTCACTATTTTGGTGGATTGTGGTGAGCGTTGGGACAAAACGTTTAGCTTCATCAATGCCATCAAAACCAACAATGCGAATATCTTGCGGAATATTTAGGCCGATAGTTAATGCTTCTCGCATTGCAGCTAGTGCGATTAAATCACTCATGCACAGTAATACTTCGGGCCGTGGTGAAATTGATAGAGCTTCTTTTGCAGCGATTGATGCAAAACGTTCACTACTTTCTGGTATATTCCAAATGCGATCTTCCCCAATGGTGATATCTTGTTCTGTGAGGGCTTTTTGATAGCCGCGTAATCGTTGGTGCGCAATAGATTGTCCCGCTTCACATTCGTGATGTTCATATACGCGGCAAAGTACGTTTTCATCTAATAGGCGAAGGCCTAAAATAGCCACATTATCAGTTTTATTTTGCAGTGTATGCATGGCTACTTCGTAGCTTGCTTGTTCGTTGTCAATATTAACTGAGGCGTCACGGTCTATATCAAAGTCTACAGTAACAACGTGTTTAGGCACCGTTTTGAGTTGTTCTACCAAAAGCGGATTTCGTGGTCGACCATAGCAAATAAAGCCATCAACAAAATCAACAACACTGTTTAAGTTATCGTTGTTACCAGAAAACAATAATAAGTTACTGCCGTTTTTTTCAAGCACAGAGGCAACACCTCGCATAAAGCTGCTTGCTACCGGATCAGACACCATATATTCAACACTATCTGGCAACACCATTGCGATGATATTAAATTTACCGCGGCGAAGTGATTGAGCAGCTTTATTAGGACCGAAATATCCCAGCTCTTTGCACGCCGCTAAAATTGATTCTCTGCGATTTTTTGATAATTGATCTGGGCGGTTAAACGCATTTGACACTGTGGCATTTGAAACACCTAATTCTTTTGCAATACTTTTTAGTGTCCAATGGTTTTTTGTACTCATATAACCTACTCAAGCGAGGATGTTGATTGAAAGAGTAAATTACCATATCTGGCTTTAAATCAAAGTGCTAATTTTATAAAAGAGTCGTTGTAAGTCGCTTCTTTTAACGATTGCACGTGTAAACAAACTGCTGTCTCTAATAACCCATGCAGTATTAAGCAGGGTATGCTAAGCGGAGCCTTTTTGTGTGGGCCTATTTTGGAGAGCCTGATATTCAGCTTTGCTAAATAGTGCTTAATCTTAATAAAAACAAACCCAAAAGGATTGATTTTAATTTTTTTATTAAAACCAATATATTATTATTCGTTAATTTTATATAAAATATATTGTATACAATGATAATTAAATGTTACAAACTGTACCTCAACAACCCGTTCTAGATTGAGAACACACTAATAATCAAAGGTAGAGTATGAAAATTAATACACTGATTCTGGCGTTACCGATATTGGGCATGAGTTCAATGGCATTGGCTGACAAAGTGGGGGAGCGAACATTTAAACCTCAGGCAGCCGTTGTTGAGCGTGTGCATCATCACGGTGTTGAACAAAACCATAACGAAAAAGCACCCATTGCAAAAGTGCAGAGCCAACCGCAGCTTTTGAGCGCGCGTATGATGACAATGCAAGCCACGGCTGTTACATGTGATTTGGATGCATTAGCAACTGCGAGTACATCAACCATTATTACTGAAGTTAAAAACCAAGGAACATCATGTATTAATGAGTTATTTAGTGCCTCATCGTCAATACAAAGTCAGGTGTTTACGTCTGATAAAATGTTTGCTGTTGCAAATCATGCAAAGTCACTCTCACAGACTTATACTGGCGGCGGAAATGTTGAGTTAGAAGCGCTATTTTTGTACCTACGTACCGGTTTTTATACTGAGTTTTATAACGACAATGTGAGTTTTGCTACTTGGGTAACCCCTGCTGTTGTTGATGCCATTGATGCATTTGTTGCCAATAGTCACTTTTATGACGATAACGATGGCCACGGTAAGACACTTAATGAAGTTATTATTACTATGGACAGTTCAGAGCAACAGCATCGTTACCTCGAAGTTGTTAAACAATGGTTGAGCCGTTTTAATGAAAGCTACGCCGCTAAGTGGAATGTACGCAGTGCAGTGAATGGTATTTTTACCCTGTTATACCGTGGTCAATGGAATGATCAATTTGTTACGGCAGTCGGCAAAGACACTGATTTAGTGATAAAGCTCAATGCGTTTACCCAAAAACAATGGATGATCGGATCAGACGCGCAGTACCTTATTGTTAATGCAGCTAGCGAGCTTGCTCGGTTAAAGCAATACGCAAACACACCGATTCAAAGTACTGTAGATACTGGCTTAAATGCTATTTTTTCAACGTATACTAGTTTTGGTTATGGTGATGCTGTTTGGCTCGCGGCAGCTGACTCGGTAAGTTATTACGCAGATTGTAATGATTATGGTATTTGTGGGTTTGTGGATAATCTGATAGGTCAAGCGCTGTCACAAAGTTATAGCTGCAGTAGCACGATTAAAATTCGTTCGCAAAATATGACTGCTGCGCAGCATGCTGCCGCGTGTGATGCAATGGGCGCTGAAGAAGGGTTGTTTCATACAAAACTGGCCACCAATAACACTCCCGTTGCTGATGATAACAATAGCTTTTTACAAGTTAATATTTTTGATAGTAGCGACGATTACGGTAAATATGCAGGGGTTATTTTTGGTATTAATACTAATAACGGTGGTATGTATTTAGAAGGTGATCCGTCTGTTGTTGGCAACCAAGCAAACTTTATTGCTTATGAAGCCAGTTATGCAAAAGCCGATCACTATGTGTGGAACTTAGAGCACGAGTATGTGCATTACCTAGACGGTCGTTTTGACTTATACGGCAACTTTAACTCGCCAACAGAAGATATTGTTTGGTGGTCTGAAGGGGTTGCAGAGTATGTGGCTAATTTAAATGATAATGATGCCGCAAAAGCAACCATCAGTGATGGCTCTCGTTTTACACTCGCGCAAATATTTGCCACTAATTATGATGGGTTTGATCAAGACCGTATTTATCGCTGGGGTTACCTCGCTGTGCGCTTTATGTTTGAGCGCCATAATGATGAAATCAACGCTATGCTAGCACATACTCGAGTTGGTGATTGGAGTGCATATAAAGCTAAAACAGTGCAATGGGCTAACAGCTACGAAAATGAATTTGTGCAGTGGTGTGACGATTTAGTTGCCGGTACAACGACAAATCCACCGCCAGTTGCGCAAATTAACGGGCCTTACTTAGGCACTCAAAATAGTGAAGTAAGTTTTACTAGTAATGGAAGCAGTGATAGTAATGGCACAATCACAGATTACCTATGGGACTTCGGTGATGGCAGCAGCGCTAACCAAGCAAATCCTACCCATGTTTATACCAGTTCGGGTGAGTACAACGTAAGCTTAACAGTCACCGATAATCAAGGTGCAAGTCAAACAACAACAACAACAGCGACTATTGAGCAAGATAGTAGTGTTGGAGAGGGTGTTTTACAAAATAACCAAACGATTAGTGTCAATGGTGCACAAGATGAGCTGCAATATTTCACTTTTGCTGTGCCACAAGGCGCAACTGACTTAGCCTTTGTTATCTCAGGTGGTACGGGTGATGCTGATTTATATGTCAGTTACGAAGTAGTACCGACAGAAACTCTATTTGATTGTCGCCCTTACGTTGGTGGGAATGAAGAGCAGTGCACTATTAACCCAGTACAAGTCGGTACCTACAACGTAATGCTTAGAGGTTACAACACATTTGAAAATGTTCAATTAACGGCCTCTTACACTGAAGTAACCTCAAATGTGCCTGATGTATGCGCAACGCAAGGTAGCCGAAGCAATGGCCGCTTAAATGATGGCGAAGTGATTTGCTTGGGCAACAGCGATCCAATGTGGTTTAGTATTGCTGATGTGCAAAGCCAAAGTGGTATTGCAATTACAACGGCCAATGGAGCTGGTGATATCAGCTTAAGCTACGCTGCAAGTGGCTGGCCAAATGGTAGCAATGAAATTGATGTGTCGACTAATAGCGGTAACAGTGAATGTATATATATCACCAATCAAAGCGAATATTGGGGTTATTTAAAAGTATCAGGCAATAGCACAGGTGCAAGCCTAGTCGTTGACTTTAACAGCGGTGGTTGCCGTTAAAGTGAAACCAATAATTTAATAAAAACCCACAAAAAGCCCATGTAAATGGGCTTTTTTGTAGATTTTTTAAATAGTTAAAATGCCTTTAATAGCTGTAGTTTAATTGCTTTTGCACCTTGCTGCGGTATGGTTTTAAGCTCATTCGCAATATAAAGTAAGCAAGGCAAAAGAATCAAAGACGTTAGTGTGGCAAATAGCACAGCAAAACTTAATGAAACAGCCATTGGGATCACAAACTGTGCTTGTAAACTGCTTTCAAACATCAAGGGTAATAAACCAATGAATGTAGTGAGTGATGTTATTAAAATTGCTTTAAAGCGAGCGGCAGCACCTTGGCAAATTGCTTCATTTAGAGGCATTTTATTACGCAGTTGGTTGACTCGTGTTAATAGTACGAGAGCATCGTTTATAACGACGCCAGATGCGGCAACTATGCCAAAAATCGACATCATACTTAGTGTATACCCCAGCAGTAAATGCCCATACAACGCGCCTGCCGTGGCAAACGGTATAACAAAAATAATCAGGAACGGTTGGCTATAGCTCTTCAGTGGTATTGCTAATAAGCTATACACCATTAATAACGCGATTATAGCAAACGAAGTGACTTGGCTTTGTTCTTGTTGCTGCTCCTTTAAATGTTCACCTAAATCAAAAGACACATCAGGGTAGCGGGCTTTTATAGCGTGTAATATTTGGGTTTCAATTGCTAAATGTATCGCTTTTGTTTGCGGCTTTTTACTTGGAACAATAAACGCAGAGACATTAAATGTTCTTCTGCCTTGTTCTGTATGAATTTCATGGCTGCTTTGCGTTGTAGTGAGTGTTGCTATCTCTGAAAAAAACACTTGTGAGTGCTCATTTACACTAATAGGTAGGTTATTTAAAGATGAAAAAGATTGGCGTTCGTTTAAATCCCCTCGAACCATAAATCGGACGGTTTGTTGTTGTGTAACAACTCGCTGTACCTCAATACCATAAAAGTAGGCAAATACCTGTTTAGCAACTTGGTTTGAAGTTAGCCCCAAATGGCGTCCTTTAGGTGTTAGCTGAATTTTCCATTCTTGCTGATTTGTGTTTAAGTTTGATGTTAATTGTGTGATGGCATCATGTTCAGATAAAGCGGTACTCAAATCTAAAGTGGCAGCAGTTAGCATACTTAAATTATCGCTATATAATTGATAGCTTAGTTCAGGCTTTTGATTAATATCAATAACATCAGATTCAATGGTAATTGCTTTAACGCCAAGTAGCGTCGGCATCGCAGCTTGCCAGTGACGTGCTAATTCAAATGCGTCAAAGGGGCGCTTATCTTCATCAACCAAGGGGGCGAGCACTTCGCCCTCGGTATCATTATCGAGCCAAATGTAGGTGTCTTTTACCAGCGAACGCCCTGAGATTTGCTGTGTTTGTTGCTCTACTTGTAAAACCATTTGTTCTATACTTTTAACAGCATGCAATGTTTGTTGATGCGACGCATTGTTATCCATTTGAATATGGATAGATGGAAAATCATGCGGAACTTTAGGTACGGCAGTAAAGCCAATTAAACCTGTTTTTACAAGTAAAATAGCGCCTGCTAAAAATGCAATAAAGAGCATTAATACTGGATACCTAAAGTGAATAATATGCTTTAAGACTGGCACAAATGTATCCGCTAGCCATTGATTAAAGGCGTGATCAAACTTTGTTCTCCAGTGGGTTTTAGAAAGAGGCTTGATAGGGCTATGAGCAAGGTGTGCGGGCAAAATCATTTTGGATTCTATCAAACTAAAAAATAAGCACAGTAGAGCAACGCCCGCAATGGCGATAAATTGCCCTGAGTTAGGGCCTGTGCTAAACATAAATGGCATAAACACAGCCATTGTGGTGAGTACACCGAATGTAGCAGGGGCAACGACCTTACTAGCCCCTGTGATTATATTTTCAACATTATGGCCGTAATCGGTTGTTTCGTTCGCAGCGCTTTCACTAATAACAATGGCATCATCTACCACTATGCCTAACACCATAATAAACGCAAAAAGTGATACAACATTAAGCGTTACGCCGATAAACGGCATTAACCAAATAGCGCCTAAAAAGCTAACTGGCAAGCCAAGCATTACCCACATGGCCAAGCGCACCCGTAAAAATAAACTCAATACAATAAAAACTAACAATGCCCCTTGGGCTAAATTGTTTAACATCATATTAAGTCGTCCTTCTAAATAGTAGGTGGTGTCGACTAATTGGTACAAAGAAAACCCCGCAGGCAGCAGAGGGGTTTTATACGCTAAATAAGATTGTACACTTTGCGCCACGGCGGTAATTGACTGTGACTCATCGGCTAAAATACGCATATAAAAAGCATTTTTGCCATTTAACTTTGCTAGGTGCAATTGCTCAGTGAGTGATTTTTTTATAGTGGCAATATTGCCTAATGTGAGTAATTCGCCATGCTCAGTATTCAATATTGGCAGGGAGTTTAAGCTCGCTATTGTTTCTTTTCGGGCTGGCATTTGTAGATTGATTTTGCCATTTTTAGTAGCAATTTGACCTGCACTGATATTTTTCGAATGTTGACTAATAAGATCAGCAATGTCCTGTAATGATAATCCGTAGCGTTGTAATTGATAGCGAGTTACCTCTATTGAAAACTCAACATCGGGTAAGTTTGTTGCTTGTACGTGACTAATTAGGTCTCGGGCTAACAACTCTCTTTTAATATGTTCGCCAAACTGCTTTAAAGCGAGTTTATCGTCTGGCCCGGTTAGTACTAAGCTTACTGCATTTTGTAACTGCGGCTTATTTTGTAAAATGATAGGTTCCATGGCTTTTGGTAAATCAGCGATGGCATCTAATTTGTGTTTGATTTCATTGAGCCTTTGCTCACTGGATTGATCTGCGTATAAAGCAATGGTCATACTGGCGCTATGTTGCCTAGCTTGGCTTTGAACTCGTTTAATGCCCGCTTGGCCATTGAGGGCGTGCTCTATTTTGGCTACGACCTGTTCTTCAAGCTCTTTTGCAGAGGCACCAAAATATTGAATTTGTATATGGATCTCAGGGTTTTTAGCTATTGGGAACATTTGTCTTTGAATACTGTTAAAGCTTAACAATCCCATCGCAATAATAAATAACATCAATAAGTTAGCAACCAATGGGCGATGACAAAAAAAAGCGATCACACTGTTTTTATAAGGTGCTGCTGGTGTGTGCTGTGTCGTCATAGTGAGTTGCCCTCAAGAGGGGCTGTCGCTAGAGCTGAGTTAATGACATTTACTGCCATGTTTTCTCTTACAATTTCAGGGCGTTTATCGACTAAAATAATTGATTCATCGCTAGGTAGTTGAATCATTAAATTGTGTTTTTGCATGTTTAAGATTTCAACGGGGATTGACTCTAAGGTATTGTTTGCAGACAAAGCCCATATACGGCTATTAGTAACCATATGTTGTGCCACAACTGCTGCATTCTCAAAGTGTCTTGTTGGTACAGAGACGTGTACAAATTCACCAAATTCGATTCTTTTTCTTTGATTAAGTAATCCGTAGGGATCCGTAATTTCAACAATATAAATAGCGCTACGAGTTGAAGAAGAGCGCGTACCAATACTGCGTGTTAAGCGGCCAGTATGAATAACATGATGATGGTTAATAATTACATTGTATATTGGTAAACTTGGTAACACACTTAATTTGTTATCTGCAATGGCAATATGAACCTCGGCTTTAGCAACATTAGCTAAACGCCCCAGCGTTTGCCCTTGACTGATAACCTGACCAAGGCCTACTGCGCGGTTTTGAACGAGTGCGTCGTAAGGTGCCCTATATGCACTACGGGCAAGGTTTGTTTGTGCAATTTGCAATTGTGTTTGTGCGGCAAGTAATAAAGCTTTGGCACTTTTAACTTGCGGCTCTCGTTTTGCAAGGGGGTTGGTAGAAGGCGTATTAGCAAGTAAAAGCGTGGCTTTGGCAACACTTGCTTTGGCTTTTTCTTCTTCAAGCTCTGCGCTGGCTTTTGCAACTTTAGCCTCCGCGAGTGTCACCGCGGCCGTTAAATCAAATGGATTAAGTTTGATCAACACAGTGCCTTTTTTAACGATCCCTCCATCAATAAAGCTCGGATGTAAGTAGGTTACTTTCCCTGCAACTTCAAAAGCAATATCAGTGTTTTCGATTGGTTTTACAACGCCTGATAATTCAAGCTTAGTATTCATCAATTTAGGCGTTATGGGCGTTACACTTATAAGTGGCAAAGGCTTAGCTGAAGAGCTAGTTGGCTCACTTTTTGCCTTTGGTGAAGGAGTCATAAAATAGCCAACTAATGTAATCAATATAATTATTAAGAGTGTTAAAAACCATCGTCCTTTGATGCCGTACAACATTTTGAGCATAAAAATTCATTCCTTTTTGTATAATCAAGGACCCTTATTAAATACAGGGAAACGCTTGTAATTGCCTATTTTGATATGTTATAACATTTTTATTTAGTTAAGTGTAACAATTTTTCCTAAATTAGGTATGTATGTCTCAAACAATTTCACCCTATCAACATGCGTCGCAAATTTGTGATGTATTTCAATTGATTAAAAATATAAATATGGATTCTTTTGAAGCGCCGAACATGGCATTGTATGAGCGCTTCATGGCTTTACTGTCTAATCAACAAGATGAAAAATTTGCTAACCAAGTTTTAGCTGAACCTTGCCTCAGTGCAATTAAAAGTGAGATAGCGTCACTTTTTGCAGCCGCGTCGGGGCGCTATGAACATTACTGGGCGCAAAAATTACTTGCCTCTACAACGCCTATCTCAACCTTAGAGTCTGATTACCCTTGGTTTAGTCACTACCAAAGAGCGGTTGGTTTAGAGTCAAATGCTATTTATGCCTTATCAGGTAAGCAAAATCTAAACGTATTAATGGCTGGCAGTGGGCCGCTGCCTATTACGTCAATGCTCCTTTCTCAGCAAGGTATGAAGGTGAGCAATCTTGACATTGACGCACAGGCATTAACCGTTGGTGAGCGTGTGCAAAAACATGTTTACCCACAGCAGAATCAAAAATTTAGTTGTGCAGATATTTGTGAATTTGAAGACCTTGAACAGTTTGATGTAGTGTGGCTGGCTGCATTAGCGGGGTCAAGCGATGTAAAAAGGCAAATATTATCGCATTTATTTACGCGCATGCGAGCGGGAAGTTTTGTTGTAGTAAGAACAGCATTTAATTTACGTCAGCTACTTTACCCCAGTATTGAGTTGAGTGATTTAATGCCTTTTACTCCTAAATTAAAAATTCAGACCTATAGCGATAATTTTCATTCTATTTTGATCGCGCAAAAGCCGTTTGAAGAGCAACCTTAATGCACGCATTAGCACCTTTTCGTGGATTAACCCCTGAGTACAAATTGATGCTGTTTGCTGCATTTGTATTTAACTTGGGTTTTTATATGTTGATCCCATTACTGAGCCATTATTTTGCAGAGAACTTACTTTTGAGTGCCACATTGATCGGCATCGTCATGGGGGTTCGCTCGTTTTGTCAACAAGGTTTGTTTTTAGTCGGTGGTGTGTTAGCTGACAAGCTTGGTGTTAAGCGATTGATAATAGCGGGGTGTTTTTTACGAGCAGTCGGTTTTTTACTGTTTTTATGGGCCGATCACATTGTTGTTTTGTTTTTAGCTGCATTTTTGACGGGCTTTGCGGGGGCATTGTTTACACCTGCTGCCCAAGCTTATTTTGCACATGCGCAAGGGATCAGTAAAGCAAACATGTTTGCGCTCGTTGGTGTTGCAAGAAACGCTGGCGAGCTGCTTGGTCCTGTGTGCGGTTTATTATTAATTTCAATGAGTTTTGGTTTACTGTGCGGCGTGGCTGCGTTTCCTTTTTTATGTTTTGGTATCGCGTTTATTTATTATTTACCAGCGGCAAAAAAATCACAAAAAAGTGCAGGGCTTAATACTCATGAATTAATTAAAACAGTGTTGGGCAATCGTGCATTTTTACAACTTTGCGCAGTGATGATTGGCTACTTTATGCTGATCAACCAAATCTCATTTGCGATGCCTATTTTTTTAGGTCAATTAGATATGCCGCTGCATAGTGTAACTTGGTTATTAAGTATGTGCGCATTGATTTCAATCCTAGTACAACTCCCGATTACCGCGCTGACTGAGCGTATTAATAAAGATTCTCTGTTTATTAGTTCAGGGCTTGCATTGATGGGGAGTGGTTTTTTAGTCATGTTATTTGAAGTCCAGAGTCAGTGGCAGCTATATCTTCAATTGGGGCTGTTAGCTTTATTTTTTAGTGTAGCAACTGCAATGAGCTTACCGCTTATTATGAAACAAATTGCGAACTCGGCACCGCCAGAAACGGTGTCTACTCACTATGGATTCTTTTACTTGTTTGCAGGTTTTGGATTAATCATAGGCAGTGCTTTAGCTGGTTATGCCTTAGATTTAGAGCAACAAGTACCGGGCTTAATTTGGTATTTATTTGCTTCAATAGGAGGAGTCAGCGCACTTGCACATTTATATTTAAGCTCGCCAAATAAAGAAGAAAAGCTAAACACATTCAACATTTAAAAGGATAATTTATGCAACAGTTAAATACACAGCAACAACAGGCTCTGATGTCTGATTATTTGCAAAAAGGCTGGAAACAAGAAGTGATGGAGTTTTCATCCGTTCACCTTGAACCTGGTTATATCAAAGGCTTAATAGATGTTAAATATTTTCAAATGCCAGGAGATGGCGAGTTTCATTTTAGTGCGCAAAGCGCAATGATTTGGATTTCGCAGCTAGGGATAATATATGGCTGTTGGGATAATCAATTAGAGACCAAAGCAGGTGAAGTGTATTTGAGAGATATTGATCTTAAGTTTAAACGTACGATTAATAAAACAGAGCAGGTGAGTTTTGAAGGTTTTTTCCCTAAACACTGTAAAAAGAAATTATCAGAGGATTTAGTGTATTACAAAGATGCAAAAATAATTGTTGAATCTGGCGCGTTTATTGGCAGTGCAAGCTTTATGGTGCCTTTAAAATGAAGTGTAAGTATATTAATTTTAAACAGCGAAAGAACTAATCTATAAATAAGCTCTTTACAATATGGGTACAGCAAGTGTTATGATATAACAAATCTCGAACGTTATATTGTTAAAGGAACTACAATGCACTTTTCTCTTCGCTCATTTAAACTTTGCTCCCTCCACCTAGGGGTTGCACTGAGCTTATGCTCAACTGCAGCCTACGCAAAACAAGACGAATCACTCGAAATAATAGAAGTTACAGCAAAGCGTCAGGCTTATCGTGGCAACTTTGATGTACTGGAAACACCTGAAGCTATCTCTGAGATAAACCAGCAGTTAATCGAAAATACCGGTGTGACAGGCTTAACTCAAGCGTTGGACCTATCAGCATCAGTATCAAGACAAAATAGTCTTGGCGGCTTATGGGACAGCTTTGCTATACGCGGCTTTTTTGGTGATGAAAATGTACCAAGTGGCTATTTAGTCAATGGTTTTAACGCAGGGCGTGGCTTTTCAGGGCCCAGAGATTTATCAGGTATTGAGCGGGTTGAAGTACTAAAAGGTCCAAAAGCGGCTCTTTATGGTCGAGGAGAACCTGGAGGGACAATTAATTTAGTCACTAAAAAACCAACGTTCGAGCAGCAAGGAAAAATAGCTCTAGAAGTTGGAAACCGTGATAAACGCCGATTTGAGGCTGACTATAGCGGTGGTTTAACTGAGCAAGCAGCTGCGCGTGTTATCGGCTATTATGAAACGGGTGATAGCTTTCGCGATACCATTGAAATTAACAAAAAAGGTGTGATGGCGTCAGTTTTATTTGAGCAGAGCGATCGCTCCGTATGGCAATATGAATTAGAAGCTGCACGTCAAGAAATTCCTTTTGACAGGGGAATATTAGCCCTAGGTGGCGATTTTGATATGATGCCAATCGAGCGCTTTTTAGGCGAGCCCGACGATGGCGCTACAGTTACAGAAGTACTTGGACACCAATTGCAATGGCAATATGAGTTTTCTAATGATTGGTACTTAAATTCGGGTTTAAGCTATCGCTCAACACGCTTAACAGGCACATCGAGTGACGCAGAAGTATCTCCCGCGAGACAAAAGCTGTATTACAATGGTCGTACGCTAACACGTCAAAGACGTCAGCGTGATTATGATACCGATCAGTTTGTGATCCGTTCAGAAGTGTCTGGGCAATTTGATACCGGCTCAATTGCACACGAACTAATAGTGGGTGTTGACTACGATTTGTTTGATTATGACCGTGATTACCGCGTTTACCGCTCCCCTGCGTTATCTACAAATCCAACGAATGAACAGTTGCATGCAATTGATATTTATCAGCCGCTTTATGGACAACATCCATTACCTTCGCCTATTCCGGCAATTGTAAGAGTGCAAGAACAAATTGCGACAGGGTTATACCTGCAAGATCAGATGCGTTTAACTGATAATTTACACCTTAGGCTTGGTGGACGAATTGACCGTTTAAAGCAAACACTTGATGATAAAATTACAAATTTTGATGCTGAACAATCTGAAACTCATTTTAGCCCTCAAGCTGGTGTGGTCTATGAATTAAGTGATAGTTGGTCTTTATACTCAAGTTATGGCGAAGGTTATCGTCTGAACTTTGGCACAGATGCAAAAGGCCAAGGTTTTAAACCAAATGAAACTCAATCTTCAGAAATAGGCACTAAATTTAATCTGCTCGATAATAACTTAGGTGTTACGTTTGCTTATTTTGATAGCACACAAAAAAATATCATCGTCGCAGATGCCGCGAATCCAGGCTTTCACACTGCTATAGGCCAAGCCAGCAGTACAGGCTTTGAGTTTGATGTAACAGGGCAGTTACCAGGTGATATTGATATGTGGTTTTCTTACGCATACATTGATGCGCAAGTAGACAAAGATGCAAAAGATACTGGTTTAGGTGTTGCTTTAAAACGAGGTGACGAGCTGCTTAATATTCCAAAAAATAGCGCAAGCCTACAAATTAGCAAGCAATTCTCAGTGGTTGACCGTGCTTTAACTCTAGGCGCGGGTGCTAATTATGTAGATGAGCGTTTAGGTCAACGAGGTTCTGATTTTTATTTACCATCGTATACTGTGGCAAATATGTTTGCTAAATATGATTTAACGCAGCAATTTGAAGTGAAACTACAAGTCCATAATCTGTTTGACCGTAAATATTTCCCTAACTCATACACACAAATTTGGGTACAGCCGGGCGAGCCTCGATCAGTTGATTTTAGCGTTAGTTATCAGTTTTAAGTTTAGTTTTTTTTGAAGCTAAAAAAGCCCATGAAAATGGGCTTTTTTATTATGCAGGGTTCAGCGTTTATATACCGCTAATGGATGAGAGGTGCTTAGCGATACATGTACATTATCGCCCGGTCGCACAATAAGCTCATGGCTTACGCGACTGGTGACAATGGTTTTACACGCAAGTTCGATGGCGCATAATCGGCTGGTCCCTTCAAAACGAACCCACACAACAGTGCCATTACTGCCTACGTCACTTTGTACTAACACCACATCATCAGGTCGTAATAAAACGTCTACATCACCTTCTTCGGTATCAATAGCATGTGCAGGTACATTGCCTATCGCAGTGGTTGCTTGGTTATTGGCAAACTGCCCCGGGATAAAGCTGGCTTCCCCTAAAAAGCGCGCCACAAACCGTGTTTCAGGTAGGCTAAAGCAACGCTCAGGCGTATCAATTTGCTGCACGTTACCCGCTTGTAAAATACCGACACGATCACCAATAGATAGTGCTTCTTCTTGATCGTGAGTCACCCAAATGGCCGGTACGCCCGCTTCTTTTAACGCATTACGAATATCCCAACGCAACATATCTTTGAGGGCAGCATCAAGATTTGATAAGGGTTCATCTAATAGTACAAAGTCAGGCTGGTGGGCAAGTGTTCGTGCAAGTGCCACACGTTGTTTTTGGCCACCAGAAAGTGTTGCCGGTTTTTTTTCAACAAATGCCTCAAGGCCAAGCAATTTGATCCAGTGATCGGCAATGGTAGTGTCTTTTAACCGAAAGCAAATATTTTGCTTTACCGTTAAATGAGGGAACAAAGCAAAGTCTTGAAACACCATGCCCACACTGCGCTTTTCTGGTGGAACAGTGTGTTTAGGCGTTGCATGCCACGTGCCCATTTTAATGTTGCCTTCACTAATTGGAATAAGCCCAGCGAGCGCTTGTAATATTGTACTTTTACCACACCCTGTGGGGCCAACAAGCATGAGGATTTCACTTTTTTCGAGCGACAAGTTAAGGTTGCTCACAACACGGTTACTGCCGTAATCTATAGACAACTGACTTACAGATAACATTATTATTTATATCCTCAATGATCGAGTTGCTGACGTTTTTCGCCAGACATCATGATAGCTAAACCACAGGCAGAAATCACCACAAGCAATAAGCCAGGAATAGCGGCGCGGCCAAAATAGCCCGCTTCATAGACTCGCCACAAATAAGTTGAGAGGGTTTCAAACCCAGTAGGACCAAGTAAAAGCGTGGCTTCCAATTCGCGCATTGATTCTAAAAACACCAGTGCCGCACCCGCTACAATTCCACGCATTGTTAGGGGTAATGTGATACGCGTAAACGCTTCACGAGGGCTTGCGCCAAGTACTCTGGCTGAGTTTACTAAACTGGGGTCGAGGTGCTCAGTGCTGGTTCTTACTGATCCCACAGCGAGAGGTAAAAAACGCAGCATATAGGCAATAATTAATAGCCCCAATGTTTGGTACAAAAATGGCAATTGTAAGCCCCCATAGACCAGCGCGGTGCCCATCACGATGCCCGGAATACCAAAGCCAAAATAAGTTACGCGTTCCATCACTTTGCCTGCTTTTCCTGTGAGTGCGGCATGTGCAACCGGAATGGCGACAATAACTGCAACTACCGCAGCAATCGCAGAGGCGTAAGCAGAGTGCCACGCAATGCTAAAATCAAAACTGCTTAAGCCATCGCGCGCCAGCCAAAGTGAAAAAATGGCCAGAGGTAGGCCTATTGCAAGCAAAAGGATAGGAGCAAACATGGCAAACATCGCGGCTAATTGCCATTTTTTAGGAAATAAAATTAAGGGGCGACCATGACGCTCACTGGCTGTTTTTATTTGCGATTCGATCAGTAGTAAAAAGCCAACAATGACCATTAACTGTAAAGACAACATGGCGGCACGGCTTAGCTCAAATGCGTTGTATTCAACATAAATGACGCGCGTAAATGTATCAAGTCGCATCATCGCGGGGGTGCCAAAATCAGAGAGTGTATATAAGGCAACAAGCAATGAACCGGCGGCAATACCGTTCACTACCCGCGGTAAAATAACCTTAAACACACTTTGCGTCATCGACATGCCTAGCGTACGTGCCGCATTAACCATACTCGCATCAAGGCTAAGTAGGGCTGAACGGGTTGTCATCATCACAAAAGGAAATGTGTATAACGTCATGACAATCGCTGCGCCGCTCAAGCCATCCATTGCAGGCAATTCAATACCAAGGAGGTTATGTATTTCACCCCCTGTGCCAAATGCGGCATACAAGGTAAATGCGCCAATGTAACTTGGAATGGCTAACGGGGCGGCAAAAAAAACAAGCCAACACTTTTTAAAAGGCAGCACAACATAGGCACTTATAAAGGCCAGCGGTACGCCAATTAAAATAGAGCCAAGTACTGTTAATAGCATTAAAGATAATGTATTGCCAAGTATGGTTAAATGATGGCTATCAAAAAAAGAACTGGCATCAGAGGCCAGCGTAATTAAAATAAAAACAGGTGTCAGTGTGATAAGCGCTGCAAGCAGCGCCATCGGGTAGGAGGCTGGTAATCGCATTAAAGTACGCCGCTATTTCGCATCAAGTCTATGGTGGGTCGTAAATCAGCTAGCTGAGTTAAATCAATTTTTGGTGGTGAAATAGCCGCGAAAGAAGGCAGTCCTTCTGGTTGCGCTACGCCGTTAACCAAAGGTATTTCATAGGCTTCTTGTGCTAAATAACTTTGCACTTGGGTGCTTAATAAGTAACGCATAAAGTTGGTTGCCAGTGGATCTTGGTTTAAAGCCAAAATACCTGAAGCATTGACTAAACAGCCCGCATCTTGCTCGGTGAAGGCTAAATCAAGTTTTGCATCAGGCTTCCCAGATTTTAATCGTAATGTGTAATAGTGATTGGCAAAACCAATATCCACTTCACCACGCTCAACAGCCATAACTACACCTAACTCACCCGCATAGGTTTTGGCGCGCTGTTTGGTTTTTTTAAGCCACTTAACGGTTTTAACATCGCCTTCAATTAAACGCATTGCAGTAACGAATGACTGGAATGAAGAATAAGCGGGTGCCCAGCCTATACTTAAATCGCTGTCTGCAATATCCATAATACTTGTAGGAATTTGTTCTTTCGTAAGCCTTGCTGTATTAAAAGGCAGGGTACGCACTCTTCCCGTTACGGGTGCCCAATCTTTGTAGCGAAACTGCGGTTGTAATTGTGCCGCTAAATCGCTAGGCATAGGTTGTGCAAGTCCTGCATCAGAGACTAAACCAATAGCCCCTGAGTCAACAGCCCAAAACAAATCGGCACGTCTAATGCCTGCTTTTGCTTCGGCAACAATGGTATTTGCGAGCGCAGCAGTTGGGCCGCGACGTATTGCGAGCTTGAGATCGGGGTTTCTCTTTTCGATTGCTTTGAGCACATCTTCATATAACCCGCCTTCACCACGGCCTAAATAAAGCGTAAGTGCTCCTTTAAGCTTGGGTAAATCCTCGACTGAAACCGGGTTTGCTGCAGTGGCGGCAAATGCTTGAGAGAGTGACAACGGGAGTGCTCCCATTGCCCCTATCGCAGCAAGGCCTTGTATAAAGGTTCTACGCTCCACTAAAAAACATCCTTACGTGTTTTTTCGGCTTTCTCTATCAATGCTTTTGCACGGTCAAGTTTGGTCTGCATATCCGTGATTACATCACGCACTTGGTCCACTGTTTTATTGTCTGAAATGGCTTTTGGTAGTGTGACGTTAAAGTCTTTTTCAAGCACTTCTACTAGATTTGCATCTTGTTCAATCAATGTGCCTTCAATCCCTTCAAAAAGGTGTAAGTAGGTATCGTGAACAATGGTAGTTGCTTCATCGCTTAAACGCTCTGCATATTTTGCCACAACGCGGTCAAGTTTATGTTTGATTTCGTCAACTGTGGCGCTTTGTGTCATGTTTTCTGTTGCGGTTGTTTTAACGGCATCTAGCACGCCTTTTTGTTGAAACTTTGCCGCTAATTTAACGGCACCAAGGCCTTGCCATAAAGCAGCATTTAATGCGGTTTGTTGCGCGCGTACGTCGCTTGCAGGCTTGTTGTTATCAATCGCCATTTTGATGCCATACAGGCTCTGCCAAATTGATGCGTAAACAGGTACGTAATTGGTTTCAATTGCGCTATGAAATTTAACTGATTCCCAGTATTCAATTAAATCATCGCTGTTAATTGCTTTTGCACCTTTAGCCTCATAGTTGCTTACTAATGTATCTACTTTAGCAACCATCCACTCTACTTCTTCTGAGTAATCTTTAATATTAGCTTGCAGGTGATTTACATGTTCACCGATTGGACCATTGGCGTAAGCAGGTTGTGTAACAAAGGTTGACACTAAAAGGAGACTAACACCTAAGGTTGTTGCTGATTTAAATAATGCATTCATGAAGGAGATCCAAAATGTAACTGTAAATGATAGCCATTATCATATCCGTAAAAATAACCAAAATCAATAAATCAAAAAAGGCATTTAGCGGTAATTTTGTTATTACTTTTGGGCATTTAAGCAGTGATACGCATCCAGGTGAGCTGGGGATTATCTATCTGAGTGAAAAAGAATCTAAACAGACGTATTTTAAAAAGTGAACGCCCTTTATTATTTTCATAGTAAAGGGCGTTATTTAAATAGACCGTTTTAAGGAGGGTTACTTAATTTAAATTGACCGTTTCTATTAAACGAATTGCTTCACCATCGACATCCAAAAGCGCCGTTATAGTGATAAGTTGTGGTTGATTCGTTGGGGTAACTTCAAACTCATATTTTTTTTGCTCATATGGTGCAATGACCACCTCGTGTTGTTGTGTGTTGTTTGCACTGAGTTGATTAAACGCATTGGTATGTAATGTAATTGTCCCAGACGTTTTTCCTGAATAAGGCCCTGTAAGTCCCGTTGTAAATAGCCTATTTCCGTTCTCGTTCTTTTGGTGAGATACACTCAATTCAACCCCGTTAAACGGTTTCACCGTATTGTGCAATGTTGCTTTTGCCACAAGCGATTGCCAGTACAGCGTTTTGTTGACGGTTACTGTGTGTGCGTTTTCATCATGTGGCAGCGCAATGGTGTGAACGCTTGGAGCCAGAGTTTGCTCTAACATAGCAATGTCAGTTACACGACCAGAGCGTGATTTAAGCTCAACTTTTGCAGAGAGTTTTACATCAAATTCGCTGGGGTTTTCAACGTTTAAAAAGGGTTTTGCATGGTGGTATTCAATCGTACTACGTACACCTGATAGCGTATTAAACCCGTCGTGATTGAGTGTATTTTGATAATCTTTGGCAACCTTGATAAGGGAATTTTGCACTTCAGTATGTAAATCAGCCTTGGGTATTTTAGCCATCAATTGGCTTAATTCTTCATCACACCGAGTTAGCTGTGTACTGTGTTGTTGGCAGGTTTTAAAAACACGTTCGAGTAAGTCATAGTCTTTGAATAACCACGGGTTTGTCAGTGACGCATTAGTAGTTAGTTGTGTGTTGCCTGCTCGATGCGTGTATAAATAGGGCGTCACTGTGTGGTTGTTGTTTTTACTTAACAAGCTTATTTTTTGTGCATCAAGCTTTTCTAACTGTGTGCTATTAAGTGGCAGGGTAAAATGCTGTTCAATTACATTATTGTTCAGCTCTGCGTTTAATTTTATGGCTATATGGGTATCAGTTAAAGAAAAGTTGAGCCCTAAAGTATGATTTTGTGCAAGTGCGGCTTTTATTGCAGGTGAAAGTGCAATGCTTTGTGGTTTAAGACCTTTAACGTGGTTAGCACTGATCATTAAGCGCTGGGCATCTTTAACAATAAATTTAAGTAACTGATCATCTTGGGGGTTCTCCTTGCCAATAAACGAGGCACGAAATTGTTGGTTTTGTTCACTGCGCTGACCTTGTAAAGCAAAACCTATTTCGCCTCTGTTTAATTGAGCTGGCTCAAAATTAAGCAGGACCGAAACATGGTTCTTATCATTTACTTTGATTAATTTGTTTTTAACAGGCGCAGGAAAGTCCATAACAGGGTGCGTGGCTTGTATTGCTGGATTGATATCTAATCGTGATAGTTCTGTTGCATCTGTATTTCTTAGCCAGTATGCGTTGCCATTTTGTTCCCACGGACCATTAACAATGTGGAAGCTAGGCTGGATTGATTGCACAAAATCAGCAAACCCTTGCTCGATTTTTTGCCAGTCTTTAAAGGTTTTTTTGAGTAAGGTATTTGCTGTTGAAAGTGTTGCCCCACTGTGTGGGTTAGCTAAGCGAAGTTGTTCAACGAAGTAGCCAAAGTATTGAGCACGTTCGGGTGTACTTAAAAGGTAATGTATAATAAAAAAGTTAAGGCCGCGCTTTAAAGCTGGGTCGTCATTTATTTGTTCAATAGTAGGCTCGTTTGCATTGTAGTATTGCTTAAGGCCCGTTTCAATGTAGTTCATTGGGGCACGATCAAACACCATAACAGTGAGTTGTTTTTGCTCCGGGTCATAAACATGATGGGCAATAGAATCCGCTAACCCTTCAGTGATCCAATTAGGCGCCCATGTTGAGTGGCCGTTTAGTGCCATGTGAAATGCATGCATGGTTTCGTGAATAACAATATAGCGTTGATGGTGTTCACGGTGACTTGGAAAGTTATATCCCGCACGATTATAAAACATGGTTTCGCCGCCTGCAGTTTTATGAACACCACGTAAAAAGCCATCGTCCAGCATCGCTTCTCGCACTCTGGCTCGTGAGCTGCCATAAACCACAGCAATACGTTGACGCTCAATATTTGGGGGCGCCATTCCAAAAAGAGCCACATAATGCGGGTAGGCCATTTCTAATAGCTCAAGGTATAAAATCACTTTTTCTTTTGGTAAATCACTTTTCAATGCGAAATGTTTACTGACCCACCAGTCATACCCTCGGCTGTTGCCAATTTTGCCATCACTGTATGTGTAGGGAATTGTTTTGCCTAAAAATTTAACATCCATTGATCTTAATGTGCTGGTGTAACCTTGCACATTAAGATCTACATTTAAGTTTGTCGCTGTTTTTGTAGTATGTTGAGTGCTGGGTTGGCTATCAATAGACTGATTATCAGGCATTGGTTGGCAGGCTATAAGTGTTGTGAGCACGAGTGTGAGTAATAAATTTTTCATGTTCTGGTTGTTTTATTTGTATATTGTATGCAATATAAAATACTGCGTTTAATTTGAAAAGTAAACTATGAATAATAATCAACAATTACAATCATCAGCACAGCATTCACAAATAGCCGAAAACAAAACTGGATGGCGTGGGTTTGGGCTAGCGTTTTACATCGCTAATACGATGGAAATATTTGAACGTTTAGCATGGTATGGCTTTTTTGCTGTGTCGTCGGTATACATGACAACCCCGGTTGCACAAGGTGGAGTGGGCTTTAATGATGCCCAACGCGGTGCGATTCAGGGGATTATTCCGTTCTTTTTATATCTTTTGCCTGTTGTAACAGGGGCGTTTGCAGATAGGTATGGTTATAAAAAGACGTTTTTTTGCTCATTTATTTTAATGGCGCCCAGTTATTATTTTTTAGGCCAAGTAACTGACTTTAATTCGTTTTTTATGATCTTAATGTTGGTGGCCTTTGGCGCAGCGTGTTTCAAACCTGTGGTAGTGGGCACAATAAGTCAAAGCACCAATGACACTAATCGCGGGCTGGGCTTTGGTATTTTTTATACCATGGTGAATTTAGGCGGGTTTATTGGGCCGCTTGTCGCGGGGTATTTACGCGCTATTAGCTGGGATGCAGTATTTATAATGTCGTCAGCGTGGATTTTAATTAATTTTATACCACTTATTTTTTATCGCGATACAGTGAAAGACCCGCAAAATAACAAAGGATTTGGGCACGTTCTCCAACAAGCTCAACAAGTATTAGGAAATAGCCGTTTTGCACTTTTGCTATTTATGAGTGTAATTATTTTAATGACCGCAGGTGTGAGTTGGTTAAGTTACCCACAGGCGTTTTCGCTCATTGCGGTTTGGCTGGTTTTAAATGGCCTATGGGACAAAGTGGTATGTAAGCAAAATACTAAAAAGTGGTACTTGCAACGTGTAAATGTGAGCAACCGTAACTTTGCACTCTATTTGGCTGTGTTGACAGGGTTTTGGACTGTCTACAATCAATTATTTTATACCTTACCTTTATTTATTCGCGATTACACAGATACACAGGATTTAGTGGCCTTTTTAAGCTACTTTGGTCAAACAGCGGTTGATTTTTTTGCGTATGTAGATAGCCAAGCGCTCAGTCAAAAATTACACGACCTTGCAGCAAACTACGCAACCACGACAAGTACAAATGTTGATTTAGAGGCAATCCGATTAGAGTTGGTTCACTTAAAGGTCAATGTGCCTGTTTCTGAAATTGCGCTATTTATCAATCAGGCTAATGCGGGTGGCTTTACTTTAGAGCAAACTAAACAGCTGGGTGAACAATGGCTTGTTTATCGCCAAATAAATCCTGAGTATTTAATTAATTTAGACTTTGCTGCCATTGTATTATTACAGATAGTTGTCAGCGTAAGATGTCAGCATTTTAAAGTGATCTCGGTATTAATAAGTGGCCTTATTGTGACCGCTGGGGCTTTTTTATTATTGCTGTTGATGAGTTCGGGGCTATTATTAACTCAGTTAGGGGGAGCTGTTATGGTGACGGTGATTCTATTAATTGCCTTTGGTGAAATGCTCACTTCCCCTAAAAGCCAAGAATATGTTGCGAGCATAGCGCCTAAAGGCAGCGCGGCAATGTTTATGGGGTACTATTTTGTATCAATGGCGTTGGGGTTCCTATTCGCAGGCTTTTTGTCAGGGTGGAGCTACGGGTATTTAGTTAAAACATTACATAGCCCCGCACTAATGTGGTTACTCTTTGGCTTAATTGCGTTAGCAACGGGGTTAGGTTTTTATTTTTTAGCGCGTTATAAAAAGGATTAAAACTGTGAAGGTTAACTATGTGACGATACTTGTGCTGGCTATGTTATTAGTGAGTATAAAAACAATTGCAAACAGTGAGCCGAGCTATAAAAATCTCATCAATAGAACGGGCACTCCCTATTACATGCAAGATTTTGAGCGAGGTGGCCACCAACGCTTTAGTCCGCTGTTTGATTTAGGGGCGTGGCATGGCCACTTGTTACCTGATGAAGATCACGCGGGCGGATTTAGTGGCCCCGCTATTGTGACCGAAGAATACCTGAATTTTATTGCACCTTACTTTGAAAAGCTGAGTGTTTATAAAGGTGATACGATAAATAGTGCGAATAAAGTAGAATTAACAATGCAGGCATACAGCCTGCCGGGCGCGCTTGTACAAGAGCTCAAAGGAGAAGGAGTAACGATCACCCTAACGCTTCGCTTTGTAAGTAGTCGTACCTCGTTGGTTAAAACTCACATAAAGACTGAACAACCATTAACCTTGTACTTTGAAGGTGAACTTGTTAATCACCTCAGCGCGAAAAATGGCAAAGCGACTGATCTTCGTTCGCCCTTTAAAGTACACCCTAACTTTTTGCCTAGGTGGAATGTTTCAGCCAACAGCCTAATCCTAAGTTTTGGTAAAGTGCGTGATTTTGGGCATTTACTCACCTCAGGCAGTTCACAGTTACAGCTGCACAAAACACTCCCTGTAAAAACCACGCATGATGATGTGAGCTATTCAAGTCGTGCATATATTGCTAAAAGTAAAACCTTTTTTACTACTTACTCATACCTTCTTAATGAGCAAGAAGAAAAGTCTGAAAAACCTGTTATTGCAGACATTTTAAAGCGGCCTGATTATTATATGAAGCGCAGCAAATTACGTTGGCAAGGTTATATTTACCATGCAACAGAGACTATTGCACCAGATCAAACACAGTACCTAAAGTTAGCAGTAAAAAGCGTAGAAACTTTAATGGCTAATTGGCGAAGTGCCGCCGGTGCTCTTAGTTATGACACGGTGAGCCCCGCTGTTACAGGGCGCTGGTTTTCTGGCAATCAAACATGGCCATGGGATAGCTATAAACAAGCATTTGCGTTAGCGACCTTTAATCCTCAGCTAGCAAAACAGAACCTTAATACCGTATTTGAACACCAAATACTTGGTGATGACTCAATACGGCCATGGGATAAAGGGTTCGTTCCTGATTTAGTTGCTTACAACTTAAGCCCTGAGCGCGGTGGCGATGGTACCAATTGGAATGAGAGAAACACTAAACCCAGTTTGGCTGCTTGGGCTGTTTGGCAAGTGTTCAAACACACCAATGACAGTGAGTGGTTAGCACAAATGTTCCCAAAACTAGTTGCATACCGTAATTGGTGGCTAAGTAATCGCGATCATAACAAAAATGGCTTGCCTGAATATGGCGCTACGGTAGACAAAGCGCATAACAACGCGCAGGGCCAATTAATATTTGCAGTGAAAGAAGAGGCAAAGTGGCACACTCAATATGGTCTAAAACAGTATGAAGCTGTGCGAGCCAAAAATGAAATGGTAAAAATCAAGGTGCCCGCGCAAACAGCAGTCTCTTGGGAATCAGGTCGAGATGATGCGGGGGTTTTTGGCTTCATTAGTCCCCAGCAACTTACTAATTATATTGAACAAGGTGGAAGAGCCAGTGATTGGCAAGTCGACTTTGCCCAAAATATTAACGCGAACGGAACTTTGGTTGGGTACTCATTATTACAGGAGTCAGTTGATCAAGCCTCTTACATGGCCGCAGATAACCGCTTCTTAGGAAAAATAGCTAAACAACTTAATTATCCGCATCAGGCAAGTTACTTTTTAAAACAAGCCACGCAGCTCAGAGACTATATTAATACCTGTATGTTTGATGATAAAACAGGGTTTTACTACGATATTAAAATAGAAGATACACCGTTGAGTAACGGCTGCGCAGGCAAGCCACTGGTTAAGCGAGGCAAAGGCCCTGAAGGCTGGTCACCTTTGTTTAACCAAGTTGCACGTGTCGAACAAGCGGATAAAGTAATACAGGTTATGCTGGACGAAAACGAGTTCAATACGCGTGTGCCATTAGGGAGCGCAGCATTGAGCAACCCAGCCTTTGGCGCTGATATTTATTGGCGTGGTCGAGTGTGGCTGGATCAGCTTTACTTTGGCTTAATTGGAATGAGCCATTATGGGTATTGCACTCAAGCTCAGCAGTTAAGTGAAAAATTATTAGCCAACGCAGATGGCATGCTATCAACTGCCCCCATTCGCGAAAATTACAACCCACTTACAGGCGAGCAGCAAGGCGCACCAAACTTTTCATGGAGTGCGGCTCATTTGTTGTTAATTGCGCAGAATCAGGGGCAATGGTGCCAATAGCAAGCGTTGCTTATTGTGTTAAATTAGTGCATGTTGGCTACCAATCAATATGACGAAAGTGTGGCTATTTAAGCGATGAATGTTCAACAGCTGATTCAAAATAAACACGTCATTTTATTTGATGGCCAGTGTAAGTTATGTGATGCATGGTGTAATTTTATTATCAAACGCGACAAAAAAGCGCGTTTTAAACTGTGCAGTGTGCAGTCACAAAAAGGCCAAGCTGTGCTTAGTTATTTTGATTACTCAACCGATAACGTGAAAAGTATGGTGTATGTTGATCATGAACACTGTTACACACAAAGTGACGCCGTCATTCGTGTGTTGAGCCAATTAGGCTGGCCATGGCACGCAGTGAAAATCCTGTGTTTAATACCTAAACGATTGCGCGATTGGGGGTATGACCGTGTGGCGTTTAATCGTTACCACTTATTTGGCAAATTTAATTACTGTCGCTTACCTCATCGTGAGGATCAACGACATTATTTATAATAAATGATAAAATCAGCGCAGTTTAGTTTAGTAGAGATACATTATGGCCAGCACCGCCCACGCACTTCATATTTTGGTTAAGCACAAAGAGCTTGCCGAAGACATTATCAAGCAACTTAAAAAAGGCGCTAAGTTTCAAGTTCTCGCAAAAAAGCACTCTACTTGCCCGTCAGGTAAAAAAGGAGGAGATTTAGGTGAGTTTAAACGCGGTCAAATGGTGCCACAGTTTGATAAAGTGGCGTTTAATAGTGAAATACTCGAGCCACATTTAGTTAAAACAAAATTTGGTTGGCATGTCATTAAAGTGCTTTATCGTACTTAAATTATTAAAATAAAAAACCACCGTTGCGGTGGTTTTTGTTTTTAAACGCGGCTGCTTTTATCCACCGATTGCGGTGGGTTGTACATCAAGGCCGTAACCAAACATAACAGCCAGTACCAATACAATTGACGCTGCAGTCATTAGTTTTAGTAATAGCGGTAAACAAAAACGGAACCAATGCCCGTAAGGGACACCCGCCATACCCAATATGCCCATTAATACCGCATTGGTTGGAATGATCATATTTGAGAAGCCATCACCAAATTGATAAGCCAGCACAGCCACTTGACGTGGTACACCGACAAGATCGCCCAGCGGCGCCATCAGAGGCATAGTCACGTAAGCTTGACCAGAGCCTGAAGGTATAAAGGTATTTAGTAAGGTTTGAATAACTAACATGCCTACGGCTGATATTTCAGCGCTCACATACGATAACGGCAGTGACATACCATGCACTAAACTATGCAGTATTTGCCCGTCTTCGAGGATTAACGCAATACCTCTTGCAACACCAATTAAAATAGCCGTAGTCACAAGATCAGACACACCTTCAATAAAGCGGTTAGCTGTTTCATCAGCAGATAAACGCCCTAATACAGCAATAACAGCACCCCAAGCAATAAATACACCGCCTAACTCATATAAGTACCATCCCTTGGTAGCAATGCCCCAAACAGCGATACCTAAGGTAATAATAAAACTACCTAATATCAGTTTATGGCGCATCGCAAGCGCAGGGTAATGGGGAGTGGCTTTATCACTTAAAGGGCACGGCACATCGAGCATCATTGATTTACTAGGGTCTGCTGCAACGCGCTTAGTGTATTGCCATACGTGATGAAAACCAATTAATACAAATGGTACAAAGATTGCCAAACGCAACCATCGGCCTGAATAGACTGGTACTTCAGCAATTTGTTGTGCAATGAGTACGGTAAAAGGGTTAAACGCTGATACCCCATAGCCAATACCATAACCTGCTACAATCATGCCTACAGCGGTCATAGCATCGAGTCTCATAGCTTTACATAACGCAACTAAAATTAATACAAAAGGAATATATTCGCCTGCTGTACCAATACTGCTTGAGGCTAACGCAAAACAAAAAACCACCATGAATATTAAACGTTGTGGTTTTTCGCCGTGGCGTTCAAGTAATCGGCCAATCAATGCATCAACAGTGCCCGTGGCACGTGCAATAGCCAGTACACCACCTACTATCAATACAAAGAAGATCACGTCTTGCGCGGCGGCAAAAGCACGGGGGATAGTTGTTAATAAATCCCAAGGGGTTAAATAATGGCGCTCTGCAACGGTTTGGTAGGTGCCAGCCATGACCATTTCACGGCCATTTTCAGTCAAAGTGGTATCAAAAAAACCTTGCGGTACTAACCAGGTTGCGACCAATGCAGTGACCATCATACCAAGCAGTAAAATCAAAGTATGCGGGACTTTGAAGGTATTACTCATACGTTCTCCATATTTTTAATTAAGACAGCAAATAACGATATATGCCGATTTTTGCGAAGGAGAATAGCACGACTTACTAAGTCAAAAGTAAAAAAGGGACAGTTGTCTGTAAAGGATTGTAACAATAATCGCGCCTGCTTTTAAAAGAGAGTAAAAGCGCTGAAGTAACTAGTTCTCAATATTTAACTTTTTAGTTTATGGCGCATAAGTAGTGCATTTTTATAGAAGGCACAAAAGGATCTAAATAGTGTGGTTTGACGTAAGATATAACCATTAAATAAACACAATTTGAAGCGTTGTATTGTATGAGTAAGTCAAAATCGGTGCCAACATCGCGATTTGCAAGATTAAGTAAATTTGGATTACTGGCATCAAAGGTCGCTGGTAACGTGTTGCTTGATGGTGCGAAAACAATGGCAAAGGGTGAGAAGCCTAATCGGCAGTCGTTGCTGATGTCAGCAAAAAATATTGAAAGCCTCGCAGAACAATTAGCGCAACTTCGGGGGGCGGCGATGAAGCTAGGTCAGCTCTTATCGATGGATTCAGGAGAATTATTACCCCCTGAGCTGAGCCAATTACTTGCTAGGCTAAGATCAGAAGGACATGCCATGCCACACAAGCAGCTCGTGGGTGTGTTTAAGTCTCAATGGGGAGAAGAATGGCTCGACAAACTTTCACATATTGAACTCAAACCTTTTGCTGCCGCCTCGATAGGACAAGTACACAAGGCAACGTTAGAGAAAGGGCAAACACTGGCGATTAAGGTGCAGTACCCGGGCATCGCTAAAAGTATTGAAAGTGATGTTGATAACTTAGCCAGCTTGCTAAAGCTCAGTGGTTTACTACCCAAGCATATAAATATAGATCCCCTAATAGCTGAAGCTAAGCAGCAACTTTTGGATGAATCTGATTATGAACGAGAAAGATCGTACTTAGATAAATATAACCGTTACCTTGCATCATTCCCGCAGTTTAAAGTGCCACAAAGCGATGCATCATTAAGTACAAAACACATTTTGGCAATGGAGTTTGTTGAGGGTATAAACCTTGATGAGTGTGTAGGGTTGGAGCAAGCGCAAAGAGACGAGCTCGCCAGTAATTTAATACAGTTGTTCTTCCATGAATTACTGCAATTTAATACCGTTCAAACAGATCCTAATTTTGCTAACTATTTATATCAGCCTGCTTCAAAAACGATTGTACTACTTGATTTTGGGGCAACTCGGCAGTTATCAAACGTAATTTGTGATGGCTATTTAAAGCTCTTTGCGGGCGCAATTGCAAATGATCAGGCAAAGATAGCACTCGCCGCAGAGCAGATAGGCTATTTTGATAGTCAAATAGACGAACATTACAAAAAAAATGTGCTTAATATATTTAAATTGGCGTGTGAGCCTCTTTTGATTGACGAGGCTTATGATTTTGCAGCAAGTCCACTTGCTAAACAGATACGCGATAAAGGCCTTGAAATGAGCACACAAAAACAGCAATGGCATTCACCGCCCATTGACGCACTGTTTGTGCACCGCAAACTTGCTGGCTTGTATTTGATTGCCGCAAAGCTCAATGCGAAGGTGAATGTCTATCAGCTGTATCAGGCATTTTTAGCTGACTATGAGTTAAGTCACACCACGTAACTAGCATTACGTGGTGCTTAAGCGTTATTGACTGTCTTGCTCTGCTATTTGCTTAAGGGCTTGTACAAATGCATCGCTTGGTTGTCCGCCGGTTAATGCATATTCATCATTTATAATGAATGTAGGTACAGAAGTGATGCCCATCTTTTGCAGTTTATTTTGTTCACTGCGTACTTCTTGAAAAAACTCACCACTGGCTAAAATTTCTTTTGCGCGAACTTTATCAAGGCCAACACTTTGCACCACATTTAATAAGCTTTCTTCATCGTTCAGATACAGCAAATCGGTAAAATGTGCTTTAAAGAACGCCAGTTTTAATGCGGTTTGCTTCCCCTCGGTTGCTGCCCAAGTCAGTAAACGATGAAGATCAAAACTGTTAATCATGATGCGTTTACCATCAAGATTAAAAGTAAATCCTGCTTTTTCACCCATCTCTAAAATATGTTTTCGGTTTTCATCGCCTTGCTGTTCAGTTAGGCCATATTTTTGCGCTAAATGCTCGTTTAAATCTTGCCCTTCTGGTGGCATGTCAGGGTTAAGCTCAAAGGGTTTCCAGCTTATTTCTGCGTTAAATTCGTCACTTAATTGGGCTAATGCGGTTTCAAGGTTTTTATAGCCAATAATGCACCAAGGGCACATTACGTCAGAGACGATGTCGATTTTTAGCTTTTTCATTGGAGAACCTGTTTTGATCAGTATAGTGAAGATATGCAGGCACACATCACAAAGATCAAGGTGGTACGCCAAAGATAGCAAATTAAAGAGAGCTCAATGTATTGAACAGTTTTTTACAACCTTAAAACACTCTCTCACAGTATTAAATGCAATAGCACATACAATCATTATTAATCCAGCTTTTATAAAGGCAACAAAATGAAAAAGGCATTCATTGTTTTATTACTATTAACCGGTTGTGCTTCAGGTCCAGGTATCGATCGAGCTGAAGAAAACCAAATAGTAACTGAATTCTATGCAACCGTTGACTCTGTTAGGCCTGTCGAACTGTCTTCACAAATGAAAACAGGCATCATGATGGGAGCGGGGGTTGGTGTAATTGAAGAGTTAGACGGTAATCATGAAGATATGATTTCAGGTGCGATTGCCGGGGCACTTATTGGCGGCTTATTTACAGCTTTATTTGAAGGCAATGATGAGGCATATGAATATCAACTATCGGCTCAAAGGCAAGGCGCTTTTTCGATTGTGCAAAAAGAGCAATTACCCTCAGATACCCAATGCGTTAAAGTACGTGTAGCCGATAAGGCAACACTGGAAAAAGCACCAAACGAATGGTGCGAAAATAATGAGTTACTAACACGATCAGCCATGTAGGCTGATCGTTTAACGCTTTACCCTAGACCAAACGGATCATCAATACTGTGGGCGGGCTCAGTAAACCATTTAGGTCCGTTCTCGGTCATGTAAAAATGATCCTCCAAACGTACACCAAACTCACCTGGCACAACCAGCATGGGTTCATTACTAAAACACATGCCTGTCGCGAGTGGTGTTTTATTACCCCCCACCAAATAAGGCCATTCGTGAATATCTAACCCTATACCATGGCCTGTGCGGTGAGGACACCCAGGTGTTTGATACTCTGGGCCTAACCCTTGAGCCGTTAAATAATCACGTGCGCCAGCATCAACAGACTCACATGTTTGCCCGATTTGAGCAGCATTAAAGGCGGCAATTTGTGCGGCTTTTTCATAATCCCAGAACTGGCGTTGGCGGTCGCTTGCTTCACCAAACACATACGTACGCGTGATGTCAGACAGGTAATCATGTACTTTACAGCCAGTATCAATCAATACCATGTCGCCTTTTTTAAGGATTTGTGCATCCTTTACCCCATGCGGGAAAGAGGTGGCAACACCAAATAACACAATACAAAAATAATTACCCGGCGCGCCTACCTTTTGGTGAGCTTGCTTGATGAAGGCTTCCACTTCAGTGGTGCTAATACCTTCGTGTAACATGCTCGCGGTTGCTTGATGTACAGCGAGAGTCATGTCCATAGCACGTTGCATTAGTTTCAGCTCGTTGGCTGATTTATGCATACGACAATGCGCAGTGACAGGTTGTGCATTAATCAGCTTTAAGCCATTTTGAGCTTTGTTTATACCATCAAAAATAAAAAACTGTGCGCTTTCATCAATGCCAATTGTGCCATCTTGTGTAATGCCCATTTCGGTGATGACATCGACAAATAGTTGGTATGGGTTTTCATGCTCTTGCCAGCCACGAATAGGCCCATCAATCACTTTAAAGCCATTTAACGAACCAATTTCAAAATAAGGCGCAATATACTGCACATCACCTTTTGCAGGTAAAATAGCGCCCACCATACGCTCACTGGCGTACCAGCGCATGCCAGTAAAGTAAGTTAAGTTTGTGCCAGCGTTCAAGTAAATAGCATCAATATTATTTGCTTGCATGTAGGCTTGGGCTTTTTTAATTCGCAATTGATATTCTTGCGCTTGAATCGGTGATAGGTCTTCAGTCATATTAGTTAGACTGGCAAGTGCTTGCTCTTTGGTGTGGGTACCAATACCTTTGGTCATCATAATTGTCTCCTCGTTAGTGGGGCTATTGTGCGTGTGGTATGTGTGAACTGCAAGCTGCATGAGTTGAAAAGCGGCTAATGCAATAAGGGGTCGTATCTACTTGGGTTGGTTTTTTTAAACATAATGCAGTAATAAGCTCACCTGTAATAGCACCCTGTGTAAGGCCTAAATGCTGGTGGCCAAATGCAAAATAAAGGTCTGAGTGTAAAGGGGCCTCGCCAATAACTGGCAACGAATCAGGTAGAGAAGGACGACATCCCATCCACGTACTTTGAGCATGTAATGAAATAGCCGACTTATTGAGCATGGCCTTGGCGTTAGGCAATAATGCTAACGCGCGCTTGTTGTTCATTTTTCGTTTAGTACCTGCAAACTCAACTGTGCCAGCAACACGTAAGCCTTGGCTCATTGGCGTCATTATAAAATTACGCTCGGCTGAGGCAACAGGGCGTGACAGGCCATAGTTACTTGCTAGCATGCAGTGGTAGCCTCGCTCAGTGTCTAAGGGAACTTTATATCCAAGTGGTTTTATGAGGGTGTCGCTCCATGCTCCTGCAGCTATAACCACTTTATTAACTGCATATTTTTGTTCATCGCTGACAAGTGTATAACCGCTGTCATTAGGTTTAATTGCGGTAATTTTACGCTGACAAAATTGCCCGCCTAATGCATTAAACTGCTCTGCTAAGTTTAAACAAAACAAGTGCGGGTCAACGCTGTGGGCAACGTCTTTAAACATCAAAGCATGGGTAATTGTGTTTGCTAAATTAGGCTCAAGAGCTTTCACTTGATCAGCATCGAGTAAATCTACAGCTATGCCTTGAGCTTGGTAGCTGTTTAATAGATTCATAATTTGCGCCATTGGGGTTTTTTCAAACGTAAGCAAGCTGCCTTTTTTAGTTAATAAATAGCCTAAGTTATACTCGTTAAGTAGCCTTTCATATGCAGTAATAGCGCCGTGGTTTAGCGCTTTTAGCGCCTCAGAGTTTGCTCGATAGGTATCTTTATGCATGTTTTTTATAAACAACCAAAACCAAGGAATCGCCTTAAAAGCATGGCGCCAATCTATCCTTAATGGCCCTAATGGGTTTAATAGCATGGCTGGGAGCTTTGTAATTAATGAAGGGTGTGCGAGAGGAAATACCTGCTCTGTAGCAAAATGCCCCGCATTTCCCTTGGAGCAGCCTTGCGCTAATCCATTTTCATCATACAAGGTTACAGAAAATCCAGCTCGTTGTAGGTTTAATGCGCAACAGATACCGATTATTCCAGCCCCAATAACACCAATGTGCTGTGTGTTTTGCTCTGCCAAACTAGTTACCTCTCAATGTAATCTACGATGCTAGGTTGCGAACTTACTGCTTACACCCACATTGCATTTGCTTATAAATTATTAAATTAAAACGTTTAAATATGTGTGCTTCATATTTTTAATTTACTTATTTTCAGTCAGTTAACTCTTTATAGCACGGTGTTGGTTAACTGATTGAATAGTCAGTTTTAACTATTCGCTAAATAGGATATTGATTATTGTATACAATATACTTACTATATCAAGCCTAAACATCAATCAGGTAATTAAAATGACAGTAAATTGGCAAGGAGTCTTAGATGCAGTAACGACTCAGTTCAATGCAGAGGGCGCCATTAATTTTGCAACAACAGCAAAAATGCTCGATGAGGTTATTAAAGCAGTTCTTCACAACGAAACTATTAAGTATATACCAGACGTAAAAGCTGCTTTCGCGTCGCTCAGTAATCAAATGACGGCAAGCCGTTTTGACTTAACTAGATGTAAATTGGACTAAGTTATGCGTAAAGGCACCTTTTTTTGTATTGACGGCCACACCTGTGGCAACCCAGTACGGCTTATAACCAGTGGTCACCCGTTACTAAACGGGGGGAGCATGAGTGAAAAGCGCCAAGATTTTTTACAAAATCATGATTGGATTCGACAAGCATTGATGTTTGAACCCCGTGGGCACGATATGATGTCTGGTGGTTTTTTATATCCTCCAACAACACACGATGGTGACGCGGCTATTCTATTTGTAGAAACGTCGGGCTGTTTACCCATGTGTGGTCACGGCACAATGGGTATTGTTACGTTTGCGTTAGAGCATGGCTTGTTGCATGCAAATGTGCCAGGAACACTTAAGCTCGATACACCTGCAGGACGTGTTGAAGTCAATTATGAAATGATTGACGGTAAAGTCCAGTGGGTCAAAATTTTTAATGTGCCAGCGTACCTAGCACATCAATCAATCGCTATAACCATACCCGAGCTGGGTGATCTAGTTGTAGATATCGCCTATGGCGGCAACTTCTACATTATTGTTGAGCCCCAAGGCGACTACAAGGGCATTGAACACTTTACAGCTAGCGAAATACTCAAATATAGCCCAATGGTTCGTGATGCTATTAACGCAAAAGTACATTGCATTCACCCACAAGACTCAACAGTACAAGGCGCAAGTCATGTGCTGTGGACGGGGACTCCAAAAAACACCAATTCAGACGCTGCCAATGCTGTTTTTTATGGCGACAAAGCTATTGATCGTTCGCCGTGTGGAACAGGCACCAGTGCCCGCATGGCGCAGTTATTTGCTAAAGGCAAATTAGTGCCACAACAAAGTTTCATACATGAAAGCTATATCGGTAGCCAATTTATAGGCTGTATCGAACAGGTAACAGAAATTGCAGGTATAACCGCTATCCTACCAAGCATTCGCGGTTGGTCTCGGGTAACCGGCAGCAACACAATTACAGTTGACGACGATGACCCATACGCATTTGGGTTTCAAGTAATCTAACGAGGAGCAAAATATGACATTAACAGGACAAAGTTTAGTAGCAGGGCAGTGGATTGGTGACTCTGCGAATGGTGAATTTAACGCATTTTCTCCGGCGCGTAATGAGCCACTACCAACGCGCTTTTTTAACCTCAGTAGCGCTGAGTTAGACAATGCTATTGATGCTGCTCACAGTGCTTTTGTGGAATATCGAAAAACCAGCTTTGCTCAGCGGGCTGATTTTTTAACATCTATCGCGGATCACATTTTAGCGCTTGGCGATGAGTTGCTTGAGCAAACTCATCAAGAAACTAATTTACCAATGATGCGTTTGCAAGGCGAGCGTATGCGAACCGTTAATCAACTTAAGGCGTTTGCAGTTGCTCTGCGTGAAAACCCAGAATCACCACTAGGATTAAAAGTAGTGGATGAGGCAGATGCCACAAGAGCGCCATTGCCAAAACCACACACAGAGCTTAATTATTTACCGCTTGGGCCAGTGGCTGTTTTTGGTGCATCTAATTTCCCGTATGCCTTTTCAACACTCGGTGGCGACACGGCAGCAGCACTGGCAGCAGGTTGCCCAGTCATTGTAAAAAATCATACGGCGCACCCAGGAACGGGTGAGTTAATGGCACGCGCGGCGCTTGCCGCTATTAAAGAATGCGCAATGCCATTAGGTGTATTTGCGATGGTGCAAAGTAAAGCTTACGATACATCGCATCAGTTAGTAGCAGCTTCAGCAATAAAAGCAGTGGGCTTTACTGGTTCATTTAATGTTGCAAGCAAACTGCAAGCAACCATTGCCAAGCGCGATGAAGCAATCCCATTTTACGGGGAGTTAGGTAGTATTAATCCGCAGGTTATCATGCCTAATAAAGCAATACACCATGGCAAAGAAATAGCACAATCACTGTGCCAATCATTGTTAATGGGCAACGGTCAATTTTGTACCAGCCCTGGACTTTGGTTAATACCTACTGGATGCGACGAACTTGAAGCTCAAATAATAAACTCAATTGAAAGTGCGCCATCCGATACATTGTTGACGCCAGGCATTGTGAAAACCTTTAAGCAACAAATCACAGAGCGAAGCGAGCTTTGTAATGTAGAACTACTTGGTAAAGGGCAACTTGAGCAGGAATTTCATGCTAATGCACACGTATTTGCATGCAATGTGGATGCGTATTTAAAAACCCCAGCGTTGCACGAAGAAGTATTTGGCCCTGCGGCGTTAGTTGTGCGTTACGATAGTGAACAGCAGCTAATGGCTGTTATAGCACAGTTGCAAGGGCAACTAACCGCCAGCGTGCATGACACCGACGCTGACTTAAATAAAGCCGATAGCCTTATCGAAGCGCTACAATATAAAGTGGGTCGTTTGATAAAAAATCAGATGCCAACGGGCGTTGAGGTCTGCGGCTCGATGAATCATGGCGGTCCTTTCCCAAGCTCTACAGACGTACGCAGTACCTCTGTAGGAACAAATGCAATGTTGCGATTTGTGCGCCCTATTTGTTATCAGGCATAAAATAATTAATGCGGGAGTCAATATTGTATATTCCCGCATTCCTTTATAAACGCTAGCTGAGGACGGAATCTAACTTGGCATCTCATGTTACTTGGGTATAATGTATGCTAAATGCAATATTTAAGGAACACCATGGCAATTGAGCATAAAACCCGCACCCAATTAGTTGCAGAAGCAATTCGTGAAAAAATATTAACAGGCGAAATTAAAGCCGGTGATCCGCTTCGTCAAGCTGCATTGGCTGCTGAGCTTAATGTAAGCCGTATTCCTGTTCGCGAGGCGCTGCTTCAGCTTGAAGCTGAAGGGCTGGTTAACTTTGAGGCCCATAAAGGTGCCACAGCAACAGAGCTTTCAGCATCACAAATTGATGAAATTTTTGATTTAAGAGCATTACTTGAAGCAGAACTACTAAGCCACTCAATAGGCGGTTTAACAGATCAAGACCTAATTGATGCAGAGCTTATTTTAACTGAGCTTGAAAGCGCTATGGATGCAGGCGATACGCACCTAGCAACGGGCGATTTAAACAGCCGCTTTCATGGTAAATTGTATTCACGCGCACAACGGCCACAAACTCGTGAGCTGGTTGATATGTATAGTAAAAATTCAGAGCGTTATGTACGCATGCATATTTTACTCGCCGGTGGCCTAACAACTGCGCCAGAAGAGCACCGCACATTGTTAGCTCACTGCCGTGCAAAAGACACACAAAAAGCATGTGAGTTTTTAAAATCGCACATACTGGGCGCAAAAGACGACATTAAAAAGCTATTGCTTAAAATAGAAGATGAAAAAAGGTAGTTTTAAATAAGGCCATGGTAACGCAGCATTTTGTGCAGGTGGAATCTTCACCGTGGTCTTTCATTTCATTATTATTGGCTGAACAATGGTCTTATTCAGTAATAACTTCTGTACGGCAACCCCCCCGTAATATGCCAATCAAGCACCTGTAACCCCCTCTAAAACACCCTTTAAAACAACAGCAAATCCTTTTTATATTTTACGTGAAATAGCGATAACTGATTGAATCAAAATAGGAACTCGGCTATGGTTGATTCATCAATAAAAATAAATTTTAACGAGTTAACCTACAGGCTCGTTAGCTATTTAATTAATTTCACATGGAAGTATCATGTTTAAAGTATTATTACTCTCAGTTTCATTATTTTCTTTTGCCTCATTAGCACAGAGCAACGTTCTAATAGAGAATGTCACTATCGTTTCATCTCACTTGCAAGCTCCCAAAATGCAGATGAATGTATTAATAAGTGATGGACGAATTACCGAAATAACTAAAAAAAAGATTACATCCTACGATCTTAAAATAAATGGTTTAGGTAAATTTTTAACGCCAGGTCTTATGGATAGTCATGCACACGTATCGTCAATCCCGGGAATGGGATTTGGCGTTGAGCCAGTGGCGATTAAAAATCCAAAACTCGTCAATGCTTATTTTAAACAACAGCCAAGAAGCTTTTTATATTATGGGGTTACACAAATACTTGATCCAAATCCGGGAGTGAGTTTCAATTATTTTACGTCGGCGCCTCATCATCCTGATTATTTTCGCTGTGAAGTATTAACATCAAAAAACACTTTTCCATATGTAGAGAAAACAGACGATCTATCAAGATCAATGTTTACTTATTTAATTGATGAAAGTGCACAAGCGAGCGCAGAAAATTCAGTAGAAAGATTAATCGGTAAAATTGCCGATTCAGGTGCTTCGTGTATAAAGCTTTATTTTGAAGACGGTTATGGTAATGCTAATCAATGGGCAACACTTTCAGCTAATACACTAAAACGCATTAAATTAGCGGCTAAAAAGTCTAATTTGCTGATAGTTGCGCATGCTAATGCCCTAGATATGCAGCAATTAGCACTTGCAGCAGTTGTTGACGTTATCGCTCATGGTATGTGGAATTGGGGGCAATATAATCGCGAGCAAAATATACCTAAAGAAATAGCTAACACGCTAGATAAAATAATTAATGACGAAGTAGGTTATATGCCAACACAAAGAGTGATTGCTGGCTTAGGTGAAGTCATGCTCCCTACTATTGTTAATTCTCCTGAATTTTCATCTATTACTCCTAAGTCACTTATTGATTGGTATAAAACCACTGAAGCGCAATGGTTCAAAGAAGAGCTTCGAATTGGCTTTGATGGAATGCCTGACCAATCAATTTCAGATGCATTTTTATATGGGCGAATAGGAAAAGGTAATAAAGTTATTCAATACCTAAGAGGCGCTGACCATCCTATTTTATTGGCATCGGATTTCCCTGGAAGCCCTAGTTTTGCTAATCAACCAGGACTGACAACCTATCAAGAAATGAAAGCGATGGTTAGCGCAGGGCTATCGCTTGAAGACGTAATGGCGGCGGCAACCATTAATAATGCTAAACAATTCAAAATTGAAAATAATTACGGTACGGTAGAAGTTGGTAAAATTGCGAATCTTCTACTGCTTAAAACAAATCCTTTAGATTCTATAGAATCGTGGAATAGTATAGAAACGGTTATCTTACATGGAGAGCCCATAGCTAGAGAAAGTTTGGTAGTCAATAAATAGCTTACAAGTAATTAAAGAGTGTAGTGGCATAGTTAATTACTAAGGAAAGTCATGAATTATAAAAACGTTTACCTCCCAATTAAAGCATTAGCTTTATTATCTTTTGTTTCTATCGCTTTGAAGTATTGGGGTCCAAGTGAAGTGGGCTTTTATTTGCTGCTATCGCCTTATGCAGTGTTGTTTTATCTGTCAAATGCTAATAATTATCGAAACACCAAACTTACGATTATAAGAAGTATTCCTGCGGTACTAACACTGCTGTTAGTACCTTTTTTGTTGTTTGGTATTGAGCCGGATGCGCAAGCAGGAATAGGAATAATGTTTGGGCTGTTGTTGCAGCTAGCATCTATTAGTGCAGCGGAATTAATCATTTTATTTTTTCTCAATGACGAACAGAGAGTTTAATTTGCAGTAAAAATACACGCTTTTAAACAGTAAGTACGTTATATGGCAATAGCCATGTTATTAAAAGAGTGAGTGAAAGTCAGCTAATGTGTTATTTTCAATAACCGTGATTGCGCTCAACATAGCGTTTAAAGTAAAGGAGATACATTCATGTTTGGTAAAAAGTCGACAGTTCGAAAGTATAAATACAAACTTCGCCCTGCATTAGCTAAAAGGTATGGCGCAAGTGCAACATACACAAAAGGGCAAGTTGATAAAACGGTAGATGAAATGGGTTTTAATAGGCGTCATATTCATTACGCATATTTAATGTATTGCGAACCGGCTACCTATAAGGCTAATACGCCTGAGAACGAATCAATCGATTCAATGAACAGCACAATTTCTTCAGTATCTGGAGTGGGTATTTTAGGGGCACTTTTTGGAACTTCATACTACAGTGACGGAGGCGATGGTGGAGGTTTTGGTGGGGGAGACGGCGGCGGTGGCGGCGGTGACTAATGAGCGTAGCAGTGATTATTTAATAAATTAAGGGCGGTTTTTTGACGGTTAATCCATCGTGTAAAGCTTGAATAAATCATAAAAAAAAGAGTTTAACCTATAAAAACAAAAAACGAGTGAAGCAACGGGCTTGTTCAATACCGCTGTATTTTATGTGAAGTTGAGGATGATAATGAGAAAAGCTATTTTAATATTAATGACATTGACCTTGTATGCATGTTCTTCGACGCCTAAACTTGATGCAAATGAAGAGTTTGAGCGGCTTTACATTGCGCTTGGAATGGAAGAAATATTAAGCTCATTCGGCGGTGAAATAAACATCAGTCCCGAGCAATTATTTTCAGAAACGCTGAGAGACTTACCTGAAAGTCAAAAACGAGTTTTTATTGAATCTATTCCATCAAAAGTAATGACCGATCCTATTAATGTAAATGCAGCTAAGGTTGTTTTTAAAACTCAACTTCTCTCACTATTAACAGCAGAAGAGTTAAAGCTTGCAGCAGATTTTTACTCTAGTGATGCCGGTTTAAAGGCCCACAGAGCTATTATTGATGCTGAGGTAGCTGTTTCTGAGTCTTTAGATTAATTTAATATCCCATAACACACATATAAGTTTTCACTTTATCAATGTGGCCGGTTTGGGTAAAACGCCGTGATGACGGCGCTTTTGTTTGCGAGTACTTAAAATAATCAGTCTATTAAACCCAGCGCCTCTAACCTTTCTTTTGCTAAAGCGTATCGCGTGTGCACGTCATCAATTTGCTGTTGAGTTAACTTTTTACCAAAAGTACGAAGCCCGCCAGTTACATCATTATGATGAATGCCAAACGCAAACTTAAGATATTCCAACAGCAGCGGTTGTGCATCAAGGTAAGATAGAGAATTCATAGCCTGTGATATTTTGTTTGCCTCTTCCCATTCGCCTTTGTTAACGTGCTCTTGCATAGTGACACTCGCTTTGGGGAATATACAGCCCACGCCAGTAATTCCACCGCATGCACCAGCAAGCCCTGCATGAACAGTAACAGTGTCGACTCCAGCTAGCACTTTTAACTCTTTGTTTTCTAGCATCATGGTTTCAATAACTGATACATCAATTGTCGATATTTTAAGTGCCGTGACTTCAGGTAGAGCTGCAAGCCGAGTGAGAAGGCTCGTTGAAAGCGCATGATAGCCCGCTGCGTCAGGATTGTTATAAGGCATTATTGTAATACCTGCTTCTTTTGCAGCTGTTGCACTAAGCGCGTAATACGCATACATTTGCTCATCAGAAGGGGTTTCTTTAGTCTTAGGCGGCATCACCATAACAGTATCTACACCAACTGTTGCGAGTTCTTTAACGATTTCGGCAAGCTCTTCTTTAGTTTCTGCAGCAGCGCCACTGATTAATGGCACATTGTATTCTTTAGCCACACTTGAAAGGGCATTTAGTAAAGAAAGGCGTTGCTCATTGCTTAGGTAGCTGTTCTCACCCAATGTGCCAGAGCCGACAAGTCCACCCATGCGGGTGCCACCTTTTCCTTGCACTTTTAAAATATCTGCAGCGTATTTTTTTGTTGTATCAAGGTCTATTTCAAGGGCGCCAGACTCTGACTCTTTTAGCCATGTAAATACAGCAGGCATTACGGTATATCGCCAATCTTTACTGTTCGTTTGCATTATCTTTCCTCTTATAAATACATATTGTATACATTATACAAATTGATTGTATCAGTTAAAATACTTTCGGCAAGGCTGGATTAAAAATAAACTAATTACTGTGGTTAAAATTTATATAAATCCAAGGCAGCTTAATAAGTAGTAAGGCTTCATTATGGTCAAAAAATTTCTTTAATCTTACAAAGTGCTAGTGCATGAAAAAGGGATGAATAAGTTGAACTTACGAGCTCAAACTAAAGCGCATGATCAATAGTACGTGTTCTGTCATTTTTATTGTAAACCGTTAGATACGCTGCAATGCACTGAGTAAAATAACTCCGCACCACAAAAGCCCAATTAATCAGGAGTTAAAACAACATTAAAAGTAGAGTCATACTTTGCATAGCAACACCTTAATTATTGAACCTAAATAGGAAGTCAGTTATGGTTTAATGTCAAAATCACTGAATTAAAACGCGCTGCATAATTGCTTTGTAATAAAGGAGAAGTGAGTGAACATTGAGGTTATTTTGGTTAACTCATTTACAGTAAACGGACAAGGTGGCAATCCTGCAGGTGTGGTTTTAAATGCTGATGGACTGACGGATGCGCAAAAGTTAAAAATTGCACACGCTGTGGGTTACTCGGAGACAGCATTTGTGTCCAGTGATAACGACGCTGATTTTGAAGTTTCTTTTTTTACAACAACAGATGAAGTTGATTTTTGTGGGCACGCAACGTTAGCTGCTTTTTCTACTTTGTACCAAAAGGGCATACTTACTGCTGGCACTTATACTCAACGCACCAAAGTGGGCATATTATTTGTGATTATTGAACCAAGTGGTAAGGTAATCATGGCGCAGCAACTACCACAAACGCTAGCGTGTTTTTCATACCATGAAATCTCACAGGTTATTGGCATCGAAAGTAGTATATTGCAAAGCACTCAGTTACCGATTGAGGTTATTTCAACCGGTCTCCCCGATGTGATTATTCCTGTGCCTCATGGTTATTTAGATCTCATAAAACCAAATGACGAGCTTATCGCTGCATTTTGTAAAAAATATAACGTAGTTGGTTTTCATGTTTTTGAGCTTTGCAGCGCTGGCAGTAATCTAACGGCGAGTTGCCGTAATTTTGCACCATTATTTGGTATCTCTGAAGAGTCAGCTACGGGTAGCTCAAGTGGGGCACTTGCATGTTATTTGACAGAACATTTAGCTTTGGGCAGTGAATATATTTTTGAGCAAGGTAGAGCAATGGGGTGTACGTCAATAATTACAGCATCCATAGAGTCAGATAACGCCACTGTCACCAGCGTTCAAGTCGGTGGCTTTGCTAGTATCATTGATTCGGTAATAATTCCTTTAATGTAAGGTGATAATTTGTATGAATATAGTCTTTTTACTGTTGTCTTTGTTAACCTTTATTGCAATGGGAGCGAATGCTAATTTATTTGTGGCATGGAATATTTTGCCTATTGTATTTGTTGCGATTGTTTATAATAAAACGGATTTTAAAGGTGTTCTAAAATCGAGTGTGTTTCATATGATTTTGGGCACTACCTTATTGCATGTTCTTTTCCACACCGTGATGTATTTTGATATTGGTAAAGCAGCTACAGGGTCTTCAACAGCGGCTTTAGGCTATATTTTCTTTCCTATTCATTCAATGCTGTTTGGCGGCCTAATTTACTTACTTTCTAAAGCCATAAAGCTGATTTGTGTAAAACTAATACAGCGTGAATGATGTGATCAAGCAGATGATTTACACAGCCTCTACTAATTTAAACTTGCTGCATAGCACCCATTTTGTGCATCGGTTTTAAGCATAGGCTTAATTAGCACTCTTTTTAACCTTTTATTTTATTGCTTTAATAATAACGACTTTCGCCTGACATTCTGCTCTTACCTTTAACTTCTACATATATATTAACCACTGATAATTATAGATAATTTCACTTTTCCCCCATTCAAATTTTGTTTAATTAGCTTGTAGTTTCATTGTTAAAGGTTGATGAATTTTAAGTATATGTGAAATAAATGTATATTTAATATTGTATACAATATGTAATAAGTGTATATTTTTTGCGTCGAGGTTAGCTGGACGATAAAAAATCAACAGGATCTAAGGAACACTCAATGTTTACATATAATAAAAAACAGACTCGAGGACTTGGCGTTAAAACGCTATTGGCATCAGCCGTTACTGCTGCATTAATGATGGCACCCGCCGCGCAAGCGGTTGACGGTAGCAGTGTAGTGAAAGGCCACGTGGTTGCTCAATCTGGCACTGACTTAATCGGTGCAACCATAACATTAAAACATAAAAGCAAAGGCTTGGTGTATACCATTACCAGTAATGCAGATGGTGACTATTTGTTACGTAATGTACCTGTTGGTACCTACGACGTAACCATTGTTAAAGATGGCTACCAAACACTCGTTGAAGAAAATGTTGCGGTAACAATTGGTCAATCAATTATTCTTGATGTTCAGCTTTATAAAGCTGGCGCAGACATGGAGCGTATTGCTGTTACTGGCGCTGCAATTCGTCGTGTTGATATGGCGTCATCTACATCAGGGTTAACCTTTAGTGATGCAGAGCTTAAAGCAATGCCTGTAAACACTGGGTTTGAAAGTATCGCATTACTTGCTCCGGGTACGGCAGCACCGGGTGGTTCAAGCTTTAAAGGCGCTTCGAGCTTTGGTGGTTCTTCTGCGGCTGAAAACGGCTATTATTTTAATGGGTTAAACGTAACCAGTATTCGTACAGGCCTTGGTTCTATTCGCCTTCCATGGGAAGCGATTTCGCAAACACAAGTTAAAACAGGTGGTGTGAGCCCTGAATTTGGTGGTGCACTGGGTGGTATTGTTAATGCTGTATCTAAATCGGGTGATAATGATTTTAAATTTGGCGCAGAAGTACGCTGGGATCCTGATAGTTTACGTAGTCAACATGACTCTATCTTTCAAGAAAATGGCACGATCAGTACGAATACACAGCAAAGTGGTTACGACTTTAAAGAGCTGCAATTATGGGCCAGTGGTGCATTAATTGAAGATACGTTGTTCTTCTATGGTTTATTTGCGCCGCGTCGTGAAGAATCAACAGGCGCGGGCCAAACAACGCATTCAGATTTTTCCCGTGACGAAGATCGTTGGTTTACTAAAGTAGATTGGTTTATTAACGAAGATCACTCGGTTGGTTTTTCAGCAATGAATAACAAGCGTACTTGGACTGATAAAACGTATGCATACAGCTGGCAAGATAATGTTATTGGTGCACAGCAAGGTGTTGATGCACCCGGCGAAGATGGCGGTAATGTATTCAGCATTAATTATAATGGTTATTTGACAGATACATTCTCAGTGTCTGCGGTTGTTGGTCGTGTAACTGAAAACGTAGAAAATGTTGTGGCATCGCCTAACCCGGGTGTGTGGGATGAGCGTGACGGTTTTACTACATTGAGCCAGCATACTAACTCGTCAGTTAGTGAAGAAGAATATACTCGTGATCAGGCGCGTATTGATTTTAGCTGGGATTTAGATATGCACTCTATTCAATTTGGTGTCGATTACACTAATGTAGAAGTGGCATTTCATTCAGGTCAAAACGGTTTAGGGGATGCAGAAGGTTGGTGGACAGCTAAAAAAGCTGGTGAAAACGATATTTCTGGGGCAGCACTGGGCACGGACTTTATTGAGCGACGCATTCGTACTCGTGATGTTAACTCTGACGTTTCATCGTTAGCTTTTTACATCAATGATTCGTGGCAAGCAACTGATAACTTAGTACTAAATATGGGCCTGCGTTACAGTGAATTTGAAAACACAGTGACAGATGGTCGCGCGTTTGTTGATATTGATAATCAAATTGCGCCACGTTTACAAGCAATTTACGATATCAGTGGTGATGGTAGTGCGAAGGTGTTTGCAACCTACGGCCGTTATTTTCAGCCTGTATCGGCCAACATGAATATCACACAAGGTTCTGCCTCGGTTGAGTGGTTTGAGTACTTTGAGTTAGACCAATTGGATAGCAATGGCGCACCAAGTTTACTTGCTGATGGATCACCGAGCCGTGGTGATATGTTGCGTGATAGACGCTGGCGTCAACGTGGTATTACAGAGCCGGGTCTCATTGCATCATCATCACTTAAACCTATGTACAGCGATGAGTTTACCCTTGGTTATCAACAAGAAGTTTTCGATACGATGTCAGCGGGTGTACGAGCAATTTACCGTGATTTAGGCCGCAGTGTTGAAGATACCGATGTAGGCCCTGTTTTAGCTAAAAAGTTAGCAGAGATGGGTATTACTGATAACGTAGGGCAAGGCTCTTACTATGTGTTGAATAACCCAGGCGAAGCGATTCAAATGTCATATGACTTTGATGGTGATGGTCAAGTTGATAATGTGAATTTAAGTGCTGCTGAGCTTGCTTTACCAGAGGCAAAACGTAAGTATCTTGCGCTTGAATTTACCCTTGATGGTAATGTGACTGATGATTTACGTATTAACAGCTCATACACATGGTCACACAGCTATGGGAATACAGAAGGATTGGTTAAAACAGACAATGACCAAGCAGATCCAGGTTGGACAACTTCTTATGACTATGGCGATTTGATGGATCATGGTTATGGTAATCTGCCGAATGATCACCGCCATGCGATTAAATTTAGTGGCGCTTACAACATTACTGATTCGCTTACTTTAGGTTTAGTTGCACGCACAACATCAGGCCGTCCTAAGAGTTATTTTTCTGTTCACCCAGAAGGTGTTGATAGTTGCCAAGCTGGCAGCCCATGGGATGCATGTATCAGTAAATATTACGGTCAAGCCTCGCACTATGATGAAAATGGTAACCCTGCACCGCGCGGTAGCAAAGGTAACTTACCATGGCTGACCAATATTGATATGTCACTAACGTATTACACTGACTTTTTTGGCTCTGATATGACGTTAAAAGGCACTGTTTATAATTTGCTTGATAGTGATAGCGCACTTTCAATTAATGAAGAGCGTGCTCAGTATGGTGACAATGGTTTAGAACTTAACCCTGATTATGGATTAGTGACGGGCCGTCAAGGTGCACGTTATGTGTCGTTGACCGCACGTATAGAGTTTTAATTTCCCCTGGTAAGACGCTGTAAGAACTCATCTTCAGTATCTCATCGCCGTGTAGGTGAGTGCTAAAGTTGAGTTAATGTTTAAGCACATTCTCGTTAAGAGCAACACAGTCTTGATGCCGGGCAGGCAACTGTTCGGCATTTTTTGTAGTGAGTTATTGGTATTTGCTCTACAAAAAATAAAGGTATATCGCATATAAAAATAACAAAGGACAATTATGACCCCAACTTTGTTTTCTCATTGGCAGCAACCGCACCCAGATTGGTTACATATCCATACTCTTGATATGCATACGGGCGGTGAGCCTCTACGTATTATTATTGACGGCTTTGAACAGTTAAAAGGTCACACAATATTAGAAAAGCGAGCCGATTGTTTAGCACGTTTTGATGACTTACGAAAAGCCTTGATGTTTGAACCCAGAGGCCATGCAGATATGTATGGTGCTGTTATTACAGCCCCTGAGCGTTCTGACAGCCATTTTGGTGTACTGTTTTTACACAATGAAGGCTACAGTACCATGTGTGGGCACGCCATTATTGCATTAGCAACAGCTGCTAAAGATTGTGCCGTTTTTGAATTTAAACCAGGGGTAAACGAACTTAGAATAGACACCCCCGCAGGGCTCATTAAAGCCTATGTAACGCTTAATGGGGATAAATTAGAACAAGTGTATTTTGACAACGTAGCCAGCTATGTTGAAAAAGTAGGCTTATCAATTGAACTGCCAATGTTTGGCACTTTAGAGTGTGATATTGCATTTGGTGGCGCTTATTATGCATTTGTAGATGCAGACACTATCGACTTAAATTTAACACCCAGTAATCATGAGCAAATTATTAGTCTTGGCAAAGCGATAAAGCAGCAAGTGAATAGCCAATACCAACCCACTCACCCAGTTGATAGTGAGCTGAGCTTTTTATACGGGGTTATTTTTTACTCCAACTCGCAAACCAAAAAGGACGTATTTAGTCGTCACGTATGTATTTTTGCCCAAGGTGAACTTGACCGCAGCCCAACCGGCACCGGCGTGAGTGCTCGCGCTGCGCTTGAGCATGCAAAAGGTCGCTTATCGTTGCATCAGCGCATTGGCATTGAAAGCATTTTAGGCTCTGTGTTTACTGTTGAACTTAAGCAGTCATGCGAGTTTGAAGGTATGCAGGCAATTATTCCGCGCGTTAGTGGCAGCGCGCATGTAACCGGTAAACACACATTTTTAATTGATCCCCGTGATCCCTTAAAGCAAGGATTTATATTTCGATGAACGATCATTTTTTACAACGCCAGCAATTAATTAAACAAAAAATGGCGCAACAAAACCTGAGCGCTTTTTTGGTCTTAGGGCATGAAAATATTCGTTATTTAACGGGATTTAGTGGTAACGCGGCGTACGCTTTGATAACAGAGAGTACGCAAGTTTTGATTACAGACTATCGCTACTTTGAGCGTGCTCAAAATGAATGCGAAGGCTATGAGGTGATCAGCAGAGATCGCGATAACGAAAGCTTAGGTCAGTGCACTGCGCGGTTTTTAACTGTTAATAGCCAGCTTGGCTTTGATGCCGCTTTTATAAATGTGGCGCTTTGGCAGCAAGTCGCCGCAGATTTACATACGCATACACTTTTGCCGATTCAAGGACTTGTTGAGTCGCTCAGAATGGTAAAAAACCAATGGGAAGTTGCTCAAATCAAAGCGGCTGCGGCAATTGCAGACGAGGCATTGGCTCAGACGCTGCCTTATTTTAAAGAAGGCGTCACTGAGCGAGATTTAGCCCTCGAGCTTGAGTTTAGAATGCAGCGACTCGGTTCAGAAGGTATGTCGTTTGCGACTATTTTAATGTTTGCAGAGCGTACATCGCTTCCGCATGGTAGCCCAAGCAGCCGAACACTTAACCTAGGTGATGCAGTGACATTAGATTTTGGCGCTGTGATCAATGGTTATCGTTCAGATATGACCAGAAGCTATGTATTAGGTGAGGCATCAACAAAACAACGCACAATATACGACACGGTGGCCAATGCACAGCAAACCGCCATTAATTTACTCAAACCGGGTGTCAATTGTATTGAGTTACAACACGCTGCGCAAAAGGTGCTTGACGATTCAGGCTATGGGGCGTTTTCGGGCCAAGGTTTGGGTCATGGATTAGGCTTGTTTTTGCATGAGCAGCCATTTATTAATAGTCACTGCGCACATGTACTTGAGACGGGTAATGTAATTACAATTGAACCGGGTATTTATATTCCAGATTTTGGCGGTGTACGTTTAGAAGAAGATATTTTAATAACAGCTAACGGGTTTGAAGTGTTAACTCATGCGCCAAAACCATTTGAGTTGGAACCTTAATATGCAAATTATCGATAAAACACAAATAGATAATGTACTCAATTTTGATACGCTAATAACTGCGATGCAAAATGGGTTTGCACACGATTTTGGTATGCCAAAGCGCAGTTTATATCAGTTAGATACAAATGATAGTAATCACGATGCGTTTGCGGTTTTACCGGCCTGGAATGAACAAGTAATTGGGGTAAAAGCGTTTACATATTTTCCTAATAATGCACAGTCAGGGTATGAATCTTTGTACTCTAAAATTATGTTGTTTTCACGTCAGCATGGAGAGCCGTTAGCATTAGTGGATGGTACACGGATTACGTTGTGGCGAACGGCCGCTGTGTCAGCGTTAGCGAGTCGCTATCTTTCACGAGAGGACAGTCGCCATTTAGTGTTTTATGGCAGCGGTAATTTAGCTGAGTATATGATACGCGCTCACCTTACGGTTAGAAATATTAAGCGTGTAACATTAATTGCGCGCAATGTGCAAAAAGTGACGGCTTTGCAGGCACAATTACAAGCTGCATACAAAGATATTGAGTTTGTCATTGGGCAAAGTAATAAAGCAACAATATACAGTGCGGATATTATAAGTTGCGCAACGGGGTCCACGGTGCCTTTATTTGATGGTAATTGGCTAAAAGGTGGCACTCACGTTGACTTAATTGGTAATCACAATAGTGACGCCCGTGAATGCGACAGCCAAACGATTAGCCGTAGCAAAGTGTATGTTGATAGCCGTGCTAATGTGTTAGCTGAAGCTGGAGAGCTACTAATCCCTATTAAAGAAGGCAGTTTTAGCGAAGATAACGTGTGTGCTGAGCTTGCTCAACTAGCGCAACAAAATAGTTATGCACGCTTTAACGAAACGGACATAACATTATTTAAATCAGTAGGCACAGCGCTGAGTGACCTAGTGGCCGCAAATCATGTGTATCAATCCTTACAAGGCTAAAAAAGAATGAGCAGTGTGTTATTAATCTTAGGTGTGTGCTTTATTTGTGCAGGCCTTTTACCCTTGTTACGTTGGTTTAAAAGCAAAGTGAGTAAGCATCATTGGCGTGTCTGCGAGATTGATAATATCACGGTAGCGATTAATAACCGCATATCGTCGCTAGAGCTTGCGCAGCAACAAACCATGATGGTGAGTTTTTGGTTTGAGGGCAATATATATAGTGTGATGGTAGATTACAGTGATTCGCTTTTCTTACGATTTAAGCAAGGTAAATCGTGCACATTACTCGTTGATAAAAATAACCCTCTCAATGTGTACAGCAATATTTATATGTGGCATGGCTTTGCCTTATCATGGCTTTTGGCTGGTTGTGTTTTAATATCAGCTAGTTATTTATTTTATTAAATAAAAAGGGGGCCTGATTTTCAGACACCCCCCTAGGGAAGATTAATCTTTTGGCTTCTTTGCGTACGGCAAACGCATTAAATGACGGGTTTTGTGGTAACTGTCTAAACCACTTATTGCAACCGTATTGATGGTTTCAAGGTCTAGAAAACCATCATCCATCACAGCAACGTTGTCAACGTGTATATCCATAATTTCGCCTATCACTAATTCAGTACCGTTCACCTTTAGGTGTTGGCTTTCTACAAATTTAACTGCGTATTTTAGTCGACTTTGCTCTACAAATGGCGCCTTAAAATCAGCCAAGTACTGAGGAGTAAGCCCAGTCGCGGTAAACTCAGATTCATCTTTGTCATACCGTGCAGATGTTTGATGGGCTTGCTCTACAATATTGCTGTTTACTTGATTGATAGTAAACACACCCGTTTCAAGTATATTTTCAAACGTATGGCGAGGAACACTGTGAGGGCGCATGATCATACCCACCAGTGGAGGGTGTGCACCTAAGTGGATCACTGAGCTTACAATAGCAAGATTAGTGTTGCCATTGCTATCTTGTGTACCAATAAGGTTAGCGCTTTTGTATCCCGATAAAGAATTAATCAAATGAGTGCGGTAATGTTTTTCAAAGTTATTAATTTCGGCTTTAGTTATATGCATAGTGGATCCTTACCAGTTAATAGGTTGACCTTGCCAGTCAATGTAAGCAGGTTTGCCAATCTCGGTGAGTGTTTCTGGGTGCTGCAGTAGCATAAAGAGTTGAGAAGCAACAAACTCTGGTGTAAACAGTTTTCCTTCAGGAACGTTTTTTTGAAATGGCTTTGATAAATGAGTATCTGTTGTACCAGGATGAAACAATACTAAACGTGTTTGCTTCGCACGGCGTTTAAGTTCTATTGCGGCAGTGTTAAATAGCATATTTAAGGCAGCTTTGGAGGCTCGGTAGCTATACCAACCACCCAGTCCGTTATCAGAAATACTGCCGACTCTGGCACTCAAGGCGGTAATGGTACACGGTGTTTTATGACTTAATAAGGGCACAATTGCCTGCAGGCAAAGTATGGGTGTTAATGTATTAGAGTCAATGAGTGAATTAAAATACGACGCGTCTAATTCCTCTAGTTTCTTTTCAGGCATAGCATTGTTGTAATGCAGTTGGCCATTAAAAATAACCACTTGATGAGGCACTATTGATCTGTTTTTAAGACTATCTGTTAATTCAGATAAGCTTTGTTTTGAGTAGTCCGTGATGAAATGTTCAGTCTTTTGGCTATGCTCGCTTTTCATCGAGCTTCGGCTAACAGAAATGATTTTTGCATCTGGATTATTGCGTAAAATTTCGCTGATGTACGCATCAGCAATACCACTACTTGAGCCAAACAATATATACACTGGGTTCATTCTTTAATCCTGCAACTTGTTTTACACACCAAAGACGTTATTTGCACTCGGTACTTTGCAAATAGCCAGTAACCTGCATCAGCTAAGGAGCGAATAACTGGTAATTGTAATATTTTTAACCAAGAATGTTTTCCAACAGCTTGCCAAGCAGCGAACGTCACGTCCAGGCCATAAATTATTTCACCGTTATCACGTTGACCATGAAGATAACCCATTGCATCTGAGCGCTTTATATTTGCAAAGCGTTGTTCAAAATCATCTTTATTAATGTCTTCGAGGGTAATTTTATTCTCTTTATCAGCGCGTTTGAGAGATTGCATCTCTTTGGCACATAAAGGGCAATTGCCATCGTAAAATATGATCATAAGCAACAAAAAAATTGGTCAAAAGTTATTGAATGTTACGAAATAGAATATGCTTTGGATCTATTCAATTGCTCTTTTGAATGATATTAATAGAGACACAGAATAAAAATATAAGCTTACGCCGACTTTTGTTTCTACTCTCACTCCACGGTTTAAAGTCCGGTTAAGTTTATTATTAGTACCCTTTGGGTCGAATCATCAACAATGGAGTATTAGGAATGAGTGAACAATATGCCGCCTTGCGTGGGAACGTCAACTTACTAGGTCAATTACTGGGCCAAACAATTAAAGACACCCAAGGACAAGCGATTTTAGACAAGGTAGAAGAGATTCGTACTTTGGCTAAATCATCACGCACAGGTAACGAGCAAGATCGCCAAGCCTTGATTGATGTATTGCATGCGTTAACAGACGAAGAACTTTTACCAGTCGCACGTGCATTTAATCACTTTTTAAATTTGGCTAACGTTGCTGAACAATTTCACACTATTTCACGTTTTAATGATGTTGGCTTTTGCCAGCTTAGTCCGCTTACTCAAACGTTAAAAGCGTTATCGAGTCAGGCTGCGCAAGATAAATTGAACCCGAATGAAATTGCCGAAAGTTTATCTAAGCTGCACATTAATTTAGTTTTAACGGCGCACCCCACTGAGGTGACCCGCCGTACAATTATCAATAAACATGTGGAGTTGAGCGATTGCTTGGCTTCGCTTGAGCGAACAGATAACTTGCCTTATGAGCGCGAAAATATTCTAAATCGAATTGCGCAGTTAATCAGCCAAGCATGGCATACCGATGATATTCGCCGCTCTCGGCCGACACCAATTGATGAAGCTAAATGGGGTTTCGCGGTAATCGAAAACAGCCTTTGGCATGCGGTGCCGCGTTTTTTAAGAGATTTTAGCAAGGAGGTCAAGGAGCACCTTGATTTAGAACTACCGAATGATTATAGCCCGCTTGAGTTTACCTCATGGATGGGCGGGGATAGAGATGGTAACCCGTTTGTTACTTCACAGGTGACGCAACAAGTACTTGATCATGGTCGATGGATGGCGCTTGATTTGTACAGCCGAGATATAGATACACTCAGTACAGAACTTTCGATGTCGCAAGCCAGTGATGAACTGATCAAACTAGCAGGACAAGATTTCGAACCGTACCGCGCTGTGTTAAAAACGCTAAAAGCACAAGTAAGCGAAACTGTCGCGCATCTTGGCGCTAAAATAATGAATAAGCGCTCTGACGCGCAAGACATTGTCACGCATATTAATCAAATCAAGCAGCCGCTTGAGGTGTGCTACCGCTCATTATTAAAAACAAATATGAGTGTTGTAGCAGATGGCCTTTTGCTTGATGTGCTTCATCGTATCAATAGTTTTGGTATTCGTTTAGCTAAACTTGATGTTCGCCAAGATTCATCTCGCCATGCTGATGTGTTTTCAGAGTTGACTCGTTATCTAGGGCTAGGGGATTACAACCAATGGCAAGAAGAAGACAAACAAGCGTTTTTACTTGCAGAGCTTAACTCGCGACGTCCACTCATTCCAAAGCATTGGCAGCCGAGCGCCGATGTGCAAGAAGTGCTTGATACATTTGATGTGATCGCAAAACAAGATGCGTCAACCTTCGGTTTGTACGTTATTTCAATGGCACGCACAGCATCTGATGTGCTGGCTGTACAGTTGTTACTAAAAGAAAGCGGTTGTCGTTTTAAGCTCCCAGTTGCGCCGTTATTTGAAACGCTCGATGATTTAAATGCAGGCCATAATGTAATTACTCAGCTGCTTGATAATACATGGTATCGTGGGCAGGCAGATGGTGTACAAAATGTCATGATTGGCTATTCAGACTCAGCCAAAGATGCTGGAATGATGGCCGCTGGTTGGGCGCAATATGAGGCAATGGACAAGCTTGTACACTTAGCTAAAGAACGCGATATAGAATTAGTCTTATTTCATGGCCGTGGCGGTACTGTTGGCCGTGGTGGGGCACCAGCTGCGCAAGCACTGCGTTCACAGCCACCAGGGTCATTAAAAGGAGGTTTACGTGTAACCGAACAAGGCGAAATGATCCGCTTTAAATTTGGCCTACCTAATGTTGCGCTTCAAAGTTTAAATATTTATGCAGGCGCTGTGCTTGAAAGCAATTTATTACCGCCGCCAGAGCCTGAGGATAAGTGGCGTGATGTGATGGCGCTGATCAGTGAAAAATCATGTGAGCATTATCGTAATGTAGTGCGCTTTGATGAAAACTTTGTCCCTTACTTCAGAATGGCGACCCCTGAGCAAGAACTGGGTAAGCTGCCTCTTGGCTCACGCCCTGCAAAGCGTAACCCAAATGGCGGTGTTGAAAGTTTACGCGCAATTCCATGGATATTTGCATGGAGCCAAAATCGTTTAATGTTGCCTGCATGGCTTGGCGCTTTAACAGGTTTACAAGCGGCACTTGAAAAGTATGGTATAGATACACTTAATGAAATGAGCCAGCAATGGCCGTTTTTTAGAGCACGTTTAGAAATGCTAGAAATGGTATTTAGTAAAGCAGATAGTTGGTTAAGTGCGCATTACGATGATGCGCTCGTTGAAGCTCAATATAAACCGTTAGGCACGCAGTTACGTAACGAACTTAAAGAGGCGATTGCGTTGGTTCAATCGCTCAGCCCGCAGCACACCCTGCTTGCAGGACAGCCTTGGATTAAAGAATCAATTGGCCTTCGTAACCCTTACACGGACCCACTTAATGTTCTGCAAGTTGAACTTTTAAAGCGTTCTCGCGAAGCTGAAGAAGGAAGCTCTAAAGATATTGATAATGCCTTAATGATTACTATGACGGGCATTGCCGCAGGCATGCGTAATACTGGCTAACTAATACTCACTTTGATGGGCTTTAATATGTTGTTTTTCAGCATTGAGCCCATCAATTGGTATTTCAATAACAAAACAAGCGCCATACTCACAAGGTGTGGCGCTTATATTACCGAACAAGTTGTACTTAACCGCATTAAATACCACATTCAAGCCAAGCCCTAAATTATTTCCGCCTAAATTGGTGGAGTAAAAGGGGGTAAAAATATCTTTTAATATTTGTTCATCAATTCCGCTGCCATTATCTTGAAAAGTAATGAGAGCCTTGTTTTTCATTTTTTTAATATCGATAGTTATCAGCGGATTTTGTGTATTATTAAAACCGTGTTCATAGGCGTTTATAACTAAGGTTTTAAACACATCACTTATAATTAATGGGTGTGAAGTGAGAGTAATCTCATCCCCCGTAACTTGAAAATCGATATTAGTTGAAAAATTGCTTTTTAATGAGTCAACTCTCTGTAGCGTAAAGTCTTTTAGTTCAAATTTTTTCATCGGGTTTAGTATAGCATTAGCCACGTTCAACGCTTTAAATTGCTCAATCATGCTGGCTAATCGATTAATATTACTGATCACTAAATCTTTGGCTTGATCAGTGTTAATAATGAACTGGTTAAAGTCTTTAGTACTTAAAGTTTTATTTTTAAATTTACAATCAAGTTGCTGTAGATTGTCACTAATGAAAGAAATTGCCGTTGTTGCTGTACCGATAGGTGTATTAAGTTGATGCGCAATACCCGAAACCAAAGCTGTTAACGCTGCCATTTTTTCAGCTTCAACAAGGCTTGTTTGGGTTTTTTCTAGCTGAACTAAGGTACGTGCAAGGTGTTGTTTGCGTTTGTAAATGTTAGTTAACGCAAAAAATGAACCTATGCAAATAACAAGCAATGAAATAGTAATCGTCAGTGCCAGTCTTTTAAAAGAATCTGCGTGTACGGTTTTTAATTGTTTTTCTCTAGTTAGCTCAGCAATTTCAACTTCTTTTTCATTTAAATCAGCTTGAGCAAGTGCTTTTGCAAGGTTTACATCAGCTTGTCGCTTTATAAGCTGTGTTTGAATCTCAGAATATTTTTTGAAAGACTCAATCGATTGTTGGTAAAGCCCTCTAGATTCATAAAAAGAGGATTGAAATTGATAAACTTCTGCAACAAATGATAAATCAGCATCGCGGCTGTTTATTAACTTAAGCTCATGGACGGCTTGGTCAATAAGTCCCGTTGCATTATAGATTTTTGCTAACTCTAAATGCACTTCATTTTGGCCATGTACTAAATCTTGGCGAGTATAAACTGCTAAGGATTGATTGAGCGATGATAGCGCATCTTTGTATTGTTGTTCAGCATGCTCTATTTTTGCCATTAGCAAATAGGCTTCACCTAATAAATAATCAAATTTATTTTGTAGCTTTAACTGAATAATGTCTTCAAGAAGGGATTTTGCTTCAGCGTATTGCTCTTTAGCAATCAGTGTTTCAACAAGGTTATAGGTTGCTATTGCATTATCTAATGGTTTATTGGATTGTTTTAAATAATCTAAGTAGCGCCTGAATGTAGTTTCGGCCTCGTCTAACATATTGAGATCTAGGTATACGGTGCCTATATTGTTAAGTGTTTGATTTGTTATGTCATCACTCAATAGGGCAGCATACTCAAGTGCTTCAGATAAATGCTCAAGGGCAAGTTGGTGCAAATCTAGCTCTATATAAATGCCGGCAGATATATTGTAATACCCATACATCACACCACGTTTGGAGGATTTTTCGGCTAGGTTTTTATAGATAACGAGTGTTTGCATCGCTTCTGCAAACTGTTTTGCTTCAAGTTGAAACCATGCTTTGTAGTTTAGTAAAACTAGTCGCTGATCAGGCGTAAAGTTGTCGCTGTTTAAGTATTCGTTTAAGCTCGCCACTGCGGTATGAGGGCTCTGTGCATAGTCATCACGAATTTCATTTCGTAATTTTTCAAACTCGTCTTTGTCTAATGGGGTAGCAATTGCGGGGAAAATGCAAACCAAAAGGGTAAACAGAAACACAATTCTTCGCATAAAATATCACCGTTTACACCAATCATTAATAAAGTTAGATTCATTATAAAGTGTATGGGGCTCGTTAAACCTCAGAATATTCTTAATTTCGCTTAAGAAAATTAGTACTTTTTTATGTTTTAAAGCCCTGGTCTGACCTGTTGGTATGATATATCTTGACTAAAGCTAATAAAAAACTAAAATACTCGCCTTGTTAAATAAGAGCTCTTCTTATTTAGTTTAACCTGTTTTAAATCGACCGAGCCGTTTAATGTCAAATATTTCAACATGCATCACATTTGATGCATCTACATCATTAATTATGATGACATTGCGAGGGAACGCGTCAGCACAGGATGTGATTAATTTTTATCAAATAGCGCAACAACATGTTGCTATGTATGGCAGCAACAAGTTACTTGTTGATGTATCTGAGGTAACACATAGTTTTCCTGCGAGTGATTTATTGAATATAATGCCTGTGATTTCAAATTGGCTAAAACATTGTACAGTCGCAAGAGTGGTTAGTTTTGATGGATTTATGCACGATTTATTTTTACAAAAAGCGAAACGTTTTAATATCACCGCTGAAAACTTTGAATGTTTTAGAAGTGCAAAGGCATGGCTTGAAAATCAATCTGGTAATTAGCGACTGAACATTTTACACTATGAAGCCATTAGATAAGTAAAATGTGTTTATGACTTCATCAACATCTTCTTCGCCTATAAATTCAATAACAGGGCACACGTATCTATTTGATGAACCAAAGCGCGATGCGTTGTTCAATCAAGTAAAATTACAAAGAGGTAGGCTGACTACCGACGATATAAATAATCTTTGTAGTGAATATTCACTTACACAAGAGCAGCTGCTAAAAGCATGTTTACCAATAGCATCTTTGTTTGCAGTAGCACCTGTATCACACTTTTTTGTTGGGGCCGTCGTACTTGGCCTTGATGAGAATGAGCAGGTAAACTTTTATTTTGGCGCCAATGTAGAGTTTACAAATCAACCATTGAGTTTAGTGGTGCATGCTGAGCAGTCAGCGATTAATAATGCATGGCTTAATGGGGCTAAATCGATTGTGAAAATAGCAATCAGTGATGCGCCTTGTGGTTATTGCCGTCAGTTTATGAATGAACTTGCAGATGCTAGTACCTTTGATATTTTGCTACCAAGCCAAGATTATAAACTCAATGAGTTATTACCCGCTGCGTTTGGGCCCACTGATCTAGGCAATGAGTACAGCTTATTTAACCCCGCTCCAATTACACAAAGTGTAGTCGGTCAAAATGGGGTATGTGACACCTTAATCGATGCTGCATTAAATGCGTATGTGCCTTATACAAAAAATTTCAGCGCTGTAAAAATTACCACGTTTGAACAGGGGAGCTTTTATGGTCGTTACGCTGAAAATGCCGCTTATAGTCCAAGCCTTGCACCACTGCAAAGCGCAATTAGTCAGTTGTATTTAGCTGGTTTACGTATGCATACTGAAACAATTCAGAAGATAGAGTTAGTGCAGACCAAAGGTGTTGAGAATCAGCAGCAAGTAAGTGAGGCTGTGCTGGCAAGTTATGCTAACTTACCAGCCTTAGAAACCTATAGTTTACGACTTACTAAGTAACCTGAACTCTGGATAATAAATCTATCTCCAGCGGCTACTTTCAACGCTAACTGCGTTGAATTTACTTGCAATAGGCCAGCTATTGACGCGTAAATTCGCCTTGTTAACGCTAAAAGTTTCCGGCTGGAGACTAATAAATATATTTGTGATTAAATATCAATACATTAGTACACCTCTTAACCAGAGTTCAGGTTAAGTAGTACTTTGGCGGCTTCAAGTACCACGGCAACGGATTTTTTCTCAATCTCGCCGTGGTCTACGTTTGGTATTTCTTGACGAGTTCGGTTTACTAACACACCCGCAACGCACGCCGCTTTAAGTCCTAATGCTGCACACATTGTAAATAATGTGGCAGATTCCATTTCGTAATTCATAACGCCGAGCTTTTGCCACTCTTCACAGCTACCTTGGAATGCTTTAGGTACGTAGCCTGAGTAAGTGTCATAACGCTCTTGACCTGGGTAGAACGTATCGCTTGATGCGGTAATACCAATGTGAAAATCAATACCCAAGTTATTACATGCCGTTACCATTGCTTGTGTTGCAAAAAAATCAGATACCGCGGGGTAGCTAAGCGGTGCAAAGTGTTGGCTTGCACCATCTAAGCGAACAGATGCTTGGCTAATTAAAATATCACCTTCATTAATATGCGGCTGAATGGCACCTGTTGTACCAATACGCAAAAATGTATCTATACCAAGTTGAGCGAGTTCTTCTACTGCAATTGAAGTAGATGGCCCACCAATACCTGTTGAACAAATAACCACTGATTGACCACTGAGTGTGCCTAAATAAGCATGGAACTCTCGGGTGCGAACTAAGCAACGTGGGTTTTCTAACTGTTCAGAAATACGAGCAGAGCGATCAGGATCGCCTGGTACAATTGCTAATGTTGCGCCTAGCAAGTCATCGCGAGTAAGTCCTAGGTGAAATACCTTTTCCATATTGGTGCTACCTTATTATTACTTTTTATAATTAACGTTTAACAACGCTAAATTTATAGAGAATTGTTGTCAATCTAGCATCATTACGATTAAAGATAGCTAAGTACAGGACGGATGTCCGTTTGTGGCTAAACTACTCTAAACCGTGCGGTACTAATTAATTGCGAGCTTACCGTTCAAAGGCGGTATTGCGCGAAAAGTTAGTAAGCATGCTTTACTGAATTTATTCATTCTCTATGAATATTCAATCACATAGCGCTATATCAACAATTTTACAAAGGTTGACTTGTCTAAACAGACACTATATCACTCACCTAATGCACTTTAGTTGAATTAATGTGTTGTATGGTAGTAAAGTTTAATTTACTGATATTAAATGATATTTTTGTTTTTCACAGTGTAAAAACGAAACCAGTCTAAGTAGATTAAACCGTGTAAATCCGCAATATTAAAATTTTATTAAACTTATTTGCAACAATGCTTTTTTGCATAATTACGCAATTATACAGTTAAGGAATCGAAATGAGCACACAATGGCAAACATTCAAAAGTAAAGTTGAGCACTGTTTATGCCCACCTGGTGATGGTGTTTTTACGGTTAATACAGCCAAAGAACGTAAAGCTGCGTTACGTAACAAGCTTTATGGTCAAGAAGATAACGTTGAGCCATTATGGCGTGACTCTTTAGATACTCTTTCAGATAGCCCACACAAAGCGGTTATGCTTGGCATTAGCTCTGATTGTGGCGGTGGTATTTTGCGCGGCGCAAATTGGGGCCCGCTGTTTTTACGCTCAACCCTGATTGATCAACAACCACAAGCGAAATCGTTTGATTTAGGTGATGTACGCGTTATTCCACATTTATTACACGATAAATATTTGAATGAAGCAACCATCAGCAATTGCCAAAAAGCCTTATACGACAACCCTAACAGTGATTATTATGTTAGCCCTTTGTCAATCACTGAAGATGTGTGCGACAGCTTTTATGCTACATATACAGACAAAGGTATTTTTGGTATAGGTGGCGACCATTCAATTAGTTACCCATTAACTAAATCATACCTAAAAGCAAAGCGTGAGCAGGGTAAACGCACAGCAATCATTCACTTTGATGCGCATACAGACTTACTTGTTGAACGCTTAGGTATCGATTTATGTTTTGGCTCATGGTGCACACATATTCTAGAGTATTTACCTGCGCCAAAGAACTTGGTTCAGTTTGGTATTCGCTCAAGTGGTAAACCTAAAGAGCACTGGGAGTCAACGTTTGGTATTAAGCAACATTGGGCGCACGAAATTATCGAGCGTGGCGCGCAAGATATTGCCAATGAAGTAATTGCACAGTTAAAAGCAGATAATGTCGATGAGCTTTATGTAAGTTTTGATATTGATGCACTTGATGAAGAGTTTGCATCTGCTACTGGTACACCTGAAGGCAATGGTTTAACACCACAACATGCGCTTGATATATTGTCTGCTCTTGCAGACGAGTTCCCAATTACAGGTGCTGACATGATGGAAATTGCGCCATTTACTGACAGCTCTTTAGTGGGTCAATCAAGCTCAGAAACAACGTTGAGGGAAGGTGCTAAAATCTCAGCATTTTTAATTAATGCAATGAACCGCTAATTTATTCAGATTATTAAAATTAAAACAGGCTTTATAGCCTGTTTTCTATTCACTTATCAGTTAATTGACGCTATATTTAATTAGTCATCAACAAATAATGATGAAACAATTAAGTAAAGTGGGGTTGTAGTGAATAAATGGATCTATTTATTATGTGTTTTTTTTAGTTCACTGTGTTTTGCTAAGCTAACGGTAGTAACTGAAAACTTCCCACCAGCACAATACCTCGATCACAATAATCAGTTAACCGGGCATGTGTACGACAGAGTTCGTAAAGTGCTTGATAACTCCTCGCTTGATTACAACATTACAGTTCACAGCTGGAGCACCGCCTACAACACTGCGATACGCGATCCGCAAACCTGCATATTTTCTATTTCACGCTCCAAACGACGAGAAGACAAGTTAGTTTGGATTGCTAAATTGTCAGACCTAAACACTTATCTATATTCATTAAACTCAAAAGCTATTACGCTTGATAACTTAGAGCAGGCAAAGCAATACCGTATTGCTGTTCTTAAAGACAATTACAGTCATCATTACTTATTATCACAAGGCTTTGAAGAGGGTAAAAACCTTTTACTGATAGATAGCTTCGATAATATTTTTAATATTGTCAGCAGTCGAAAAAACAGCATTGACTTAGTCATTCTGCCTGAGCAGCGTGTAGAGTATGAACACAGTAGAAGCGCCGTAAAAGACAACCTCAAGGCAGTACTAAAGCTCCAAGTTACGCAGCCAGCGCTTTATTTCGCTTGCCATAAACAACTAGATGTTGCCACTAAAGAAGAATTAACCCGCGTATTTTCAGAAATAAACTAAATTATTTAAGTGGTTGTTTTTGTTTGTTTTTATATTTATAAATAGTTGTTGATCTGGGTTCAAAAGAGCCTATAATTCAGCAGCTTTTATTGATGAAAGCGCATCTTGTTGGAGTAATAAATGGGTGATTTAATCGGGATTGGTTTATTGATCTTGATCAGTGCGTTGTTTGCTATGTCAGAAATTGCAATCGCGGCTTCGCGCAAAATAAAACTAAGGGTTATGGCGGATGAAGGAAGTGCTAACGCAGCAGCGGTATTAAAACTGCAAGAGCAACCCGGTGCCTTTTTTGCCATGATTCAAATTGCGCTCAATGCGATTGCAATTTTAGGCGGTATTGTCGGCGAACAAGCGTTATCTCCGTATGTTGAACGGGTTTTAGTCATGGTTTATCAAGGCCCATTACTAGCTCAAATTAGTTTTATCATTTCATTTTTTACGATTACATCCTTGTTTATTTTATTTGCCGATTTAATGCCAAAGCGCTTAGCAATGATTATGCCCGAAGCCGTAGCGGTAAGGCTTGTTACACTCATGCGCTGGGTGACGTTTGCACTGACACCACTGGTCATGTTTTTTAATGGTCTAACAAATATTATTTTAAAGTTGTTTAAAGTACCCGCAGAGCGTGAAGATATTGTTACCACGGAAGACATTGTGGCAATGATGGATGCCGGCGCTGAATATGGCAGCTTGCAACAACAAGAATATAACTTAATTGGTAACGTGTTTGACCTTGAAGCGCGCTTTTTATCCAGTGTGATGACACCACGCGATCAAATAGTTTATTTTGATATTAAAGAGGCCAGTGCAGATATAGCCAGCAAGATTATTGATCACCCGCATAATCACTTTTTAGTGTGCAATGGTAATTTGGATAAACTTATTGGTTCTGTTGAGTCTAAAGATATCTTACGTCAGGTGCTTAAAGGTGAAGCGGCCAACATCAACGAAGGTTTACTCGAAAAAGACACTTTTTACTTGCCAGAAACACTGAGTTTATCTGAAGCATTAAACGCATTTAAAGGTGCTGCAAAACCCTTTGCTGTAGTAGTGAATGAATATGCGCTGGTGGTCGGTATTGTGACCGTTAAAGACTTAATGAAAGGGTTTATGGGCGATTTAATAACCCACACAGGTGATGAGTTGATTATAGCGCGCGACGAAAGTTCGTGGTTGGTAGATGGCTTAACCCCTGTGGTAGAGTTGGCTAAAGTGCTCGAAATTGATGAGTTTCCAGAACAAATGCACTATGAAACCGTTGCTGGTTTTCTAATTTACTCAATGAAGCGCATTCCAAAACGAGCAGAGTTTATTAACTACGCTGGCTTTAAATTTGAAGTAGTGGATGTAGAAGGCGTTAGAGTAGAGCAATTACTGGTCTCAAAAACACCTTAAGTGATATAAATTAAGGTGTAGTAGATTACACCTGTCTTACAGTTTGGATGAAAAGGTCAGGGCCTCATTTGGCAGGCAGCTTTAAGTGATAACCGGACACTGAAAAGTTAAATTTATTCTTACTTCTTTGAGTAGGAGCCTAACTTTGTCCGATAACATTATTAACCGCCGTTTTGGTGCATAATAGCGAGCTTTGAATTCATGCTACTTTAATTACTTGTTTACAAAAGTAATTATTGGTGAAATTATCAGGCTATGTAATATACGCCGTTTTGGTGTGTTATAAACCACCAAAATGGTGTTCAATAAGATGTTATACGCACTTGACGCGTTGGTGTCACATTAACGCCGGTGAATGTCACATAGATGACGTATCAATAGAGGTATTTTCTTACGATAATGATTAAGGTTTTTATCTTTTAGGAAATAATTATGGAAATGCAATTAGACATACAGAAGTTAAAGAAATTAAGAGAATCCAAAGCATGGAGTCAGTCTCATCTTGCTGATGTTTCAGGAATTAGTTTAAGGACAATTCAGCGTATTGAAAAATCAGGAATAGCATCACAAGAATCGGCCCAGTCGATTTGTTCAGCATATGACATCTTAGTTACTGATATTATTGTTAATGAAGATATACAGGTTAATATAGGGCCTACTTTCTTAAGTGTGGCCAGATATAAAGTCGAACACATGAATATAAAGGCAACTATACTGTCTTTTTTTATAGCATTCATAATTGCTTATTTCTGGTCAATTTAACGTGCGTATAACAAGCTGTTAAACAAGGACAAAATACAGTTGGCTTTTGTCACTTCGTTCCTATTTTAGCCAACTGTATTTTGCCTGTTAACAGGGCGTTGAGGCTGTAGAATTACTCTTTTTAGAAACATATCCTACTATACAAATCTGATTGTATTTTAACCTTGAAACCACTGGGTTACTATGATCTAATAGTAAAACAGGACAGACACATTTTTTTTGCATAATTCAATGTATCAACTACTGTTGTTATATACAGTTTAAATAAAGTTGATATTTTATGACTCGCGCAAGAAAAAAGCTGATTGATTTAGCATCCACATCTTATTATCATTTAATCTCACGATGTGTTAGGCGAGCGTTTTTGTGCGGGGATGATAAATATACAGGTAAAAACTTTGATCATCGTCGGGAGTGGCTAATAGATCGGATAAAGTTATTAAGTAGTATATTTGCTATAGAAATTGCAGCTTATGCAGTTATGAGCAATCACTACCACCTTGTTGTTAACGTCAATAGGCGTCAAGCACTTGATTGGTCTGATGATGAAGTAATTAACCGCTGGTATCAGCTTTACAATGGGCATGTTTTAGTTGATCGTTACATAAACGGTGAGCAGCTAGATAAAGCAAGTGTGCTCTTTTTCAATGAGATTATCGCCAAATGGCGGGAAAGATTGTATGACATCAGCTGGTATATGAAAAATCTTAATGAATACGTTGCCCGCGAAGCCAATAAAGAAGATAACTGCACAGGTAAATACTGGGAAGGACGCTACAAATCACAAGCATTACTAGATGAAACCGCAGTGCTCAGCTGCATGGCCTACGTTGATTTGAACCCTATCAGAGCAAATATAGCTGACACGCTTGAAGACAGTGACTTCACCTCAATTCAAGAACGCATAGCGCATTTTAAAGCCTTCACCACAGACACGGTCAAAGAGAATAAACCCCTCAAACACACAGAGGCTCTTCAGCATGAAAGTCAACCCGCAAAGCTAAAGCCATTTGGTGGAAACCACATTAAAAACACAATCCCTTTTGCCTTAGCCGATTACATTGAATTAGTTGACTGGAGTGGTCGCCACATAGATCCAAAGAAAAAAGGACATATCAACAAGGCAGTACCAAAAGTGCTGCTCACTCTGAATATAGAAGAAGCGCACTGGCTTGAATCAATTCAACGTTTTAGGCAGCAATATTCAAATTTTGCAGGCAGTAAACAACGGTTAAAGCAACAAGCCGCCACCAACGATGTGAAATGGTACAAAGGCGTAGGTTAAAAAATTTAACCCATTAAGTTATTGATACAAATTAAAGAATTCAATTTCTAGCTTATCTTTATAACCTGAAGTCGCTCCCAAGCGATTAAACTTAATACTCTAAAGCAAGCTGAGTGAAAAAATAATGGTAAGTGTTAGCCACAACGGGAAAATAACGTAATCTTTCTCAAAACTATATGTGCCTGTCCCTTTTTATTCTACAAATGCAACGGTCAGATTTGATTGAGTTAAGCTGATCAAATCTGACTGTTAAAGTTACAGCTTATTCAATTAAGGGTGTTCAATTAAGGGGAGTTAATCACCCCTTTTGTTACTCAAATGGACCTTTAATCACTGCAAATCCATTATCTACCATTAGACTGCCTTGGCTCCAAACGTGTATAGGCTTTAGGCTTTGGCTATCCATTAATACTAAATCAGCATCAGCGTTTATCGCGATATTGCCCTTTTTGAGGCCTAATACATTGGCTGGGTTACTGGTTATAGCCATTAATGCGTCTTCAATACTCACCCCATACACATTTACAGCTTCTACAAAAGAATCGTGTAAGGACGCTTCTTTACCTACTTCTAGGCCAATTAGATTAAAATCAGCATCAAAAATAGGCAGGCTTGCATGGCCGTCTGAACTCATTGTTAGCTTTGTTTTATCAACACCTTGGTCTAAACAATAAGCGAGGGCTCGTGCTGCTGCGTATTCACCGTTCGCTAAATCGTATTCAGTGGTACTGGTGGTAAAATCAATCGTGCCACCGCCTTTGCAAAAGTCAATACCGGCATCTAACAGGGCTTTATTACGGTTCATGTGAGTAGGATAAAATTGCGCTAACGAGATATCCGTCTGTTGCTCAATATCATGCAAAATGCTGAGGTGACTATCGATAGGGCCAACATGAATACTCACCGTGCCTTTTTTGCCGCTGAGCATTCCTGCCACTTTAGCTTGTGCGGCAAGTTCTGCTAGTTGCTGAACCGTAGGTTGGCTACTGCGATGATCTGAAATGGCCACTTCACCGACACCAATAAACTCGTCAATATACATCAAATCATCAGTAATAGAGCCCGTGAGGGTTTTTGCCGGAAGGTGGTATGAACCAGTGTGACAAAATACGTTCAAGCCCAACTCTTTTAATCCTTTCGCTTTTGCGACTAAATTAGTGAGCGTTCGGCTGCTTGAATCTGTACCAAGTGCTGCAACAACGGTAGTTATGCCATGTAAGGTGGCATCGGTTAAGTTCATTTCAGGTGTACGGCTGGCAAAGCCTGCCTCGCCACCACCGCCGGTAATATGTACCAGTGAGTCAACAAAGCCGGGTGTGAGTATACAGCCTGTACCGTCAATTACTTTTATATTTGTATTGCTGTCTATATTTATCTTTTTTTGAAAATCAATGATCTTAGTACCAGCTATTAGTACATCCATTTTCCCATGAGGGCTGGGGGTGTAAAGGTGTGCCCCACAAATAAGTGTTAACATATAAACGTCTTTTTATTGATAATTAATAAAATAAGCAAGAAAGATAAAGCCGCTTGCTAATGCAAAAAGTGCTGCGGTAAAACGCCAAATAAAGGCCGCCCATTCGCTCCAATCTAATTTAACAATTCCTAAGCAGCCGATGAGGCTGGCAGAGGTAGGTATGAGTATATTAGTGAGTCCATCACCTAACTGAAAAGCCAGTACCACGATTTGACGAGATACGTTGAGTAAATCGCCTAAAGGTGCCATTAAAGGCATGGTGATGGCAGCTTGCCCAGACCCTGATGAAACAAAGAAATTAAATACACTTTGAAATAACAACATTCCCCATGCTGCAACGTAGTCAGGCACTGCAGCGATACTACTTGCACTGTAATACAAAAGCGTATTAAGTGTAGAGGGCGTGCTCAAATCGCTGCCACCTAAAAGCAATACAACACCTTTTGCCAAAGCCACTAATAGGGCTGCGGGTAATAACTCTTGCGCGCCATGTTTAAAGGCATCGGCGCTTTCATTGGCACTTTGTTTTTTAAACACACTGGCAATACAAGCACTGACTAAACCTATACAGAAAAACTGCGCCGCCAGTTCAGGAATATAGTACTGGCGAGCCATGACACCCCAGATAACCCATGCAATACCAGCAACAAAGGTTAATAGAATTAGCTTATCGGCTATATCTAATGTTGGTTGGTTACTTGACTGTGTTTGCTCACTTTTAGTCTGCCTTATTGAATTGGCATAACGCACGGTAAACACTAAGCCAAACAGTGTGAATACACACCAAGCCGCCATTCTAAAGCCCGCGCCAGAAAACACCGGAATTTCTGCAATAGATTGGGCAATAGCAATGCTAAATGGGTTCATCCACGAGGTGGCAAAACCAATTTGAGTTGCTACGTAAGTCGTTAAGACCGTGACTTTTGCGTCATAGCCTAGTTGCTTCATGATAGGGAGTAGCACAATGCAAAAAGCAATGGCTTCTTCGCCCATGCCAAATACGGCCCCACCCAACGAAAATAATAAAAAAATGAGTGGGATAAACAGCCATTCAACACGTTGTGTTTTATGAATGAGGGCCATAATGCCGTTATTAATTGCACCCGTTTTCATAATAATGCCAAACGCACCACCGGTAATGAGTATAAACGCCATTACACCTATGGTTGCGCCATATTTATCGCCCGACACTAGCCCTTCAAATAACACATTTGCAAGGCCTATTTCACCGCCTTCGGCAAAAATAGGTGCTGATGTGCTCTGTGTGACAGGTTGGTATTGAGCAAGTTCAACTCGGTTGCTTCCCTGCTCAGCATTAAAAAAACCGGGTGTAATAAATAAGGCGACCAGGTAGGCAATAACAGCCACTGATAACAAGATGATACTTGCATCAGGCATGGTAAATTGTTTGTTTTTCATAATTTCACTTTTAACCAAGGAAGGTTATTGCTTAAAAAGATCAGCATCCAACAAGTTTAACACTCATAATAAGTGGCACAACAATTTAACTGTTATGCCACTGAGTGCAATTTGGATGGTGTAGTGGATAGCACGGCTATCCGCAAGTAACTTTAAAAGCGATAGCTGGCACTAAGCGTGTAGCGTGTGCCGAAGGCATTGTGATTTATTGAGTCAAAACCACGGCTTGAGCCATATAGTTTAGGCGGCTCTTTATCAAAAATGTTATCTATACGCACTCTGATAGCGAGTGCATCGTTAACAAAATAACCTGCTGATAAATCCCATACTAGCCAATCATCCACTTGGTGGTTACCTTGTGAATCAAGTTCACCGAGTTCATCAATTTCGTCAATTTCACGGCCTTTAAGCCCTTCAATATCATCTTCATAACTGCTGGTGTAATTTGCGCCAAGGTTTAGGTAGTAGCTTTGTGCTTCCCAATCGATTGATACACGGCCAATATTTTCAGGGTAGCGATAGGTCCCAATGAGTTTTTCAATTGCATCAGAGCCTGGTTTATTACGTTCAAACTCAAGGTAGTGAGTACCGTCAAATGCAAATGTTAAGTCACCGCCAGATAGTGTAAAGCGATGATCAAATTTAATATCAATCCCTGCTAATGTTTGAGTACCGGTATTTTCAAGTGGGATAACATGATCACGAAATAATGGTAGAAACAGCTCATCGTCTCGCGGATTAAACTCAGTTATATAATTCTCCAAGATTTCGCCTAAATTAGCGCCATCTTGTTCTATGTTTAATCCGCTGTTGTCACTGATTTCACACAATTCACTATCATAAGAGATGCCTTGTTGTCCTTGTGGCACAATACCGCAATGACGAAGTGAAGCATCTGTGCTGGCACGATCAAGTACCGCAGTCATATTAGTATCAATCACTTCTTCGTGATCAAACTGCCAATAATCAACTGTTAAGTTAGTATCAACACTTGGGCTCCATGCAAAACCAACACTGATTGCTTCAGACTCTTCGGCTTTAAGGTCTCTATTGCCCAGCTCAAGTGAGTTAACACTTACCTCAGTGCCATCTCCCATACAATAAAGGTCTGATACGGATTGGTTTGCACCGCAATCAAAGGTTGATTGGGTGGTTCTTAATTTAACACCCGCTTGGGTTAGTGAAGGCGCACGGAATGACGTAGACCACGAACCTCTAACAACTAATGAGTCAGTAGGGCGATAGCTTAGGCCAATCTTAGGGTTAAATGTTCCACCAAAGTCATCATAATGATCATAACGACCCGCTGCTTGTAATTCTATCTGGTCGGTCAATGACACACTCAGCTCAGCGAATGCTGCATATTGAGTGCGATCAGCCTCTGATAGGCTTGAACCAAAACCAAATACATCGACTAGGTAGGCGTTTTCAGGGCGTGCTTGCGAATCAAGCGATGGTATGTCGCTTAACTCTTCACGACGGGCTTCAACACCAAATGACGCATAAGCGGGTAAGTCATTAAAGGTAAATAGCTCACCGTTAAAGTTTGCATCCCAGCCGTATACGGTGCTTTCACCGCTGCGTGTTGGGCGTGCCTGTGCTGTTGCTAAAACCGCATCATTCGCTGCATCGCCTTGCACAAATGGATTATAAAATGGCAGTAATTCCCCAGATGCACAGTTAAGATTTTCGCCATCATAGCTTGCCAGTGTGCCGTCTGAACATAGCTCACCTGTAATCGCACCATGAAATTGATAACGATTGTATACACCATCAATGGCTTCTTGTTCTGAACTTGAGCGAGAGAACGTTACGCCAGACTCCCAGCCCCAATCACCAATATCGCCAGCAAGGCTACTCACTAAACGAAAATTCTTGGTTTCAACTTCCACTGTACGTGGGGCGTTAAAGCGTGCATCAAAACCAAAACCATAAACCTCGCGACCCGCTTGGGTGTCAAATGGGTCAATATAGAGCTGATCCATCAAGTCATTACTGCCGTCAGCATTATCATAAATAAATAGTGCATCTTCTAAAATAAACGGGCCGTCATCATCATTGATTTGATTGATTGGTGATGGAGACGAATAGGCTTTAGACTTTGTTTGACTGTAGAAAAAGTCAGTGTGCCAATCAAATTTACCCACATTGCTGTTAAACATGAATCCAGTTGATAAACTTTCAAATGGCGTATCCAAATAATCGTCTTGATTTGGGTAGTAGGCACATATTTGTTCACCAAATTCAGTAGTGACTAGCTCAGTTTTGCAGTTTGGAGCCGGTAACTCATTACCATCACGGCTGCTGAAATAATAAATGTTTGGTGAGTTTTCGAGTTTTGGTAAATACGAATAGCCATTAACCAGTGAAGGCGATGCCGTATAATCACGATCTGTTGCTTTAAATGCGTTTCGGTCATAAATGTCGGCAAATACGGTTAAGTTACTGTCGCCAATTTTAGTACCATAAACTAGGTTTAGTTGTTTTTTACCTTCATCGTGGCTATTAAAGCTGTTGCCTAAAGAGGTATTTATTTCAGCGCCTTCAAAGTCATCTTTTAAGATGTAGTTGATTACGCCAGCGACGGCATCAGCACCATAAACAGCTGAGGCACCCGTGGCTAAAATATCAATACGCTCGATAGCAGCCAGTGGAATAGAGTTTACATCGACGAAGTTTTCAGTGCCTGCAGCAAAAGAACTGGGGGCAACACGACGACCATTAATAAGCGTTAATGTTGCTGAAGGGCCCATACCACGAAGGCTTGCAGCAGATTGGCCAGCCGGTGTTGAGGTTGAGGTGCCGCCACTTTCTGAGGTTGAAAAGGTGCCGCTGCCGCCTTTAAATACTGATAAGTCTTTTAATAACTCATGAATAGTATTTGCCCCTGAGCGCTTTATTGCGTCTTGGTCTAATACTGTTAGTGGGATTGTACCTTCAAGGTCGACGCCTTTTAAGCGCGATCCTGTAATTTCTACTCGTTCAATGTTTGTTGATTCACCATTTTCTTGTGCATACACAGTAGCAACAGGGCAAAGCGATGCGCTTATTGCCGCTGCAATAGTTAGTTGACGAAACATATTAATTTACCTTTTGTCTTATTCAAGAGTCAAAACATGCTTTAAATACAGCAGCTTGCTCATTTTTATTATGATTTTTCCAATCGATTTGTGGCAAAATTAATAGCAACTGCAAAGCGCTGCTAAAACTAACGTTAATTAGTCTTTATTTGCTTTAAATTTGATTGGTTTCAGACAGGGCAGTGATGTTTAGACACAGTTAGCCCCTCACGATAATGTGAGGTGTGGCTACTCGTCAAACCACTCCGAAAGGTAGTGAGGAGAGTAGAAATATGTACAAAGCGATGTTGCGTTTTTAAACATAATTCCAATCCAAAAGGTTTTTGACAAAGCTAGTTATTGAGTGCTAGCTTACTCGCGATTTTAAAGTTCCTTTTTTTATAGCAAGCATAAAGACTGACTGCAAGCTATTTATCATTATATTTTACATGCGAGTAACATTATGGAAATCTTTCAGGAACAATTTAGGGTTAAACCTTTTAATGGTTTTTTGGCAGCATCTTTGCTGATTTTAGCTTCATATTCTTCCACGACATCTGCAAATGAAAAAAATCAGACCTTGGTTTTAGTGGGGGGTGCTTTAACAACATGTTCAAGCATGAGCCCAAACAATTGCCAAGATAAAAAGCAGTTAAGTGGTAAAAACGCTAACCAATATCAGTTAACCCGCGAAACATTAAATCAAATTAAATTAAATTGGCCTAACGATAATGCAGGATATCACAATAAAACATTGCAGGTTTTAGCTAAAATGGCGCGCCAACACCCTTCACCATACACTAAAAGCGACCTGCTATGGGCTTGGCGAGACTTAGATAATGCACTACTTAATCAACTAACCGATGCTGAGTATAACTTTGTTATGGATAGTATTGAAATTCCAGTTATTGATGCCCAGCAAGTGCGCCTTAAAGAAGTCGTTAATACCACACTGAATAGTGAAACTGCGGCTAATGATATTTTAGATTTTATATCGGCTACTGCAAAATTAAGTGCAACTAAGCCGAGCTTTTTAGCTATTACAGCTTCTAGCCGCGACCCTTATGAATCAGCAGACTTTTATGAAGGGTTACTTGATTTTGATGGTGTTGCCTCTAAGTGGCTGGCGTTAACACCGGCACTTGCAAAGGCGATTACCAGCGGACAATGCGCGCAATTGGCGAGTATCCGCGAAAAAACCATGAATGTGTATAATCGTGATGTTATCTACCCCGATCGTATCAAAGCAGAGTTGGCGCTGTGCGAGCTAGGTGTTGAAAATTTGGTTAATGTAATTGGGTCGGCAACAGGTGTAATGCTCAATGGCGGTGACCAAAGTTTAACGCGCAAAGTATTATTTGATGATGCTGGAGAACCTTACCCGTGGACAGAGGTATTACGCTCACGCCCGTTGTTGGTAGGAACAAGCGCCGGAACAGCGATTCAAAGTGGTGGTAAAAATCAATATGGGCAGGTGGCGATGATCACCAACGGCACAAGCCTTAGTGCTTTGCGTGATGGGGCTTTTGCTGAATCAGCACCGAGTGAACGTTGCACTACTGACTGTGATAAAGGCCTATCTGGTGACTCATTAACCTACCAAGGCGAGGGTGGCCTTGGCAGTTTTAACTTCGGTATACTGGATACCCACTTTAGTGAACGTGATCGCACAGCACGTTTAGCAACGTTGTTAGATGCGACAAAACAGCCACATGGGTTTGGTGTCGATGAAACAACTGCGTTGGTGGTCATTAACTCTGGTAGTACTAAATTAATGACAGTGATTGGTAAAAATGGTGTTGTTTATTTACATAAACCACACAATGCAGATAGTTTTAATTATTCGTATTGGCCTGCAGGGACACGTGTGAATATAACTAAGGATGGCTTTAGTATTAATGACAAAACAATTGCAAAAGCATTACCCGCAATGAAGATACCCCCACTGCCTATGCAGCGATTTACCAATATTTTTAGTGATACTAAGCTGCGCTCGTTAACGCAGGCCATGTGTTTAACCAAAGATACCCAAGCGACAGCGCAACAAGATGAGTTTTCTGTTGTTCTTTCAGGTAATGAAGACAGCCAGTTTTATCGCGTTAACAGCTCAAAACATGGGTGTTTAGTCGATAATTTAGCTATTAAAGTTAAAAAGATTCAGTGAGTTTTTACTAAGCTCAACAAACCCTAGGTTAGGCAAAAGCTAGGCAATATTAAAGCGATGGGCTTACCCCATCGCTTTGTTTTATTTATCAAATTCGTTCTATAGACCATTGAACTGCTATCAATGCGATAATAAGTGAGCCCGCTGGCATCACCCATTTTTGATATACAGCATATTTTCTACAGCTTATTAGTAGTGGTAAAGTAACGGCTAAAATAGCTAACTGGCCTATTTCTACTCCTAAATTAAATGCTAACACACTGAGCAATTGATAGTCGTTTGATAAACCGAGTTCACCCAGAACGCCCGCAAATCCCATACCGTGTAGTAAGCCAAATGCAAAGGTGATCCAGCCTAAACGTAATACCAATGGCCAGATATTATTTAATGCAGCAAATAATACTGAAATAGCTATGCCAAATTCAACCCATCGGCTATTAGGTGAAAGCAGCTCCATTGCGGTTGCCGTCAATGTAATAGAGTGAGCCAAGGTAAACGCTGTGACTATCCAAGCGGTATGCTTAAAAATAGCAATTTTTGATGTTATTCCCTGCCATTTACTATCTTTTCTGACTAATACACAGGTAAGCAATAACGCAATTAAAAATAAAATATGATCAAGGCCTAGCCAAATATGTAATATCCCTTGATAGACATATTGTTTAAATGTTTCGAGGTAACTGGTGCTGGTAAAATCGAACGCTTGTGTTGTTTGATCAGCACTTATGACACGTGTTTGCGAGTTCACTGTGGTGATGAGTTTGTGATTTGAGTCAATATCGAAAAATGCACTGTATGTAAGTATTATCGCGTCTTTTTCAGCACAGTTTATGTTTATGGGCAGCACAACATACGGTTGGTTAAAGTGATTATCAAGCTTTAAGTCGTTGATACTTTGGACAAGGCACGCTTGTTCGTCAATAGATGTTACCTTGATTGAGGCATTCATAAATTCATTTAAGGCTGCACGCTTGGCGGTGATTTCATACCAAGCAATATTGCCATCTTGATTAAGGTCGAACGCAATTTTATGTTCTAAATCAATCAGTGGGATCTGCCATGTACCGCTAAATTTATAAAGTGTTTCGGATGTTTCAATTTTATTCAAACTGAGATAGCTGGTACTAAGTTGATGAGCAAAAGCGGCGCTACTGAGCAATAGGCACACACTGTACAGAAGACTGTGGATGTAATATTTCATAATGTTGCTCCTTGCGCGCGTGCCAACAGCTGTTGGTCTACTTGTAGTTTTGCCTGTTGCCAATTAATTTTTGCCCAATAAAGTGCTTTATCAGGCTGTTGATCAAGGTCTAAATAATAACGAGCAAGATCGCTGGCATGAAATACATCTTGGCGCAGTTCTCTTAATTGCACGCGTTTTGACATAAGAGTTTGCCATTGAGTTTGTGGGTTTTTTGTGTTGTTTCGCTCGGCAATCGCTAAACGAAGTAATAATGCATCTTCTAAATTTTCATTATCGTGAGTTAGTGAAGGTAAAGAGTTCAGTATTTTTTGATAAGACCCTAAAGCTAAATGAATATCAGCCCACAATACAACCAAACTGACAGGGGCTGTATTTAACTCAATTGAGCGAATATGATCCAATGCTGCTTTTGGTTTATTAAGCCTAAGCGCCATCTCACCAAGCACATGACGGGTGGTTTCATTTTGCTTATTAATAACAATACTATTCTTTAAGCTTTGATAACTTTGTGTTAATTGGCCATCTTGGCTTAATGCATCTAATGCACATGTGTTTACTACATCCATAGGTGCTAAGCCTACAAGATTTAAGCATTGTTGTTTTGCTGCGGTGAATTTGCCTTGTACCATCAACATATTTGCTTGTAGTAAATGGCTATTAACGTGTTGGGGGTCTTTTTGTAATACTGCTTGAGTAATACTCAATGCGTGTTCAAATTGATGTTCACGTTGTAAAACACGAGCGTACATGTAACCAATATCGGGTGTTTTAGATTGTTTGTAGCGCAATTCTAATTGTGATTTTAACAGCCCTTGGCGTAATTCTGTTTGACCTACTTGCTGCGTTGTAATGAGTAATGCCATTAACTCATTATTATTCAATATCGCCGTACTAACAGAGCGTGCCTTGGCTATTATGGTGTTATCGGCAGGTATAATTGGTTCAGCGAATAAACAAGGTGAAAGTACTAGAGCAAAGTAAGTAAAGGCACGAATCAACATAGTGTCTCCTAAAAAGGCCTTCCATGGCCTGCAAGTTGGTATTAAAAAGCTTAATTATCCGTCAGCAAGTCGTCATAATTGACTTTTGCATCGGCATTAGTAAAGGTACGTCCGTTAACACTTAGCGGCTTGTCTGTAGGCGCTTGATTAAACGCAGCACGACTAAACTGAGCAAAGTCAACTTCCAGTACTTCAATTGTAATATCAACCATGGCTGTTACTTGTTCATTGACACCATCGCTTACAGCAAAAGTAAAACTGTCTGCGCCAGTTGCTTCTGCATTCGGTGTGTAAACATAGCTACCATCAGTATTAACTACAACCATGCCCAGCATAGGTTCAGTGACTAAACTAAATGTCAGCGTATCACCCTCAGGATCAGTACCTTGTAGCATATCTTCAATGGTTACTTCGGTTTGTGTTGTAACCATATCTGCAGATGCGGTAGGTGCTTTATTCACCACTGGTGGTGGCTCTATGTCTTTTTTGTCATCATCGGTGTTACAGCCTGTAAGCATCACTACAGCGAGTAGTGCTGCAACGGGTGATAATTTTAACTGTTGCATGAGTTTCTCCTTATTTAGACCCTGCAAGTGGTGTTGCTAGGTATGGGAAAGTTGAGTCCATCATCGTTGCGTCAAGTGGTGCACCATCTGTAAATGGCACGTTACCAATACTCGCATCATCACTGCTACACAGCCCTAAATCAGTATCTGTGCCATTTACAGGCACTGGGTAACATAGGCGGCCCATAACAACACGCAGGGCAATATCGACTACATCATCACCAGGGCGACGACCATTTGGGAAACCCGCTAAATCATCACCAGCAACACCAAAAGCAGATTGATCGGCTTGCGCTTTTGCGGCAATAGCCGTATTTAGGCGCAGCATTTCGGCGCCCGTGACCGTTGCTAATTGGTTAACGCCAGGGAAACCAGTCAAAAATGCTGTAACTAGGTCATTTCTAGGAAAGTTAGTTGGAGCAAGTGTTTCTAGGTTAGCGCCAAGCGTTGTATTTACTGCATCTTTAAAGAGAATATTCAGTAGCTCAGGTAATGAAGGGTGTGTCACATAGTCTATAAACTGTGCGTCATCTTTTGGTTGCGATGTTGAAAATGTGTCTTTATCTTTTAAACCAATAACAAGTTCGTTGACTAGTGGGTTACCTAATCGAGATACTTGCGTTAACGCACCGCCGTTGGCTGCATTGTTAGCAAATTTAGCATTTGGATTTAAAATGCGTGCTTGCGGTAAGCTTGCAGTAGTCCATGATCCAATAGTGCCATTTCCTTCGCCGGTTACGCATGCCTTAGGAACTTCAACAGCAATGGCGGTTACATTCTTATCCTTAAGGTCATCATTATCCATACTTTGTGTTATGCCACCTGGAAAGCCTTCACCATCTCCTGCACCAGGTGCACTATCACCTTCTACTGGAACGTAGTTAACCAAATCAAATGTTTTACCTAGGTTTACAACAAATGGGTCTTTACGCTGTCCAACAAATACTTTTGCCATGGCATCACAGCCAGGAACAGCTACATTATAAACAAATTGGTCGGCATACGTTTTGTAGCCATCCATCGAGCTAAATGTTTTATTACCAATGTAATCAAGAGGCTTACCAAACTCGTTGGTATTGGTGCTGCTGTTAGTGAGCATCGTCTTTGTGCCGGTGCGCATAGGGCCTGATATCATGCTCATAGTGTATGATTCGCTAAAATTAACCGCTGAGTTATCACCAGAAGAGACACCACCCACATTTTTTAAAGGCACTGCAACGGTACGTTGGTTATCAGCAGGACCCACTGTTAACGCTACGCCATTATTATCATTTGGCAACATGCTTTTAAAGTTAAAGGCAAAGGTAATATCTTCAACAGCATCGCCATCATTATCAATATGGATACTATAAGTGGCATCTGGATCCATGGCGAAATAATTTGGACCGCCATAACCATCTTGCAATGGAATATAGTTGGCAATAAATGTCACGTAGTCATCTCGGCCTTGCTCATAACTATTAAATGCATAAAAGTCGGTTGAGTCTAATGTTGGAAAGCGACTAATGTTTGGTGCTTCGCGATGACTAGAAGCCTCGCTTGGGACGCTCACTAAGGTACTGCATACTACAACTGCTAAAATGGACGGAGTTAATACTTTCATGATTTCTTCCTTTAGTTTTAGATTATATTCATAGCTAATAACGGGGGAGAGGTTTGATTGGATGCAGGAAATTTAAAATTAATTTAAATAAATGTGAGTATTGCTTGTATATTATTGATTATAAAAAATTTAATTTGTTAAAGTTTTTGCAATATTGTTATGAAGTACAGTGCAATAACATAAAAAAGCCAGCAAACGCTGGCTTTGTTTTTTTGTATAT